>JAJDNC010000097.1 GCA_022340865.1 Gemmatimonadota bacterium
GGGTCACGGCATCGTGGTCTACGAGCAGGCGGGTTATCTGCACATCCTCGACCCGAAGACCGGCCAGGACCGGCAGATCGTCGTCCAGGCGGGGGCGGACCAGAACTGGGCCAGCCCGCGCTGGGAGGACGTCCCCTCGGGACGCCTCTCCAATGCCGGGCTCTCGCCCACCGGGAAGCGGGCGATCTTCGAGTACCGGGGTGAGCTGTTCACCGTGCCCGCGGAGAACGGGAGCTGGCGTGACATCACGCGGACTTCGAGCGTGGCCGACCGGTACCCCGCGTGGTCGCCGGACGGCAAGCGGATCGCCTGGTTCAACGACGACGGCGGAGAGTACGGCCTGGTCATCGGCGACCAGGAGGGCAACGTCGTCCGCCGCGTGCTGTTCGACCATCCGACGTTCTACTTCCAGCCGACCTGGTCCCCGGATGGCACGAAGATCGCGTTCACCAACACGGATTTCCGGGTGCTGGTCATGGACGTCACCTCGGGCAAGGTGACGGACATCGACGGTGAGGAGTACGCCGACCCACGGCGCTCCCTCGACCCCGTCTGGTCTCCGGACTCGCGCTGGGTGACCTACACCAAGCGGCTGGACAACATGTACCGGGCGGTCTTCGTCTACGACACGAAGACGGGAGAGAAGCACCAGGTCACCGACGGCATGGCCGACGCCCTCGCACCGGTGTTCGACGCATCCGGCAAGTACCTGTACTTCCTCGCCTCCACGGACTTCGCCTTGAGCTCCTCGTGGCTGGACATGTCGGGGTACGACCGGCCGGTGACCCGGGCGCTGTATGTGACGCTGCTGGCGAAGGGAACTCCCTCGCCGTTCCTGCCGAAGAGCGACGAGGAGGGTGGGGCGGACGTTGAGAAGCCCGCACGGCAGGGGGGTGATCGCAGGGGCGAAGGTTCGGCGAGCGGCGGCGGCGGCGCGGCGCCGCGCTCGTCGGGCGAGGCGGCTCCACCCAAGGCCGTCGCCGACGTCGCCATCGACTTCGACGGGCTCGCGACCCGTATCGTCGACGCGCCCGCGCTGCCACTGCGGGACTACCGTGGGCTCGTCCCCGGCCCCGAGGGCGAGGTGTTCGTCACCGAGGCAGTGCCCAACTCACGCGGGCTCGTGCTGCAGCGCTACTCCCTCGAGGACGAGAAGGCCACGAAGTACATGGAGGGGGTGAGCGCGGTGGTGGCGTCCTCCGACCGCAGGAAGCTGCTGGTCCGGACCGGTCAGAGCTGGAGCATCGTGAGCGCGACGGGCGGCCCGCCCAAGAGCGGCGACGGGCGCCTGGCGCTGAACATGCGCGTCCACATCGACCCCAGGGCGGAATGGGCGCAGATGCTGCGCGACGGATGGCGGTTCATGCGCGACTTCCTGTACGTGGACAACACCCACGGCGCCCCGTGGAACGACGTGTGGAAGTGGTATTCCGCGTGGCTCCCCGGCGTGGAGCACCGCTCGGACTTCAACCGGCTCCTCGACATGGTCTCCGGCGAGGTCTCGGTGGGGCACTCCTACGTCCGCGGCGGTGACTACCCCGACGTGGACAACCCCGGAATCGGGCTCCTGGGCGCGGACCTGGAGCTGGTGGACGGCCGTTACCGCATAGCGAAGATCTACTCGGGCGAGGAGTGGACCCCCGGGCTCACCGGCCCCCTGGCCGAGCCCGGCCTGGACGTGCGGGAGGGCGACTACCTGGTGGCAGTCCAGGGGCGTGAGCTGAAGGCCCCGACGAACCCCTACGCCGCGTTCGAGGGAACGGCGGGCCGCACCATCGCCATCTCCGTGAACGGCAGGCCGACCCTCGAGGGCGCCCGGCAGCTGTTCGTGAAGCCCGTAGCCAACGAGAGCCAGCTCCGGAGCTGGGCCTGGGTGGAGGGGAACCGCAGGACGGTCGACGAGATGAGCCAGGGGAAGCTCGCCTACGTCTATCTGCCCAACACCGGGCAGGGCGGGTACAGCTACTTCAACCGGATGTACTTCGCGCAGCAGGACAGAAAGGGCGCGGTCATCGACGAGCGCAACAACGGCGGCGGATCGGCGGCGGACTACATCATCAACGTCATGGGCCGCAAGCTCGACGGATACTTCAACAGCCGCACGCCGGCGCACAGGCCGTTCACGCAGCCCGAGGACGGGGTCTGGGGTCCGAAGGTGATGATCATCAACGAGCGCTCGGGCTCCGGGGGCGACCTCATGCCCTACCTCTTCCGCTTCGAGAAGATCGGGCCCCTGGTGGGCGAGCGTACGTGGGGTGGTCTGGTGCACACCGCCGACACGCCGCCCCTCGTCGACGGCGGCCGCTTCGTGGCGCCCCGGGGCGGATTCTTCAATACCGACGGCCAGTGGGACATCGAGGGCAAGGGGATCAGCCCGGACATCGAGGTGGCGAACACGCCGAAGGAGGTGGCGGCCGGCCGCGATCCCCAGCTCGAGGCTGCGGTAGAGAAGGCCCTGGAGCTGGTGCGGACCCAGGGCATCATCCTGAAGCCCGAGCCGCCGGCACCGGTGAAGTACCGCCGGCCGGCACCGAGGACCGGAGGAGGAGGGGGCGGCAGCTGAGCGAGCACGGCCGGGCTCGCGTCCGGCGTTCGAAGGGGTCGGCCCGTGCGGCCGGCCCCCTCGTCGTCGGGCCCGACCCGGCCACGGCCTCCGCCCGCCGATTCTTGCGTTTCTTCAGCCTTCCCTGTCCGTGCGGGCCGCGCTCCGCCGCACGCGGCGCACCACCGCCGCGTACGCCGCCACGTTCACCACCAGCACCGCGACGCCCAGGCCCACCTGGATCCCCCGTGTGAGCCCGGCGGGGTAGAGCATCGGGAGGACGTAGTGCTCGAGGAAGCCCCCCGTGTACCCCGCTTCACCCGCCGCCACCCGCAGCGAGATCTCCAGCGGCGTGAGCGGACAGATCCACCCCGACAGCTCCACCCACGCGCCCCAGAGGGCGCACGGCAGGTGCAGCCACGCCAGGCGCGGCCAGCGCAGCACCAGGAGCCCCCCCGTCACCACGAAGACCACGAACGCCACGTGGAAGGTGACCACGAGGTCGGCGAGGATCTTGTCGATCATCGAGCGGACGTCATCCCGATCCGAAGGGCAGCATTCCCATCAACGTAAGAGCGTCGATGAGCGCGTGGGGCACAACGGGGGCGGCGCTCCCTACGAGGCCACCCTGCCGAAGGAGTCCGGACCGGGCTCCGGAACGCTCGAGGGCGGGGCGCCGGGCCGGGCGGTTACGACGCCCGGCCCGGGGGGTCGCTCAGCCCGCGTTCGCCTGCATCTCCCCGGCGACGCTCTCCACCTGTCGCCACACCCGGAGCAGGTTCCCGCCCCACAGCTTGCGGATGTCGTCCTCGCTGTAGCCACGGCGTACCAGCTCCAGCGTGACGTTGAACGCCTCGCTGGCGTCGTTGAAGCCCTCGATGCCGCCGCCGCCGTCGAAGTCCGAGCTGATGCCCACGTGGTCGATGCCGATGAGCTGCACCGCGTGGTCGATGTGGTCCACGAAGTCGCTCACGTTCGCCTGCGGGTACTTCTGGTTCAGCTCATCCACGCGCCGCCGGTACTCGGCGCGCTGCTCGTCCGTGAGGTCGCGCCAGCCGGCGTATCCCCGGATCCCCAACTCCTCTCGAAGCGCACGCACGGCAGTCTCGAACTCGGGGCGGACCTTCACGTACCCGCCCAGGGCCACCGTCTGGATGACGCCGCCGTTGTCCTTCAGCGCCAGCAGCGTTTCGTCGTCCATGTTCCGAGGCACGTCCGCCAGCGCGCGCATGCTGGAGTGGGACGCGATCACCGGAGCTCTCGATGCGCGCATGGCGTCCAGCGCCGCCTTCTTCGAGATGTGCGACACGTCGATCATCATCCCCAGACGGTTCATCTCCGCGACGACCTGCCTGCCGAAGGGGCTGAGGCCTCCCCACTCCTCCGCCGCGTCGTCCAGGCGCTCGCTGGGGTTCGCCGAGTCACTGATGTCGTTGTGACCCTGGTGTGCCAGGGTGAGGTACCGACCGCCCTGGTCGTAGTACGTCTTCAGGAGGCCCAGGTCCTTGCCGATGATGTAGCCGTTCTCCATCCCGATGACCGTGGCGAGCTTCCCGGATCCGACGATGCGCTCCACGTCGTCGGGCGTGTAAGCGATCTCGATGCGGTCGGGATACATCTCGTCCGCCATCTTGTGGATGGCCGCGAACTTCTGCTCTGCGGCGTCGTGGGCACGCGCGTAGCCTTCGGGCGTCCGCGGGCCCTGGCCCACGTAGACGGCGAAGAACACGACGTCGAGGCCGCCGGCCTTCATCTTCTCGAGGTTCACCTGCCGATCCGCGTTCAGCGGATCAACGGTGTTGGCGAAGTCGTCCTCGATGTCGTCGTGGGTGTCGATGGTGACGATGCGCTCGTGGATGGCGTGGGCCCGAGCCACGAGGTCGGCGTCGGCCTCCGGGGGAGCGTTCTTCTGCGATGGCGTGCACGCGAACATCAGGAGGAGCGCGCTCATCGCGCCGGTGGATGCGATCAGACGGCGCATGGGAAGAAGATCCTGCGGTTCGGATGGGTCGGATGGGAGGGGTGACCCCGTAACGTACGCCCCGGACGTCGCTACAGCTACATGTGTAGAATCATCGCCCGGACCGCGCGGTCCGGCGCCTGTGGTCACATGGGACTGTGGACGCCGGGTGGCTTCAGACGCTCAGCGCCCCCGCCATCTTCACCAGGTCTTCCGACTGGTCGCACACCTGGCAGGCACGGTTGAACGACGTGAAGCCGTGCACGGTCAGGTAGGGCGTGAGATGCTCGGGCCTCACGGGCTCGTCGTGCAGGAGATCGGTGCCCAGGTACTTCTTGTTGTCGTCGGGGAAGACCGTGACCACGACGCCGTCGTCGCCCAGCCGGTCGTGGAGCATCACCGCGCCGAGAAAGTTGGCTCCCGCGGAGATTCCCACACCCAACCCCACGCTCCGGGCCAGCTTCTGCGCCATGAGAATCGCGTCGCCGTCGTCGACGGCCACGATGTCGTCGAGCTCGGCCAGGCTCACGATGGGAGGGATGAACTCCTCGGCAATGCCCGGGATGCGGTGTCGCCCCATTCTCCGGCTGTCGCTGAGCATCGGCGAGTTGGCCGGCTCCAGGGGATGGATCGTCACGTCGGGATGGTGCGCCCGTAGGTAGCGCCCCACGCCCATCACGGTGCCGCCGGTGCCGACACCGGCCACGAAGGCGTCGGGACGCAGTCCGTGCGCGCCCAGCTGCCAGTGGATCTCGGGACCGGTCTGCTCCTCGTGGGCTTCGCAGTTGTCGAGGTTCGTGAACTGTCGCGGAAGGAACGCCCCAGGAGTGGATGCGGCCAGCTCCTCCGCACGTGCGATGCTTCCCAGGGACCCGCCGTCGCCCGCGCTCACCGGATGGATCTCGGCGCCGAAGGCGCGCAGCAGCCGCACCTGCTCACGGCTCATCCAGTCGGGCATGAAGATGGACACCCGGTGGCCCAGGGCGCGCCCCACGGCCGCAAAGGAGATCCCGGTGTTGCCGCTGGTGGCCTCCACGATGAGCGCCCCCGGCTGGATGGCCCCCTTCTCATAGGCGCGCCTGAGGATGTGGAGAGCCATGCGGTCCTTCAGGCTCCCTGTCATGTTCAGGTTCTCGCTCTTCGCGAAGAGACGCCGACGGCACCCTCGGAAGGAGTAGTCGACGGCGAGGAGGGGGGTGTTTCCAATGATGCGACGAAGTCCGTGGAAACGGGCCTCGATGTCCGCCGACAGGCGCGTCATGAGAGAGATCTCCCGTAAAGCGGGACGATCCGGTCGACCGGTGCGCGGACGGGCAGAAACCGGAGCACGGCGAGCGTGCTGTTTCAGGATGGGGCCAGCGCCTTCCCGGTGCCGTAGGGGAAGCTCCCCGGCCATCTGTGGGGGTTCAGCCCCCGCGGGCAGCCCGGCTTCCTCAGCGGAGATCCCTCACGCCCTCCAGGAGGCGATCCACCTCGTCTGCCGTTGTGTAACAGGCACATCCGGCGCGCACCAGGCCCCCGGTGATGCCCAGGTCCTCGGTGACGTGCGCGGCGTAGAAGTGGCCGTGGGAGACGAACACGCCGTGGTTCGCGGCCAGGTGGGCCGCCACGCCCCGGGCGTCGTGGCCTTCCACGGTGAACGCCAGGGTCGGGGTCCGAGGCGCGCCGGGCGGCGGTCCGTAGAGGCGCACCTCGTCCATCTCCTCCAGACCCCGCCACATGCGCTCCAGGAGGGCCTCGCCTCGCTCGTGGAGCGCCGCGTACGTGCGCCCCAGCCGCTCACGCCGGCTGGCACCGCCGGTGAGGGACGCGAGAAAGTCCACCGCCGCGGCCGACCCGGCCATGGACTCGAAGCTCCCCGTGCCGGTCTCGAACCGCTCCGGCGCCCGCTCCGGAGCGCACGCCAGGCGCGGCACGTCGAGGGCGTCGAGAAGCTCCGCCGGCGCGTACATGACGCCGGCATGGGGCCCGTAGAACTTGTAGGGAGAGCACGCCAGGAAGTCGCATCCGAGGGCCCGGGCGGCGGGGAGGAGGTGGGGCACGGCGTGCACGCCGTCGACGAAGGTGAGGGCTCCGACCTCCCGGGCCCGCGCCACCACCGGCGCCAGGTCCGTCACGGTGCCCAGCGCGTTGGAGGCCCACCCCACGGCCACGAGCCGGGTGCGCTCGGTGATGGAGGCCAGCAGCACGCTCTGGTCCAGGGTCCCGTCGGCGAGCCGGAAGGGCACGTCCACCACCGTCACGCCCCGCTCCGTCTCCAGCGCCCTCCACGGGGCCACGTTGGCCAGGTGGTCGAGGCGGGTCACCACGATCTCGTCGCCCGCTCCCCACGCGCGCCCCAGCGTGCGGCCGAGGTGATACGTCAGCGTGGTCATGTTGGCACCGAACACGACGTCCTCGGCACGGCACCCCAGGAGATCGGCGAGCGCCTCCCGCGATCCCTCCACCGCGGCGTCGGTTTCGGCGCTGGTGGGATACGCCCACCTCCGGTTGGCGTTGTGCCGGAGCAGGTGCTCGCTCATGGCCTCCGCCACGGACCGGGGCACCTGGGTGCCCCCCGGGCCGTCGAAGTACGCTACGGGACGCCCCGCGTGCTCCCGCTCGAGGGCCGGAAACGCGGCCCGGATCCCCGCCACCGAGGCCGTGCGAGGCCGCGGGTTCATGGACGGGTGACCACCAGGCACACCTCCCTGGCCGGCGACGACATCGGGGCCGAGTCCGGACACTTCGTTCCCTATGATCCCGGGCCCGATGCCCCTCCCGACCCCGGCACCAGCCGGTTCAGGTCCTTGCTCATGTCGCCGCTCTGCATGTAGCCCAGGAGCTGGGTCGCGGCCCTGGCCTCGTTCACGTTGAGGAGCTTGATGGAGTACACGGGCGTGCCCTCCGTGGACCCCGCCGGAACCTTCAGCGCCGTGAAGCTCAGAGCGTCACCGGCCTTGAGCCGGTTCAGCAGCTGGGAAGTCGCCGGGAACGTCGCCTGGATGAGCCCACCCTTGTCCGCCTTGATGGACCGGACGATGTCCGGCTTCGAGACGGTCCCGAAGTGGAGGAGGTAGAGGTTCTCGCCACCGATGGGGGCCGGTACCGACGCCTGCAGCTCCAGCGCCGGCGCCATCACGTACTTCGGATGGTTGAACGTGAAGCCCAACGAATCGAGGTTGGCCGTATACTGCGCGACCTGCGCGGAGTCGAGCGCCGACCGCTCCCGGAACAAGGGCGCCAGCGCAACCGCCACGATGATGTTGCCCCGGCGCGCCCTTGCCATCGTACGCGCTCCCACCAACGAGCCGTTGGGCCCCGGCCGGAGCGGGCCGGGATCGGACCAAGGCTCCATCTGCTCGATGCCCCAGAGGTCGTTGGCCGCGTTCACGAACCGGAACTGGGCCGTATCCGGGGCGGTCGTGTCCGGCTTCTCCTCCGCCGCGGCGCACAAGGGGCTGCCGGGGGTGGTCTTGCACGCCTCCAACACGGCCGGACGCACGAAGATGGCGCTCTGGCACGGCTGCGCGTCGGCCTGGATGGAATCCGCTCCCGCCAGCTTCGCCTTCGCCTGCGCGCTCACCGAGTCCATGGCGCTCTGGAGACGCCTCTTGATGGCGGCGCGGGCCGTATCGCGCTTGGCCACCAGCGCCTTTTCCCCGGCGACGATGCGCAGCGCGAGGGCGTGGTCCGTCACGAACCAGTCGTGCACATCGCGCTCCAGCGCGTTCGAGGTGTCGAAGGGCGCCGCCTGGGTGGTGTCCTCCAGCCCGACGGCCGCCGCCAGCACACGGATGCGCTGCGCACGATTCAGGTAGGGTGTCGCCTTGGCATTCAGGTCCACGACCTTGGCGACCTCGCCAACGCAGTCCTTGGAGCGCGCCGTCTCCACGGCGGCCATCCCGGGCGGTGGTGCAGCCTGGGCACGCGCGGACAGCGGAACGATGAGGGTCACGAAGGCGGTGCAGACAATTGAACGACGTCTCAAAGCAAAGCTCCGTCCGGGTCCGACTCAAACCGCGTATGATAACGCAAAATCGCGGGAGAAGATCCAGCGCCGGCCGACCATGCCCCGGGGCGAGGGCGGCTGGGAGGTACCGTCGGCGGACGCCCCGGCCCATACTTCCCGCATGTCGGCCTCGAGGCACTTCGCGATACGGCGGCGCACCCGGACCGTGCTCTTCGCCGCAGCGGTGGTCTGCGCTCCGGCGGCGTGCGCCAGAGCGACGCCACCCGCGCCCCCCGCTCCCCGGACGGTGGAGCCCATGCCGGCGGCGCCGGACTTCGCGCCCGGCCCTCTCGACCGGCTCTTCCAGGTGCCCACCTCGCGCTTCATCCACGTGTCCTCCACCGACACCACGGGAGGCAACGCGGATCGTTGGGTGGTGGCGCCGGGAGACTCCGTGGTCCTTCTGGACCTCGACGGACCCGGTGTCGTGCGCAGCATGTGGATGACCATCGCCAGCCGGGATCCAGACTATCTGCGGCGCATCTCCCTGGAGATGTACTGGGACGGCGAGGCCAACCCGTCGGTGGAGGCGCCTCTGGGCGACTTCTTCGGGGACGGCTTCAACAAGCCGAACTACGCGTCGCTGGTCATGGGCGTCACCAGCGGCGGGTTCTTCACCTACCTGCCCATGCCCTTCGCACGCCACGCGCGCATCGTGGCACGTAACGGCACGGGGCGCGCCATCGACGCCTTCTACTTCAACGCCGACGTGGAGCTCGTGGACTCCCTCCCCACTCCCCTGGCGACGTTCCACGCGTGGTGGCACAGGGATCCCCGCACCACCAGCCACGAGCCCCATCTCATCCTCGACGCCCACGGTGCCGGCTGGTTCGTGGGGACCAGCCTCGACGCCGAGAGCCTCGACGGAAGCCTCTCCTTCCTGGAGGGCGACGAGCGCTACTTCGTCGACGGATCCTTCCGCGGGCAGGGCACCGGTACCGAGGACTACTTCAACTCCGGGTGGTACTTCGACCGGGGGACCTTCGCCGCGCCCTTCCACGGGCTCGTCGTGAAGGACGAGAAACGAGGACGCATCGCCGCCTACCGCTGGCATCTGCTCGATCCCATTCCGTTCCGCGATTCCATCCGCGTGGACATCGAGCACGGCACGGGCAACAGCGTAGTCGCCGACTACGCCACCATGGCGTACTGGTACCAGACGGAGCCGCACACGCCGCTGCCGCCGCTCCCGCCCCCCGACGAGCGCAAGGTCATGGGTGTGCGCATTCCCGCGGGCGCGCGCCTGGCCAAGGACCTCGAGGCCGCACCCATCGCCGGCGGATGGGAGCTGGATCTCCCGGTGCCGCGGCCCGACCGGTATCAGGTGGTGGCGTATCCCTCGGGCGGACCCGATGCCGGAGTCGCGAGGGTGTCGGTGGCCGGCGGGCCGGTGCGCCGCATCCGTCTAGCCGCCGAAGAGCCTGCCACCGTCCTGGATCCCGTGGTGCTCGACACCGTCGCGGCCCGGACGTCCGTGCGCATGGCCTGGCTGGCCGGCGTGATGCCGGCGGCCGTCGAGATCCGGCCCGTGCGTCGGTTCGCCGTGAGCTGGAGCGTGGTGGGGCCCTTCCCCAACCCCCAGCGTCTCGGCACGGAGATCAGCCCCGCCCTGGACAGCGTGTACGGACCGGAGCGTGATCCGGATCTTACGCGCACCTATGAGGGTGAAGGCGGACGCACGGTGCGCTGGACCCCCGCCGAGGCGCGCGCCAACGGCTACGTCAACCTGAACGCCATCTTCGAGCCCAATGACTGGGTGGCAGCCTACGCAGAGGCGTTCCTCTATTCACCCGACGACCGCGACGCCGTGCTGCTGCTGGGTGCGGACGACGCCCACGTGATGTGGGTGAACGGTCGGGTGGTCTCGCGTCGGCAGGGCCGCCACATCTCCACCGCCGACGACCTCGAGGTGGACGTACGCCTGCACGCGGGGTGGAACCGCGTGCTGCTGAAGGTGGCTGACCTCGACGGAGGCTGGGCATTCCAACTCCGGGCCGCGGACCCACACGGTGTGCTCCGCTGGGCGCCGTCGCCGTCGGGGGCGAAGCCGGCGGGGGGCTGAGGCGCGGCCCCCCGCCAACGTCGGTCGCTCAGCTCATCGCAGCCTGTCCGCCACCACCGATGTTGCCGGCCTCCACGATCATGGCCCAGAAACCGGCCAGGCCCGACACCAGACCGAGGTACCCGCCCAGGACGGCCCAGAACCCGCCGCCGAACCAGTAGCCCAGCGCCTGCGACAGGAAGGCCAGCGTGACCGTCAGTGCCAGAAGCACCACGGGCAGACCCACGGCGGCGCGCATGGCCGCGAGAAACAGGAAGAAGCTCACCAGGGCGATGATGATCGAGTACCAGCCGTCGGCCGCCCCGCGGAAAGCCGTTGCGGCCATTGTGTCGAGAACGCCTCGGTAGCCCAGGATGACAGCTGACCAGAACATGAAGAAGAAGGCGTGCCACGCCTCACCCCGGAGGAACGCCGCAAGCGCGGCGACCAGCAGCGCGAGCATGGAGAATGTGGCAGCCTGATGAAGCACGGCTACGGCACTCGATGCCGAGACCCAGCCGGCTCCCACCATCGAATACATCCAGGCCATGGTCGCGAAAGCTGCAAAACCGAGCGCTTTCGGGTCGGCGATACGATCACCCATGAGTTCTACCTCCTTAACTCGAGGATGACGTCATGTCCGCCCCGGTGACGCTGAGGCGTCATGGCGCCGGGAGGGCCGGATTGCTGGGCCCTATATGCAGCCTACGCCGCCATTTCTCAAGGCCGCGGCGCGCACGACGCCCCGCTGCGGGTGTCCGTTCGCCCCGTTGACGGCGAAGCAGGCCCTTTCTATACCTCGATCGTAATCGAAAGGCGGAGCCAGCCGGGCTTCGCCGGATCCGGGCGGAGGAACGTCGCAATCATGAACGTCTTCCTGCCCGTGGCGTCGGTGGACGTCAACGCGCTCCTCCTCGTCGGGGTGGGCGCGACGGTGGGCTTCGTTCAAGGCATGCTGGGCTCCGGGGGGTTCCTCCTCACTCCCCTCCTCATCATGATGGGCATCAGTCCGCAGGTGGCGGCCGCGTCCGCCGTATGCGCCATTGCGGGCGCGAGCGTCTCGGGCACCTTCACCCACCTCCGTGCCGGCCACGTGGACATGAAGATGGGCCTCCTCCTTCTGGTGGGCGGGGTGACGGGCGGCGCGGTCGGCACGGTCCTGACCAAGATCCTGCGCGCCCTGGGCAATCTCGACGTGGTGATCATCTCGTGCTACGTGCTGTTCATGGCCGTCATCGGGGTCACCATGTTCGTGGGCGGACTCACCAGCCACGTCCAGGGCGACGTGGAGCAGCCTGCGGAGACCGCCGTCCACCGCTTCCTCGGCCGGCTCCCGTTCCGGATGAGCTTCAAGGTGTCCGGGGTGGAGACCTCGGCCCTTTCGCCGCTGATCCTCGGCGGCTTGGTCGGCGTGCTGGCGGCCATCATGGGAGTGGGGGGAGGCTTCATCCTGCTGCCGGCCATGAGCTACTTCCTGGGCATGCCCATGCAGGTGGTGGTGGGCACGAGCCTCTTCCAGATGCTGTTCACCTCGGCCTCGGTCACCCTGATGCAGGCGGCGGTGAACCACAGCGTCGACGCCGTCCTGGCCGCGGCGCTCCTGATCGGCTCGACGGTCGGCGCTCAGCTCGGGGCCCGTACGGTCGCCCATCTCAAGGGAAGCCAACTCAAGGTCGCCTTCTCGATGATCGTCCTGGCCATGTCGCTGAAGCTCCTCAACGACCTCATGCAGGCGCCGCCCACCTTCCTGATCGTCATGGGACTGGCCAAGTGAGCGCGCGGCACACCCTCCTCGCCGCCGCGCTGTTCCTCGTGGCCGCTTCCCGCGCGGCGCCGATGGCGGCTCAGGCCTCCGCCATCACCGTGTCCGCCTCACAGCGGGTCATCCGCATCACGGCCCGCTACCAGGGAGATCTCGTGCGCGTCCAGGGTACCGCGCTGCCCTCGGACGCAATCGTCCTCAAGCTGACCTCGCCGCGGGAGGCGGTGCAGTGCTCCCAGAAGGGCAAGGTCGGCCCCTTCTGGCTCTCCGTGCGCCAGGTCCGGTTCGAGGACGTCCCCAGGATGTTCAAGATCAAGTCCACGGTGCCGCTGGACGACATCCTGCCCCAGACGGAACAGGTCGAGCACGGCCTGGGCCGAGCCGGCCTGAAGGCGTCCATGGCGGTGGAGGGCGGCCTGGACAAGAACCTCTACCTCAACGAGCTGATCCTGATTCGCGAACGCGACCGCCGCTTCAGCTTCGCGGAGGAAGGAGTCCGCCGCGACGGCGACAAGTACCAGGCCAGCTTCTTCTGGCCGCCGGACGGCCCACCGGGGCTATATCGGATCGAGGCCTACGCCGTGAATCGAGGGCGCGTGGTGGCAACCGCCGAAACGGAGGTCGAGGTTCGGGCCGTCGGCGTGGAGGCCTGGATCCGCAGTCTCGCCACGAGCCACGGCATTCTCTACGGCTTGTTCGCGGTGGGGCTGGCCGCCGTGGCCGGGCTGAGCGTCTCGCTGTTGCTGGGCGGGCGCTCGTCCGGGCGCTCGTCGGCTTCGTCCGGGGCCGTCACGGAGGCGAGCGGCAGCGTGACGTGAACCGTGGTCCCCTGCCCGACCACGCTCTCCACTCGAATGTCCCCCCCGAACCTGTGCACGATGCCGTAGCTGATGGACAGCCCCAGCCCGGTGCCCTCGCTGCCCTCTCGGGTCGTGTAGAACGGATCGAAGACATACGGCAGATCCCCGGGGGGGATCCCCACACCCTGGTCCGAGACCGTGACCTCCGCCCGGTCGGCACCCAGGAAGCCCACCCGCACCGTGAGGGCACCGCCTGCGGGCATCGCCTGGACGGCGTTGTGGAACAGGTTCAGGAAGACCTGCTTGAGCTGGCCGAAGATCCCCCGGACCGGGGGCATCTCCTCGGGAACTTCCGCCTGGAACTCCACGCGGTCGTCCGTGAGCTCGCGCTCGAGGAGCATCCTGGCCGAATCCACCGCGGCGCCGAGGTCCACGCGCCCCACCTCCGCCTCGTCGTCGTGCGTGAACTCCACCAGCCCCTGGACGGTCTCCCGACCACGCTCCGTCTCTTCGAAGATCCCCTCCAGCAGGGAAAAGGACGGGCAGTCCGCCTTGGGATGACATCCTTTCATGAACGCCCGTGTGTTGGCGGATATTGTGCTGAACACGTCGTTCAGATCCTGCGCGATGCCCGCCGAAAAGGCGCCGACGCTGGCCAGCCTGTCCGCCTTGATCACCTGTGCCTCACGTGCCCTGAGCTCCAGCAACATCCGGTTCACCCCCAGGGAGAGATCGGACAGCTCGTCGCGGTACTTCCGTGCAGGGTTCATGAGGGAGAAGTCCCCGCCGGCGATGCGTCGGGTGGATTCCTCCAGCCGGTTCAGCGATGCGGTGATGGTGCCGGCGAGGAGCTTCGTGATCCAGAAGATGATCAGCAGCATGACCCCGGCGAACAGGAAAGGCAGGGTCTGCGAGATCTTCAGGACCCGGTTCGCGCTGGCGGCCTCCGTCGCCTTCATGGTTCGCAGAAGCGTCATGATGTCGCCGCTGCTGGCGTCCAGCTCCGCGTTGAGGGCGGCGACGCGGCCCGAGTCGGGTGCGGCCCGGTCGAGCTCGGCGAGAGCCTCGTGCACGATCTGCGAGTAGTGGCCCAGCTTGTACTCGATGGCGATGAGCTGGGTCTGACCCGAGACCTCCAGGATGCTCACGCCTTCCGTGATGAGGAGGTCGGACGCCTCCTGGGCCGCCTGCGCCGCCTGCTCGAGGTTCTTTCTGTCCGGGTAGTTCAGCCGCTCGAAGTGGCGGGCCTGTTGGACGTCCAACGAGAGGTCCTGGGAGACGTCCAGGAAGTGCAGCTTGCCCCTGGCCTGGTAGAGGATGGCCAGGTTGATGAGACCGGTCACCGCGAGGAGGAAGAAACAGAGAAGGAAGCCCGTTACGATGCGCAGCCGAATGCTGAGCCTGGGGCGATTGAGAAAGGCCCTCTCCATGTCGTGGAGCCGCCGGGCCTCCTTCTGGCCGAGCGTGTATTCGGGCTTGTCTTCGACGGAGTCGGGCATACGACCTCCGGAACGGGCAGGAGGCGCCGTACCGTCGGCGTCGCGGGCATAGTCACGTCACCGCGTCTCCCTCGGGGAAGAGGGAGGTGAGATCCAGTCATCCCAATGGTAGCGCAAAGGCCTGCTGGAGGGCACCGTCCGGGCGCTACGCTGGCGCCGACGTGGAGGACGCGAGACTTTGGCCCGGTGCGTGGAACCAGGCCGTTGCCGGGAGCCGATGCCGAGGCAACGCACGCGCTCCACGGCTCTCGGAGGAGGAACACGCCGATGCGCCTCTCGCTCCATCGCGGCCTCGCGCCGCGGCTCCACGGCCTCGCCCGGTACGGGGCGAGGGCCGCCGTGCTGTGCGTCCTCCTGGGGCCCGTCGCGGCGGCTCCGGCGCAGGTGTCGGCACCTGCCTCCCTCGCCGTCACGGCGCTGCGCGTGGAGCACCTCACCGACCCCCTCGGAATCGGCGCTGTCCATCCGCGGCTGAGCTGGCGGATCACGGCCGCCGGCAGGAACTCGATGCAGGCCGCCTATCGGGTACAGGTGGCCGCCACCGCCGCCGACCTCGCCGGCGGCAGGAACCTCGTCTGGGATTCGCACCGGGTCGCCTCCGGCACGTCGGTGTTCGTCCCCTACGGCGGTCCCGGTCTGCGCTCACACACCCGTTACTTCTGGCGTGTCCGGGTGTGGGACACGAGTGGCCAGGCCTCCGCATGGAGCGCGGTGGCCTTCTGGGAGACGGGACTCCTCCAACCGGCTGACTGGACCGCGCGATGGATCGGCCCCCCACCGGATCCCGCCGACACCATGCCCACGGCGTCGCCCCTTCTCCGGCGCGCATTCCGGGTGAGCGGTCGGGTGCGGCAGGCGCGGGTGTACGTGACCAGCCTGGGCCTGTACGAGCTGTACCTCGACGGCACTCGCGTCGGAGACGCGCGCTTCACGCCCGGATGGACGTCGTACCATCACCGCCTGCAGTACCAGACCTACGACGTCACATCGCTTCTCAAGCAGGGAGACAACGCCGTCGGGGCGATGCTCGGGGATGGCTGGTATCGCGGGTACATTGGCTTCTCCGACCAGCGGGGCGTCTACGGGAAGCGCCTCGGCCTGCTGGTGCAGCTGGAGATTCGCTATGCCGACGGCCACACGGAGCGCATCGTCTCCGACGGGAGCTGGAGGACCGCCCCGGGCCCGGTGCGCATGTCGGACATCTACATGGGCGAGACGTACGACGCGCGGCGCGAGCGGCCGGGCTGGTCGAGCGCTCCGTACGACGACCACGATTGGACGGCGGTCTCGGTGCTGGACCCGCCCGCGGCCGAGCTGGTCGCGCCGGTGTCGCCTCCGGTGCGCCCCGTAGCGGAGCTGAAGCCCGTGGCCATCTTCCGCGCCCCTTCGGGAGAGACGGTCTTCGACCTTGGCCAGAACTTCGCCGGGTGGGCGCGTCTCCGCGTGCGGGGGCCTGCGGGCACGACGGTGACGATGCGCTTCGCCGAGGTCCTCGATCCGCAGGGCAACCTGTACACCGCCAACCTGCGAGGCGCCAAGGCGACGGACCGGTACACCCTCAAGGGCGGGGGCGAGGAGGTGTACGAGCCGCACTTCACCTTCCACGGCTTCCGCTACGTAGGCGTGAGCGGGCTTCCCACCCCGCCGGACACGAGCACCATCACCGGTATCGCCGTCTCGTCCGACCTGGAAAGGACGGGGGCCTTCGAGACCTCCGACTCCCTCCTCAACCAGCTCCAGCACAACATCGTCTGGGGGCAGCGCAGCAACTTCCTGGATATCCCCACCGACTGCCCGCAGCGTGACGAGCGGCTGGGGTGGACGGGGGACGCACAGGTCTTCGCGCCGACGGCCGCGTTCAACATGGGGGTCGACGGGTTCTTCTCGAAGTGGCTCGCCGACCTGGCACTCGATCAGCACGCCGGGGGCAGCGTCCCGGTGGTGGTCCCCAACGTCCTCGGCGGAGACTCGCTGCGCGCCGCCGGGACCGCGGGTTGGTCCGACGCGGCCGTGGTCGTCCCGTGGACGATGTATGTCGCGTACGGCGACCGCGCCCTCCTGGAGCGACAGTATCCCAGCATGCGCGCATGGGTGGAGTTCGAGCGCCGGCGGGCGGGACCGGACCTGGTCTGGCGGCCGGGCTGGCAGTATGGAGACTGGCTCGCCTATCACAGCACCGACGCCGCGTATCCCGGAGCCACCACGGGGACGGACCTCATCGCCACGGCCTACTTCGCGCACTCGGCCGACCTCCTGGCGCGGGCGGCCGAAGCCGTGGGAGACACCGCGGCCGCCCGGGCGTCCGGCTCCCTGTTCCACGCCGTGCGCACGGCCTTCGACCACGAGTTCGTCACACCGGCGGGACGTGTGGGTGAGAACACCCAGACCGCGTACGCCATCGCGTTGGCCTTCGACCTCCTTCCCGACTCCTTCGTGGCCCAGGCGGGGAAGCGCCTCGCCGGAGCCGTCCATGCGCACGGTGGCCATCTCACGACGGGGTTCCTGGGCACGCCCATCCTGCTGCCGGCTCTCAGCGCCACGGGACACCTCGACGTCGCCTACGCTCTGCTGCTGCAGCGGAGCTACCCGTCGTGGCTGTATCCCATCACGCGGGGCGCCACCACCATGTGGGAGCGGTGGGACGGGATCCGGCCCGACGGCACCTTCGAGGATCCCAGCATGAACTCGTTCAACCACTATGCCTTCGGCGCGGTGGGAGACTGGATGTACACCACCATCGGCGGCATCGCGCCGGATCCGGCGTCACCCGGATACCGGCACGCGCGCATCGCCCCGCACCCCGGCGGCGGTCTCAGCAGCGCCAAGGTGTCCCTGGAGACGCCGTACGGCCTCCTCGCTTCCGCGTGGCACGTCGACGGAGGACGCTTCACCCTGGACGTGACCGTCCCCGCCAACACCTCCGCGGAGGTCACCCTGTGGAACACCACCGTCGACGCGGTGCGGGAGGGGGGGCGCAGCCTCGACGGCGATGCGGGTGTGAGGTCGGTACGTGCACGAGGGGACGACGTCATCGTCGAGGTCGGTTCGGGCCGCTACCGCTTCACCACCAGGGCGCGGCGCTGAACAAGGGCTCCCCTACCGGAGCAGGAAGCCCTCCAGCAGCGGATCGCCGGGATCCAGGAGCAGCTCGCTCCTCCCGGTGATGTATGCCGAGCCCTCCACCTCGGGGATCACCGCCGCGTGCGGCCCCACGCTCGTCGTGTCCAGGACGCGCCCCCGGAACGTGGTCCCGAGGATGCTCTCGACCACGATCTCCGTGCCGACACCCACCTCGTGACGGGCGTGGTGGAGCGCCAGGCGGGCGCTCACCCCCGTGCCGGTGGGGCTCCGATCGACCTCTCCGTCGGCGAAGACGCAGACGTTGCGCGAGTGATGGCCCTCCACGTGGGGAGCGCCCACGAAGATCGTGCCGTACAGGAAGCTCAGATCCGGCGCCTCGGGGTGCACGGGCTCGCCCCGCCCCACCACCGCGGCCTTCACCGCCCGACCCAGCTCGATGATGCGGCGGTGCTCCGCCGGCACGAGGGAGAGCCCGAAGGCCCGCGCATCCACGAAGGCGTAGAACGCCCCGCCGTACGCGACGTCGTAGCGCACCGCGCCCACGCCCGGCACGTCCACCTCCCGATCCAGCGCCACCGCGAAGGACGGCACGTTGGCGAACGCCACGGAGCGCACGCGACCGTCCTCGACCCGGGCTCGGGCTTCCACGGGGCCCGCGGGGGTGTCGATGCGGATGCGCGCGTCGCCGTCCTCCCCCGCACCCGCCACCAGCCCCAGCTCCACTGCCACCGTCGCCACGCCGATGACGCCGTGGCCGCACATGGTGCTGAAGCCCTCGTTGTGGGTGAAGAGCACGCCGAAGTCCGCATCCACGCTCACCGGCGGCACCACGATGCAGCCGTACATGTCCGCGTGGCCCCGGGGCTCCCACATGAGCGCCCGGCGCAGGCCGTCGTGCAGGGCCCGGGCCTCCCGCCTCGCCGCCAGGATGGAGCCCCCCGACAGCTCCGGAAAGCCTCCGAGGATCACCCTCAGGGGCTCTCCTGCCGTATGGGCATCCACGGCGCGCACGCGCCCCCACGTCGCCGGCGGGATCCACGCCCCCACACGCTCCGCCCAGCTTTCCACGGAATGGTTCTCCTTGCTACGGCTCCCGCTTTTCGGAAGATTCAGACTTGGTTTCCCACCTGCCACTTTCAGGTAAGTGACATGTCCGAACATGGAAACGGAAGCTCCGGCGACGTAGAGACCTCCATCGCCTCCAAGCGGATCACGGATGCCGCGGCGCATCCGCACTCCGTTACGTCTCAGGCTCCGCCCACCGCTCCGGGGGCCATGGAGTACGACTACACCAACTTCTACTTCGGCGCGGGCAAGGACGCATTCGCGCTCCTCGCTCCCTTCGACGACTGGTGGAGGGAGGTGAAGCCGGCCGGCTATTACCTGTACGAGCTCCCTCTGCACAGTGCCCCGTCCACCAGGGTGGACGTGGAGGACACCAAGACCCACGAGGTGCGCAGCGGGCTCATCAACTTCGCTTCGTACAACTATCTGGGACTGTCGTACCGCCCGGAGGTGAAGGAGGCCATCAAGGCCGCCGTCGATCAATATGGCGGGGGCTCCTCGGGCTCGCCCATCCTGAGCGGCACCACGGAGCTGCACCGTCGGCTGGCGGAGGAGATCGCCGACTTCAAGAAGAAGGAGGCCGCGCTGGTCTTCCCCACCGGCTACAGCGCCAACGTCGGCACCATCGCCGGCTTGATGCGCTCCGGTGACCTGGTCGTGGCCGATCAGTACGCGCATGCGAGCATCATCGACGGGATGATCCTCTCGAAGGCCACTTCGCGGTTCTTCCGCCACAACCGGGTCGAAGACCTGGACCGCAAGCTGTCGGGCCACGAGGGCAAGAAGCTGGTGATCATCGAGGGCGTCTACTCCATGGACGGGGACGTGCCGCCGCTGGCCGACATCGTCGCGGTGTGCCGCAAGCACGGGGCGCGCCTGATGATCGACGAGGCCCACTCGGCCTTCGTCTACGGAGCCAACGGCCGCGGCGTGGCCGAGGACCAGGGCATGGAGGACGAGGTGGACATCCACCTGGGTACGTTCTCCAAGAGCCTGGGAGGTCAGGGGGGGTACATCGCGGGAAGCCACCAGCTCGTGAATTACCTGCGGGGCTTCTCCCGCTCGCGCTTCTTCTCCTGCGCGCTCTCCCCCGCCGTGGTGGCCGGGTTGCGCAAGGCCCTGGAGCTGGCTCGGAACGAGCCGGAGCTGCGGACGCGACTGTGGGACAACGTGGCGACCATGCAGAAATTGCTCGCCGACGGCGGCGTACCTACAGGAGACTCGACGTCACAGGTGATCCCCATCATGGTCCGTGACGACGCGCGGATCTTCCAGATGGGGGAAGAGATCTTCCGAGAGGGCGTATTCATCAATCCGGTGAAGTACCCGGCGGTGGGCAAGCACAAGTCCCGCTTCCGGATGTCCATATCCGCCGCTCACACAAAGGAGGAACTGGAGGAGGGCGCAACCGCTATCGTCCGCGTCCTTCGTCGTTACGGAGTATGCCAGTAGGGGAGTATGATTTTCGCACAGGGGTGAGCGCCTTCTTCGAGATGGCGACGCCCGACGCGCTGGCGGTCCTGCCCGCGTACCTGCAACCTATCGAGGTGCGCCACCAGCGAAGTGTGCTTTCCGTTACGGCCTTTCTCTTCGAAGAGAGTGAAGTGGGGCCTTACACGGAACTCATGTTCGCGGTGATCGTGCCACCGATGGTGGCCAAGTGGGGTCAGCACGCCAAGGCGGGGTTCTACCCGTTCCTGGCGGCCACGAGCTCCGAGCGGGCGCGTCGGCAGCGGGCTGAGCGCTATCACTTCCGCTATCTCGAGCAGGACATCGACGCGCAGTTCATCGAGACCGAGGACCGCATCCGCGTGCGCGCGTGGAGCGTGGGCAAGCCCGTGGTGGACTTCAGCGTCACCCAGGGAGCCTGGGAGTCCACGAGCCACCTTCTTCAGGGCTTCACGGCCGCGGGAGATCAGCGTTTCCGCACCACCGTGCAGATCTCGGGAGAGTATACGGTGCACGAGAACGAGCGCGGCACGATGACGCTGTTTCCGCACCCCATGATCGCGCCGCTGCTGGGCCGCGAGGTGTCGGCCTATCCGTTCCGGGAGCACTGGTTCAAGAACGGAACCGAGGTCTTCTACGGCCTCGAGGCGTTCTAGGCTCGAACGGGCGCCGGTGGCAGGGCGGGGCACGGAGTGCAGCCCGGCCGGGCCTCGATGCAGCCCCGCGCCCGCGACCGGTTCGAGACGGTCGGGCGCCGCCGCGGGCCCGGCGAGGGGTGTCAGAGGCCTTCCGGGCAGGGCGAAGCTCGGCGCTCCTGCCATCTCACCCCACCGGGCTGCCGGTCTTCGCGTCCGGCATGAACCCGGGTAGCGCGCCCAGGGCGTCCCGGAACTCACCGGACCGCAGAACCTCCAGAAAGGCCTGTACGGGCTCGCGCTCCACCCGGTCGCGAAGGCCCAGGAAGTCGTACTCCTCGTCTCTCAGGGGTGCGAACCCGAGCCCGTAGGCTACGGCCACCGCCTCGATTCCCAGCCCCCAGTCGGCGCGGCCCGACGCCACGGCGGCAGCCACGGCGTTGTGGGAGCGGGTCTCCGCGTCGTAGCCGGCGATCCCCCCTCGCAGCGCCTCGGGGGAGACACCCCTGGTGCGGGCGATGTCCTCGAGGAGGAGGTCCAGGAGCACGCGCGTGCCCGCTCCCCGGGAGCGGTTGAGCATGCGCAGCTCCGCCATCGCCACCAGGGCCTCGAGGGTGGGGGGATTCCCGGAGAACTGCTCCTTGCGGAAGTAGATGCCCTGCCGCCTGACATAGCCCCTCACCAGGACTCCGTCGGGGCCCAGCCGCTCAAGCGCCTGGCGGTTGTACTCGCCCGAGTCCGGGTCCAGGAGGTGCACTCCCGCAAGGTCGGCCTCGCCCCTGGCACACGCCTCGACGCCGGCCGACGAGCCGACGTTGACGACCTTGGCCGTGAGCCCGCGCCTCTTCCTCAACATCCCCAGGGCCAGGTCGACCCCCCGGCAATGGCTGCCGATGAGGGCCAGGTCCGCCACCCGGAGCGTGCGGGCCAGGGGCGCCACCCGCACCGTCTCTCCCTCCCGCAGAACGCTGCGGTCGGCAGCCACCTCCACGGTGCCGTCCGCCTGCGCGAAGGCGTAGATGGAGCCGGATGCCCCGGTGATGGGGTACGCGGCGGGGTCTCCCACGGCGCGGGGGACCACATGAACGAGCACGTGCTCGTGCCGTCCCTCGGCGGAGTGATATCGCACCGCCAGGCGCGCCTGCACGGGCTCGGCCTCCGTCTCCACCGGCACGTTGGCGAGGCGCCGCAGGACGGGAGCGACGAAGAGGTTGAAAGTGACGATGGCGGACGTGGGAAAGCCGGGGAGCACCGCCACCGGCCGCCCCTCCCATGCGGCGAGGACGATGGGCTTTCCGGGCTTGATGGCCACGCCATGGACGAGAATGCCCGGGCGCGCCGTGCCGTCGATGATCCCGAAGGTCAGATCGCCGGCGCCCTTGGAGGTCCCCCCCGAGAGGATGACGACGTCGAACCCCGCACGTGCCGTCTCGCACGCCGCCCGAAGCGCCCCTTCGTCGTCGGGGACGACGCCGAGAAACTCGGCCTCCCCCCCGTTGTCCCGCACGGCACCCGCCACCGTGGCCGAATTGGAATCGTAGATCTTGCCTGCCTCCAGCGGTCGGCCCGGGGAGACGAGCTCGTCACCGGTGGAGATGATGGCGACCCGCGGCCGCCTGGACACGCGAACCGTGGCGATGCCGAGTGCGGCGAGCACGCCGAGCTCCCGGGTGGTCAGCCTCTGGCCGGCGCGGAGAGCGGTCTCGCCCATGCGCATGTCGGCGCCGGCGGCCTGGATGTTCGCTCCCGGCGCGACGGGCTTGTAGAGGAGGAGCCTCCCACCGTCGACCTCGCTGTGCTCGACCATCTGCACCGCGTCGGCACCACGCGGAACCATGCCGCCCGTGGCCACTTCCAGCGCCATGCCGCTCGCCACCTCGGTCTTCGGCACGGCGCCGGCGGGTGCCGTCTCGGCAACGAGCTCCAGGGAGACAGGTGCGTCCTCCTCGGCACCGAAGGTGTCGGCCGCCCGCACGGCGTACCCGTCCACGAGGGCGCGATCGAAGGGCGGCACGTCCATGGGCACGACGATGTCGTCGTCGAGGATGCGGCCCTGGGCCTCCGACAGGGACACGTCCTCGCCCCCCAGCGGCTCCAGCTTCAGCGCGGCGTGCCAGATGCGCTCCGCCTCGGACGTGGTCACCGTCTTCAGGAAATGGATGCCCTTCCGTGCCATGGCCCAACCCTCCCGGATCTGAGTGGCTCGAAGCCGCTTCCCCGTCAGTACAGGAAGACCTCCACTTCGGTACCCGCCTCGAGGCCTTCGTCGTCCCGCTCCACGATGACGAACCCGTCGGCCGCCGTCACCGAGGTCAGCACGCCGGAGCCTCCGGTCCTGACGGGCTCCACCTCCGCCTCTCCCACCATCCTCACGCGCACGAAATCGATGCGATTGAGGGCGGAGGCGATCTTGCGCCGCAGGCGGCCCCGCACCCGGGGATTCGGCCGCTCCTCGCGTTGGCCGAGCTGGAGCTGCAGGAGAGGGCGGACGAAGACGTCGAAGCCCACCACCGCAGCCACGGGATTGCCCGGGAGGAGGACCGCCGGGGTGGTTCCGATCCGACCGAACCCCGTGGGGGAGCCGGGTCGCATGTTCACGCCGTGGACCAGGAGCTCTCCGACCTCGGCAAGCAGGCCGGGAAGGTGGTCCTCCTTGCCCGTGGACGTGGCACCGGTGGTGAGGAGCACGTCGCCGTCGAAGCCCAGGAGAGCCGCTCGCAAGCGCTCGCGGTCGTCGGGCAGGGTGCCCAGCCACCGGGGCGAGCCGCCCGTCTGCGCGACCAGCCCCGCCAGAACGTAGCGGCACGAGTTCACCACCCGCCCCTTCCGGCCCGCGTCCGCGGCCCCGGGCTCCACCAGCTCGTCTCCGGTGGAGAGGATGCCCACCACAGGCCGGCGGCTCACCGGGATCTCCACCATTCTGATGGAGGCCAGAACGCCGATATCCTGAGGCTTCAGAACCCTTCCCCGCTCCAGGACCTTCTGGCCCCTACGGATATCCTCTCCGGCTCTGGCCACGTTCCTGCCCGGCACCACCGGTGCGTGGGCCTGGACTCGACCGTCGTCTTCGGAGGCGTGCTCCACCATGAGCACGGCGTCCGCTCCCCTGGGGAAGACGCCCCCCGTCATGATGCGCACGGCCTCACCCGGCCCCACCTCCACTTCCTCGCTCATGCCCGGGAGCACATCTCCCGTCAACCTGAAGGAGGCGGGATCCGTCGGGCTGGCCCCGAACGTCTCGGCGGCCCGGACGGCGTACCCGTCCACGGCGCTCTTGTCGAAGGCGGGGACGTCCTCGCCGGAGACCACGTCTCGCGCGAGGGTCCGTCCGAGAGCCACTTCCAGGGCGACGGACTCCTCCCCGACGGGCTCGACGCAGGAGCGCAGCGTCTCGAGGGCCGACTCGATATCGGCCTTCTTCTCGAACCCCCGCATGCGTACGTCGGTCACGCTGCCACCCACCCGATGAAGTGTAGGGTTTTTCCTGATTGCCACGTCGGTGGCGGGCTCACTATAATGGCCATGGAAGATACTCGAACGAACGTTCGAACGCATGACTGTACTGACATTACATGCCGAGCAGAAGCGAAGCCCCGGCTTCGACGACAAGCGGCTTCACCTGCTGAAGGCGACCGCGAAGGTCTTCGCGGACGTCGGGTACGACGGGGCCTCCATGCGACGCATCGCGGCGGAGGCAGAGCTCAGCCTCTCCGGCATCTATCACTACGTGTCCGGCAAGGAGGAGCTCCTCTATCTGATCCAGTACCACACCTTCGACTCTCTCGTCACGAGCCTGGAGAGGTGCCTCGAAGGCGTTTCCGACCCACGGGAACGCCTCGCCACGGCCGTACGCAACCATATTCGCCACTTCGGCGAGAACATGCACGAGCTGAAGGTGTGCGCCCGGGACCTCGAGACCCTCGAGGACGAGGCGTACGAAGCGGTCCGCGAGCGGCGTCATGCCTATTTCCAGGCGGTCCACCAGATCGTCGGGGAGCTCGCTCCGCAGGGGGTGTCCACCCACCACTCCTGGATCGCCACCGCCAACCTCTTCGGCATGCTCAACTGGTTCTATCAGTGGTACGACGCCGGGCGGAGCAAGGTGAGCTTCGACGATCTCGCCGCCGAGCAGACGGCGCTCTTTCTCGACGGGTATCTCGCGAAGGAAAAGACATCATGAGGTACGCTGAGACGGGCTTCAACCTCGAAGTCGATCTGAGCCGTGGAAATATCGAGCGGGTCCCCTCGGACCCGCACATGACCGAGCTCTATCTGGGGGGGCTCGGCACCAACGCCCAGATCATGTGGGACCGGGTGGGACCCGACGTGGAGCCCTTCTCGCCCGAGAACCTCCTGATCTTCGGCACCGGCCTCCTCGCCGGCACCCCCGCGCCGGGGACGAACCGGACCATCGTCTCCTCGATCTCGCCCCAGAGCCGGCTCCTCGCCTTCTCCATGATGGGCGGATTCTGGGGGCCGGAGCTGAAGCACGCGGGCTACGACAAGGTGATCATCCGGGGCAAGTCCCCGGATCTGGTCTACCTCTACATCAACGACGACCGCGTGGAGATCCGCGACGCCACCCGGTTCAGGGGCCTGGGGACCCTGGAGACCGCGGAGGTGATCCGCGAGGAGCTGAACGACCCCAACGTGCAGGTCGCTTCCATCGGCATGGCAGGGGAGAACCGGGTGTTCTTCGCTTCCATCGAGCAGGGCCGGGCGAGCGCCAGCCGCCAGGGGATGGGGGCGATCATGGGGGACAAGAACCTGAAGGCCATCGCGGTCCGGGGGTCCAAGGACATCAACATCGCCCGCCCCATGGAGTTCATCGACCACTGCAACGCGGCGCTCAAGTACATCGAGCACCGGGACAAGAACCCCATCCGCGGGGTCATCCCCATCCTGGCGGGGCTGGGGTCGCCTCAGGAGATGGCGGTCCACGACGAGCAGTGGCACACCGAGAACTTCATGTGGGGCAACGCCCGCGAGCGGCGGAAGGGCTTCTGGAACCCGGAGATCCAGGAGCAGTGGACGGGCACCATGGAGACCATGCGGACCCGGCTCCTGAGCTGCCACAACTGCCCCATGAAGTGCGGGGCCTCCATCGCCGTGGACAAGCGCTTCTGCTCGTACATGATGAAGTGCTTCTCGAAGCTGACCTACACGATGGCGGCTTACTCGGACCTGGACTTCGGCCTGAGGATGGCGCAGAAGGCCACGGAGTACGGCGTCGACGCGTTCTCCTGCCCCCAGACCATGGCCTTCGCCGTGGAGCTCTACGAGGCGGGCATCCTCACCGACCAGGACATGTCGGGGATGCCCAAGGACAACAACGAGCGCTTCTTCTGGCTGCTGGACAGCATCGTGCGCAGGGAGGGAATCGGTGACGTCCTGGCCGACGGCACCTACTGGGCGGCGAAGACCATCGGCAAGGGCGCGGAGGAGTACGCCCACAACAACATCAGGAAGACGGAGCAGCTCCCCCTCAAGCTGGGCATGCTGAACCCCATCTACTTCCTCATGTACGCCACGGGAGAGAAGGCCAACATCACCCAGATCGAGGGACAGTTCCCCCAGTCCCCCTTCCCCACCCGGGAGGAGAACGAGGCCTTCGTCGAGGACTGGATCCACGTCCCCGACGAGCGGTTCAAGGAGTGGTTCGTGGAGTGGGAGCTCCGGGGCGAAAAGTCCATCCCCAACTATCCGCCCCCCGAGGCCGCCTCCGAGATCGTGAACTGGCAGGAGCAGATGCACTACATCGACGACAGCACCGGGATGTGCGCCGGACTGTCGTCCTTCCCCCTGAAGCCCCCCTTCCACATCCACAACCTGCCGGGGTTGATCTCCTCCGGGGCGGGGCTGGACCTGGACGAGGCCGCGCTGGTCCACACGACGAGGCGGATCCGGACCCTCGTCCGGGCCAACAACCTGCGCAGGGGCATGAACTGGGAGGACGAGAAGCCGCCGGAGGACCACTGGAAGCACAGGTTCCCGGAGCTCGAGGCGAAGCTCCTGCAGGAGTACTACCGGTTCAAGGGCTGGAACAGCGAGGGCGTCCCCACCCGGGAGACCCTCCACGACCTGGACCTCGACTTCGTGGCGGAGGAGTTCGCCGAGACCGGCATTCTGAAGGAAGAGCCGGTGGGGAGCGCGACGTGAGCGCCGCCGTGAAGACGAAGACCGTCAAGCGCATCCGCATCGACGTCGACAAGTGCAACGGATGCCGGGCCTGCGAGGTCATCTGCGCCGCGCATCACGCTCAGCCGAGGTTCAGCAGCACGAACCCGGCCCGGGCGCGCATCCGCGTGATCCGCTACCCCCTCTCCGACATCTACGTCCCCGTCCTCGCGGGGGAGTACACGGCGGCCGAGTGCCCCGGCCGGGACCGATATGTCATCGGCGGGAAGGAATACGAGGAGTGCGCGTTCTGCCGTGCCTCCTGCCCGTCTCGTGACTTCTTCAAGGAGCCGGACTCGGACCTTCCCCTGAAGTGCGACATGTGCGAGTCGGATCCCACCCTGGAGGAGCCGCTGTGCGTGCAGTGGTGCCTGGCCGACGCTCTCGTCTATGAGGAATACGAGGAAGAGGTGAAGGACGAGCCTGCCCCCGACGAAGTGGACGAGGGGCTCCTGGCCCTCGCACACCGCCACGGATGGGACAGGGTGAGGGACGCGATGACCAGAATGGCCAACAAGGCCCCGGGAGCCTGACCGACGTGGAAACGGTTGCCCCCTTCCCCGAGGTCATCGACGAGATCAAGGCCGCCGGCGGTGACGCTTTCACGTACTGCTACCAGTGCGGGAAGTGCGACGTGGTGTGCCCGTGGAACCGCGTGCGCGACTTCAGCATCCGGAAGATCGTCCTGCAGGCCTCCCTGGGCATACCGGACATCGAGCTGGACGAGATCTGGCGGTGCACCACCTGCGGACGGTGCCCCTCGGAGTGCCCCAGGGGCGTGAACCAGATCGACATCGGCGTGGCCATCCGCAGGATCGCCACCGCCTACGACGTACTGCCGGCCCCGGTGAGCGCGTACCGCCGCGTCGGCGCCAGCCTGGCCAGCGACGGCAATCCCCTGGGAGAAGCCCGGGAGGCGCGGGACGCGTGGGCCGAGGACCTGTCGCTGAGGACGTACACGGAGGGGATGGAGGTCCTCTTCTTCGTGGGCTGCTACTACAGCTACGACCCGAGGCTTCAGAAGGTGGCCCGGGCCATCGCGGAGATCCTGAAGCGCGCCGGGGTGGACTTCGGGATCCTGGGAAGAATGGAGAGCTGCTGCGGCGAGAGCATCCGCAAGACGGGCAACGAGGAGGTCTTCAAGAACCTGGCCCGGAGCAACATCAAGACCTTCATCGACAACGGGGTGAAGAGGATCCTGGTCGCTTCCCCCCACTGCTTCCACACCTTCAAGAACGAGTACCCGGAGTTCATGGTGAACTTCGAGATCGTCCACATCTCGCAGTTCCTGGCGGAGCTGATCGAGAGCGGGCGGTTGGAGGTGAAGGGGGCGCTCGACAACAAGAAGATCACCTATCACGACCCCTGCTACCTGGGCCGGCACAACGGCATCTACGACGAGCCCAGGAACGTGCTGAAGAGCCTCGCAGGCGTCGAGTTGGTGGAGATGGCGGACTCTCGGGAGAAGAGCCTCTGCTGCGGTGGTGGCGGCGGGAGGATCTGGGCGGAGACGCCGAAGACCGAGCGCTTCGCGGACCTCAGGATGGCCCAGGCCAGGGACACGGGTGCCCAGGTGCTGGCCACGGCGTGTCCCTACTGCGTCACGAACTTCGAGGAGAGCAGGCTGAGCCTGGACGAGGGCGACCCCTTCCAGGTGAAGGACATCACCGAGCTCGTGCTGGAGGCCATCCAGGCCGGGGAGGCGACGTCATGATCCTGCCCGCAGGCTCCCTACACGACTTCGGCGACGTCATGGTGGTGGGTGGCGGCATCAGCGGCATCCAGGCGGCCCTGGATCTCGCCTCCTCGGGCTTCAAGGTCTTCCTGGTGGAGAAGAAGCCGACCATCGGCGGCAAGATGGCGCAGCTGGACAAGACCTTCCCCACCAACGACTGCTCCATGTGCATCGAGTCGCCCAAGTTCATCGAGTGCGACCGGCACCCCAACATCGAGATCCTGTCCTACACGGAGGTGGAGCGGGTCGAAGGGGAGGCGGGGGACTTCACGGTCACCCTCGTGAGGAAGCCCCGGTACGTGAAGGAGGACGTCTGCACGGGGTGCACCACGTGCACGGAATACTGCCCCCTCAACATCCCCGACCCGTTCAACCAGGAGCTGTCGACCAACAAGGCGACGCACATCTACTTCTCCCAGGCCGTCCCCCTGGTGCCGTACATCGACGACCAGTGCTTGTACCTCCAGGACGAGAAGTGCTCCATCTGCGAGAGCGTGTGCGAGAACCAGGCCATCGACCTCCGCCAGAAGCCCGAGCGGCAGACGGTCAAGGTGGGCGCCATCGTCCTCTCCCCCGGCTACGACACCTTCGATCCCGGCGAGCGCGGCGACTACGGCTACGGCTCCATCAAGAACGTGGTCTCCAGCATGGACTTCGAGAGGCTCCTGTGCTCCACCGGGCCCCACGAGGGTGAGATCCTGCGGCCGTCGGACCACAAGCATCCCCACAAGATCGCCTGGATCCACTGCGTCGGATCCCGCCAGCAGCAGGACGGGGGATACAGCTACTGCTCCGCGGTGTGCTGCTCGTACATCCAGAAGCAGGTGATCCTGGCCAAGGACCACGACGCCGACACCGAGGCGTTCATCTTCCACAACGACATCCGCGCCTACGGGAAGGACTTCGAGCGCTTCTATCAGCGCGCCAAGAACCTCCCCGGCGTGAGCTTCGTGCGCAGCTACGTGGAGATCGGACGGGAGATCCCCGAGACCGGGAACGTGACCATCCGTTACGCCACGGACGCCGGGGGCGTGAAGGAGGAGGAGTTCGACCTGGTGGTGCTGGGCGTCGGCCTCGGGCCGCCGGCCGACAATCAGAAGCTCGCCGGCCAGTTCGGCCTCGAGCTCAACAAGCACGGGTTCTGCAAGACCAACCCGGTCAACCCCATCGAGACGACCCGGGAAGGGGTGTTCGTCAGCGGCGCCTTCCAGGGCCCCATGGACATCCCCGAGTCGGTGATGAGCGCCAGCGGAGCGAACGCGCTGTCCGGAGCGCTCCTCAAGGCCCGGCGGGGCATGCTCGACACGGCGCGGGTCTACCCCGAGGAGCGTGACGTCTCCGAGGAGGAGGTGAAAGTCGGCGTCTTCGCGTGTCACTGCGGCGCCAACATCGGACGGGTGGTGAACGTCCCCTCGCTGGTGGAATACGCGAAGGGCCTGGGGCACGTCGCCCACGCCGAGGAAGGTCTCTTCATCTGCTCCACCGACGCGGCCGCGGAGATCGCCGACACCATCCGCGAGAAGGGCCTGAACCGCGTGGTCGTGGCGGCGTGCACGCCGCGCACCCACGAGCCCCTCTTTCGCGACACGCTCCGGGAAGGCGGGATCAACCAGTACTTCTTCGACATGGCCAACATCCGGGAGCACTGCTCCTGGGTGCACTCCAAGCAGAAGGAGGAGGCCACCCAGAAGGCGAAGGATATCGTCCGGATGTCCGTGGCACGGGTCGTCGGCCTCGAGCCCCTGCAGGAGTTCGAGCTTCCCGTCAACAAGGCCACGCTGGTCGTGGGCGGGGGTGTAGCCGGGATGACCAGCGCCCTGAGCCTGGCCAACCAGGGGTTCGAGGTCCACCTCGTGGAGAAGGACAAGGATCTCGGGGGAATGGCCCGGCGCATCCACACCACGCTGGAGGGAGTGGACGTGCAGACCTGGCTGCGGGACCTGATACGCCAGGTCTACCGGCATCCGATGATCCACGTCTCACACGAGGCGAAGATCACCGACACGACGGGATACGTCGGCAACTTCGTCACCACGGTGGAGTCGGAGGGTCGCGTGCAGACCATCCATCACGGCGCCACCATCCTCGCCACCGGTGCCGAGGAGCACAGGCCCACGGAGTACCTCTACGGCGAGGACGAGCGGGTCGTGACCCAGCTCGAGCTGGAGGATCTCATCGCCAAGGGCGACGAGAAGGTGGGCGCCGCGGGCCGCGTGGTGATGATCCAGTGCGTGGGCTGCCGGCAGGAGGGGCGGAACTACTGTGCCCGGGTGTGCTGCAGCCAGGCCGTGAAGAACGCGCTCCGGCTCAAGGAGCTCGACCCCGACCGGGAGGTCTGGGTCCTCTACCGGGACATGCGGACGTACGGCTTCCGGGAGGACTACTACTACGAGGCGGCCCAGAAGGGTGTCCGCTTCATCCACTGGGAGCCCGAGGGCAGGCCCGAGGTGGAGGCCGCCACCGACGAGGAGGGAAAGCCCGTCCTGCAGGTGGGCGTCCCCAACGCCGTCCTGGGCCAGCGCCTGGCCGTGGACGCGGACCTGGTGGTCCTGTCCGCCGCGGTGGTGCCCTCCCAGGGAAACCCGGAGGTCGCCCGCCTCTTCAAGGTGCCGACCAACCCGGACGGATTCTTCCAGGAAGCGCACGTCAAGTTGCGTCCCGTGGACTTCGCCGCCGACGGCGTCTTCCTGTGCGGCACCAACCACTACCCCAAGCACATCCAGGAGACGGTCAGCCAGGCCCATGGCGCGGCCGGCCGGGCCGTGACCCTCCTGTCGCACGACACGGTCACGGCCTCGGGCTCCGTCTGCCAGGTGAACGACTCGGCCTGTATCGCCTGCGGCGCGTGCATGGACGTGTGCGCGTACGGTGCCATCTCCTGGGGTGGGACGCGGGCCGCCAAGAGGGCCGAGGTGAACGCCGCCCTGTGCAAGGGAGACGGGCTCTGCTGCTCGACCTGTCCCACGGGCGCCATCGATCTGAGGCACTTCACCGACGAGGAGGTCTTCAGCCAGATCGACGCGGCACTTTCGGAGGTGTGGAGCTGATGAGCGCGGTAGCGCGCAGGACTCCACCAGGGCATCCCCCGAACAACGAAAGGAGGTAAAGGCATGGCCGGTCTCAGGCATACGCCGAGGATCGTCGCGTTCCTCTGCAATTGGTGAGCGTATTCCGCTGCGGACCTCTCTGGCGTGTCCAGACAAGCGTATGCACCGGAAGTTCGAATCATCCGACTGATGTGCTCGGGCCGGGTGGATATGGCCTTTGTG
>JAJDNC010000098.1 GCA_022340865.1 Gemmatimonadota bacterium
CTGCATCATGTCGTTCTGGATGACGTGGATCCGCTCGTGCCGGATCCGCTCCTGCTCGGAGCCTGCCCCGGAGGTGGCCCGGACGAGAACGGTCCCGCCCAACGTCCAGCCTGACAGTGTCGCCCGCGCGTTCCAATGGTCGCGCGCGAAGACGGGAACGCCGGAGCTCAGCGACTCCCCGATCAGCAGATCGCTTCCCGGCGCCGCGAACACGATCCCGATGAGGGTCAGGGCGTCCACGGTGACGCGAGGCCGCGCGCAGCCCGGGAAGTTGATCCACAGCGGGCCGGCTGGAAGGCTCAGACATGCGAAGGCAGTGCGGCCGGTGAGGGCGTTCGCGCTCATGGATGCGCCGATGTCGGCGACGTATCGACCGAAGATGCCGGTGCTCGTGCCCGGGACCCCCGCCAGGGCCTCGCCCGCGAAGTGGATCGCGCCCCCGGCCGCCGCTTCCTTGGTGGCCCTCAAGCTCCATGGCCGGTGCTCGAGGCGAGCCGCCAGCCAGGCGAGGCCCGTCGAGACCGCGACGTTGGCGACGCCGACGACCGCCAACTCGCCGAGGTCGGGTCGTCCGGATCGCTGGGCGACTGCCTGCTGAGAGGCGAGCGGAGCGGCGCAGAGGATCAGCCAGGCGAGCGCGCCAAGCGCGCGCCCGCCGTATCGCCGCGGAAGCACGATGCGATCGCGCCGTGCCGAGAGAAAGGAAAAAGCCTCCATCAAGCCCGTGGCTCACTTCCCCGATGCGATCACGATCTGAACTGCGTCATACTGCGGAGGAAGCGTGCGCCACTCGACGCCCGTGGTCCAGACCTTCACCCGCTGCCCCACTGCCAGCTGGCTGACAGAGCCCTCGGCCACCTTCCCGCTGCCGTCCTCGACGAACACGGCGGTCGGTATGACCCCATTGAGGCGTGCGTTGAGATTGACGATAACCTCGGTGGGCTGCACGTACCCGGGGGGAGCGTCGAGCGCACGGTGCGACCAGTTGACCGAATCGAGGCCGATTCCCTGATCATCTACTCCAAACACGACCCCCGTGAAGTCCGGAGGATCGGCGATGGGTGCCGTTAGCTCCTGACACCCCGCGAGAGCCGCCACGAACAGCACTGCGGTCAGGCGAGATCCGACGATTCGAGCCGACGACCTGTCCATGTTTCTCCTCACAGTCTCACTTCACTCCGATATCCGTACGGTTGGGTTTGCAGAGTTGTGACACGTCTGCAGGCCGGGAGAGAACAGCACGGCGCTGCATTGTGTCCTGACTGCCCACCGTCGGCGTACGCCGGCGGGGAGAGCCATCGGGCCTGTGCAGTTCACGGTCGCTCTCCCCCAGGAGTGCCGGCGTTCTGATCAGATGCCGTACCGACTGGTAGCATCGGGCAGCTGCGGTGAGAGGCGACCGCAGCCTTGAGAACCTGGCTTTGTTGGTGCCCGCCCGAGGTCACCGTCACCTGGATATCGAAATCGTAGCCCGGCACCGAGATGTAATGCTGAGCTGTCTGGCTCGTTCCGAAGAGTGTCCAGTCAGTCTTGTAGACGCAGGTGGGCGTCTGGTAATCGATGCGATAGTACCATTGGTAGGTGTATGTGCCGTCGCCACCGGACGCCGTCGCCTGCCATTGGTAGGTGCCCGAAGTGCTGATGTAGTCCGGGCCGCTTATGCTCACGAAGATCGGATGGCAGTCCGTGGCGAGGGAATCGCATGTGACGTAGAGCGTTCCTAGGTCGTGCTCCACCCCCTCGATCGGCGAGTAGTAGGTCACGTTCATGCTGTCGGCCCCAGTCGGACCACCCCAGAGAACCCCCCAAGTGAACGACAACAACGACCTGCACCCTATAAGACCCTCTCAGCCCGATAATCCCCCCCGTCCCCTAAAAGGGACAGCTCAGGCGCTCTGCGAAATCTTCTCCCTGAGGTGGTATCGACCCCGCGCGAGCTGCTTCTCGACGGCCCCCACGGACACCCCGAGCCGGTCCGCCACCTCCTGGTGGCTGAGGCCTTCGACCCAGGTCAGCGCGCACATCAGGCTACAGCGTGGCGGCAGATCACCGAGCAAGTGACGTACCTGTGCCTGCCGCTCGGCGCGAAGCACGGCGCTGTCGGGGGGGGGGGCTGCGCGACAGCCACTCGACAGGGACGCCCCTCCGAGCCAGGAGGGCCCGCCGCCGGCGTGAGCGGTACAACATCTTCAAGCCCTCACGTCGTCCAGCTTCATGGAAGAACCGCGCCGCGTCATGCACGTCCCGCCAGCCACCGCCCCTCCAGAGCTTCATGAACACCCGCTGCGCCGCGTCCTCCCCCGCCTGTCTCGAGGCGAGCACATCATCTGCCGCATCGCGCACGACACCCCACCACACGCGGTACAACGACGTGAAGCGCCGCAGGTCATCCGCCGGGATTGGGTCGGGGCGTGGTGATGGGCCGGATTGAGAGGCCGGGTGAGGACGGTTGTCGCAGAGCATATGACATCCTGCCAGCCGCAGGGCAGGCCACCGAATTCGGTGGGCCGCTGGCAGTCCCGAACAAGGCATGGGGGCCCTTCAATTGTGATCCCTGGCACGAGAACGAGTCAAGCGTCGGTATGGCCGGCCGCACGGGAGCCAGCCGGTCGGGAGCCGCGGACTTCATCTCGAGTTCAATGCAGGTCGGCGGTCTCCCGCTCCCGGAACCCGAAAGCGCCGTACCCTACCACGCGGCCCCGGGGGCCGTGCCTGCCGGACGCGGTGTCGCCGGAGCTGCGCAGGTCCACGCAACGTGCCTCGAGGCCGCGCCGGCGCGCCGCCACCATGAGCCCCCGGAGGGCCACCGCGCCGCAGGCCCGGTGCGGCGCCACCGCGTCGATGTCCAACGACTCGACGGCTGCCGCGGTGTCGGCGTCGACCCGGCGCGCTTCCTGGTAGGGCAGGTAGTGGCTCAGGTCCGAGCTCACCACCACGAGCGTGTCCGCGGTCCAGACCAGGTCGAGGACGTCCGCCACCTCCTCGGGACGCGCGTCCCCGGTGACGAGGGGAAGGATGGGTAACGCGCCCAGCGCGACGCGCAGGAAGGGGATCTGGACCTCGAGGCTGTGCTCGTCCCCGTGGGGGCGGGCCCAACGGCGCACCGCCGGGTGGGCCGAGAGCTCCCGGGCGCCACCCGCGTCGACGGCGTGCTCGCCCAGAGGAGTGGAGAACGCCTCGCATTCGGGGAGCGCGAGGCCCCGGAACGGGACGTAGTGGCTCGGGCCGAGAAGCACGACCCGGCGAAAAGTGGCCGCCGTCCCTCGAACGAGGGCGTACGCGCTCCCGGCGACGGGCCCGGAGTACACGTAGCCCGCGTGGGGGGCGACCAGGGCGACGGGAGCGAAGTCGGGCACGGGCGGTGCGGCTTCCAGGAAGTCCCGCACCGTGGATTCCAGCTCTGGTCGACCTGCCGGGTAGAACCGCCCGGCCACCGCGGGCGGGCGTACCGAGCTCCGCGTGCTCACGCGTGTGGTACCCGCGGGATCGCCGGGCGCTCCGTTCCGGCGGGTGGCCCGCTTCCCGGAAATGGATCCACCCCCGGCGCGGCGGGGCTCGCCATCGAGGCGATCGGGCCGTTGCGAAAATCCTACGACCGTCGTTGGTTGTAGAAGCGGCACCCTGCGACCCTCCACCCCTCACCCGCCGTGTCATCGAGGAAGCTGCAACTCGAGAAGGGCCAGAAGGCGTTCGAGCGCAGGTCGTGGAGGACCGCGCACGACGCCTTGACGGCGGCACACGAGAGCGAGCCCCTCGAACCGCCGGACCTCTGGCGGCTGGCCGAGGCATCGTACCTGATCGGCGACGAAGACGGCTTCGTCCGGGCGCTCCGGGAGGGCCATGAGGCGTGCCTCGAGCGGAACGAGACCCTGGCGGCTTCCCGCTACGCGTTCCGGCTGGGTCTCCACCTGGCCACCCGGGAGGAGATGGCTCACGCCACCGGATGGTTCGGGCGTGCCGCTCGGCTCCTGGAGGGGGAGGATCGTGACTGCGTCGAGCGCGGTTATCTCCTGATTCCGGAGACGCACCAGCTGCTCGCGACCGGCGACTACGAGAGCTGTGCGAGAGTCGCCTCCGAGGCCGCCGCCGTGGCCCAGCGCTTCGGCGACGGCGATCTGCTCGCCCTGGCCCTCCACGTCAAGGGTCGGGCCCTCATACGCCAGGGCAAGGTGATGGACGGTCTGGCGCTCCTCGACGAGGCGATGGTGGGAGTGGCCACCAGTGAGCTGTCGCCGCAGGTCACGGGTCTGGTCTACTGCAGCGTGATCAGTGCCTACCGCGAGGTCTACGCGCTGGAGCGCGTACGCGAGTGGACGGAGGTGCTCACAAAGTGGTGTGAGCGCCAACCGGACATGGTGTCCTATTCCGGGGAGTGCCGTGTCTACCGCTCGGAGATGCTCGAGCTGCGTGGGGCGTGGCGGGACGCGATGGACGAGGCGTGTCGTGCAGAGGAGTGCTTCGCCCGCGGGTCTCGGCCGAACGCCGTGGGGCTGGCGCTGTACCGGCAGGCGGAGGTGCATCGTTTGCGGGGTGAGCTGGCGGCAGCGGAGGACGCATACCGGGCCGCCAGCCGCTCGGGGCACGAGCCGCAGCCGGGGCTCTCGCTGCTCCGGCTGGCCCAGGGCTCGGCCGCGGCCGCCGCCGCGGCCATCCGGCGGGCGCTGGCGGAGACCGGGGCCCAGGTGCGACGGGTGCGGCTGCTCCCGGCTCACATCGAGATCATGTTGGCGGTGGGCGACCTGGACGAGGCGCGTCGCGGGTGTGCGGAGCTGGAGGAGATCGCCACCGGGTTCGCGACAGAAGTGCTGGAGACCACCGTCGCGCACGCACGTGGCGCCGTCGAGCTGGCTGCGGGAAACCCCACCGCAGCGGTCGCTCCGCTCCGGCGCGCCTGCCGGGGTTGGCAGGCCCTGGACGTCCCTCACGAGGCCGCCCGCGCGCGGGTGCTGCTCGGGACGGCGTGCCGGGACCTCGGGGACGAGGACGGCGCCGCTCTGGAGTTCGAGGTGGCCCGCGCCGAGCTCGAGCGTCTGGGGGCCGGCGTCGACATGAAACGCGTGGACGCGCTCCTGCGCCAGAGCCCGGGCCCCTCCGCGCAGAAGGCTCGCGGAGCGAGACGGGGGACCTCGGCCCGGGCACACGACCTGACCCCGCGGGAGCGCGAGGTTCTCGCGCTCCTGGCTACGGGGCGCACCAATCGCTCCATCGCCGAAAGGCTGTTCATCAGCGAGAAGACGGTGGCGCGACACGTGGCCAACATCTTTCGGAAGCTGGGCGTCTCGTCCCGCGCCGCGGCCACCGCGTATGCGTACGAGCACGATCTGCTGCAGCGGCCTACATAGAATCACCCACCCGGCGCGCCGCTGAAAGTTGGTCCGTTTGCCCGACGCGGCGGCCTCCCTCGAGGGACTACGATACCACGTGAGAATGGATCGGACCCCAGGCGGGAGGAACGACGATGGTGGACGCCCATGCCGAATGCCATGAAACCCTCATCGTCGGCGCCGGTCAGGCCGGCCTCTCGGTGGGCTACCACCTCGCCCGGCTCGGGCGACCGTTCCTCATCCTGGACGCCGGAAACCGGATTGGCGACGCATGGCGCGAACGTTGGGATTCCCTGCGCCTGTTCACGCCCGCACGCTACGACGGGCTGGACGGCATGCCGTATCCCGCGCCCCCGCACTACTTCCCCACCAAGGACGAGATGGGGGACTACCTCGAGGCCTACGCCGCCCACTTCCAGCTGCCGGTGCGCACCGACACGCGTGTGGACGGGTTGACCCGTAGCGGCACACGGTTCGTCGTCACGGCGGGCAGGCGTCGCTTCGAAGCCGAGAACGTGGTGGTGGCGATGTCGGACTACCAGAAGCCGAAGGTCCCACCGTTCGCCCGGGAGCTCGACTCGCGGATCGTGCAGCTCCACTCGAAGGCGTACCGAAACCCCGCACAGCTACGGGCCGGGCCGGTTCTGCTGGTGGGGGCCGGAAACTCCGCGGCCGAGCTCGCCAAGGAGCTGGCACCACGTCACAGGGTATGGATGTCCGGCCGCGACACGGGCCACATTCCCTTTCGCATCGAGGGCCTCGCCGCACGGCTCGTCATGGTACGGATGGTGGTTCGCGTCCTCTTCCATCACCTCCTCACCGTACGTACACCCCTGGGGCGCAGGGTCCGCCGGAAGATCCTCCACAAAGGCGGCCCGCTCATCCGGGTCAAGCCGAAGGACCTCGCCCGGGCCGGAGTGGAGCGTGTGCCCAGGACCGCGGGCGTGGAGAATGGCCTCCCCCTGCTGGAGGACGGGCGTACGCTCGATGCGGCGAACGTGATCTGGTGCACCGGCTTCCACCCCGGATTCGACTGGATCGACCTGCCGATCCAGGGCCCGCTCGAGCCCCGTCACCGCAGCGGGATCGTGGCTGACGAGCCGGGCCTCTACTTCGTGGGTCTGTTCTTCCTCCATTCGCTGTCGTCGGCGATGATCCACGGGGTCGGGAGGGACGCCCGGCGCGTGGCGGAAGCCGTCACGGCGAGGATGAAGACCGGCCGGCCGGCTTCCTCAGCCGACCGGCCGGCATCACCGACGGTGCTGCGGGTCGCTTCGTAGGGCTACATCCCTCCGCCCTTCATCGCGTCCCACTTCTGCATGACCTCCTGGTACTGCGCCTGAGCCTCGCGGCACGTTTGCACGTCGCGGTCCGTGGGCGCCACGTCCGCCGCCTGCATGGACATGGCGGCGCTCATCATGGTCGAGCTCACGCTCTCCAGGGTGGGCGGCCCGGACGGCCCACGGCCGAAGAAGAACCCTCCGAAGCCGCGGCCGCCCCGGGCCCGCGGGGCGGGTGCCAGCGCCTCGATCTCCTTGATGCGCGCCGCGTCCTTCGTGGGATCCAGCTTCGCCACCATCGTCCGGGCCTCCTCGTAGGCCTGGTGGGCGGCGATGGCGCCGTGGTACATCTCCCGGGTCAGGGAGGCGAGCTGCTCCAGCTGCGCGGGGTCGGTCTTCACCCGCGGATCGAGGCGCAGGGTGAGGGGCTGCGTGTACTGCCTGCCGGCTACGGTCAGGCGCACGGTGTAGTGCCCGGGAGGCGCCCAGGGTGCGTTCACCGACGGGTACGTGTGGTGCGGCACCCCGTTCCTGCCGCTGGCCGCCCGGGGCTCCGGCCCGATGGGGTCGAAGTGGAGGTCCCACGCGAAGCGGTGCATCCCCTTCTCCGTGGAGAGCACCATCTGGGGCTCCGGCCAGTAGAGCGGCACGTTGCAATCGGGGGCGTTGGGGTTCTGCTGGCAGATCTTGTCGTACTCGGCAGGGTGCAGCGCCGGGTCGGGCTGGATCACCGGATCGTCGCTCGAGTACGAGCGCACCACCTTGCCGTCGGAGTCCAGGATGTCCATGGCCACGGGCCCGGAGACGTTCTGCGCGAGGTAGTAGTCGATGATGCCGCCCGCCGGCGGATTCTCACCGGCGGGAAGCTCCGGAGGCCACTCCGTCGGGTCGTTCATGGCGAAGCGCACGCGCACGGCGGTCTCGGGCTTGAACAGATAGGCGGGGTCGGCCGCCTGGGCCTCGGTGACCTGACGCAGCGGCGTCACGTCGTCGAGGATCCAGAATCCGCGCCCGTGCGTGCCCGCCACCAGGTCGGAGCACAGGCAGCTGGCGTCGTCCTTCACCTGGATGTCCCGCACCGACACCGCGGGCATGTTCAGCTTGAGCGAGTGCCAGTGGTCACCGTCGTCGAAGGAGACCCAAACCTGCGTCTCCGTGGCGGCATAGAGGAGTCCGGGCTTCCTGGGGTCCTCACGGATGGAGTTGGCCACCGCTCCGGGCGTGAGCCCGTTGTCGATCTCCGTCCACGTCTTGCCACCGTCGTGGGTGCGCCAGAAGTGCGGGTCCATGTCGTCGATGCGCATCGTGTTCGCAGCGGCGTACGCGGTGTTCCGGTCGAAGTGGCCGGCCTCGATGTTGTAGATGCGCGTCCACGCCTTGATCTGCGGCGGCGTCACGTTGCTCCAGTGGGCGCCGCCGTCCATGGTCACCTGGATGTTGCCGTCGTCGGTGCCGGCCCAGATCACGCCCACGTCCAGAGGTGACGCCGACAGCGCCGTGATGGCGCCCTGGGGGCTCACCGTCACCTCGCTCGCGTACTTCCCCGCGGTGGCGGGAACCTGCCAGGTCTGACGCGCCAGGTCGGGGCTGATGCGCGTCCAGCTCTGACCGTGGTCGGTGGTCTTCCACACCACGTTCGACGTGTAGAAGAGCACGTCCGGATCCACCGGCGACCACTGGATGGGCATGGTGCGGACGTCCCGATTGTAGGGCCCGTTCCGGGGTCCCATGTCGGGTCCCACCCTCGTGGTCTGGCCGGTCCTGCGGTTGTAGAGGGTGACGTCCGTGCGCGAGCTGCCGTACACCATGTCGGGGTCACGGGGATCCGGAGCGGCGATGCCGTACTCCTGGATGTTCACCGGATGCCAGTCGTGGAAGGTGATCTCGCCGTCGTTGGAGCGGCTCAGCACGCACGCCGACCCGGAGTCCTGCTGGCCGCCGCACACCCGGTACGGGAAGGCGTCGTCGGTGGTGACGTGGTACATGGCCGCCGTGGGCTGGGTGTACCAATTGCTCCACGATTCGCCGTGGTTGGCGGAGATCACCGCGCCCTGGTCGGACACGGTGAAGACGATGTTCGGGTTGTTCGGGTTGATCCAGATCTTCTGGTAGTCGTCTCCGCCGTACGCGCCCCGCACGGCCGACCAGTGGACGCCGCCGTCCTCGCTGCGCCACATGACCACCGAGGCGCTGTAGACCTCGTTCGGGTTCTTGGGATTCACCGCCAGGGTGGGCAGGTCGCCGCCGCCGATGCGGCGCAGGGGACGCCCGTCCACGTGGGCCGTGGGCTCGGCCATCAGGCCCTCGGGCACGTCCACGGCCTTCCAGTGCGCGCCGGCGTCGGTGGACTTGAAGAGGCCCACGATGCCGGTGGTGGTCGGTCCACGGCCGCCCCTTCCGCCGGAGGCCTGCGGCATGCCGGCGACGAAGGCGTAGATCACCTTCGGGTCGCTGGGGGCGATGGCCAGGTTGGCCTCGATGACGGGGGGAAGCCCCTCGTCGATGGGCTTCCACGTGGAGCCGCCGTCGGTGGACTTGTACACACCGGCGGTACCGCCGAACTCGCCGCTCTCCCGGAAGGACTGCTGCTGCTGCCAGAGGGCGGCATAGACGACGTTCGGGTTCGACGGGTCGATGAGGACCGCGTTGCCGCTGGTGTACTCGTCGCGGTAGAGGACCTTGGTGAAGGTCTTGCCGCCGTCGGTGGAGCGGAAGATCCCGCGCTCGGCGTTGGGGCCGTAGGGGTGGCCCAGGGCGGCGACGAAGAGGCGGTCCGGGTTCTTGGGATCCACGGCCACGTCGGCGATCATCTGCGTCTCGCGCAGACCCAGGTGGGTCCACGTCTTTCCGGCGTCCGTGGACTTGTACATGCCGTCCCCGGTGGCCAGGTCCGGCCGGATGATGCCGGCGCCGCTCCCCACGTAGATGATGTCCGGGTTCGACGGGGCCACCGCGATGGCGCCGATGGAGCCGGTGGGCTCGGAATCGAAGATCGGCTGCCAGGTGGAGCCGTAGTCGGTGGTACGCCACACGCCGCCGTTGTCGTAGCCGGCGTAGAAGACGTTGGGCTGGCTCGGCACGCCGGACAGCGCCCGGGTGCGCCCGGCGCGGGTCGGTCCGATCTCGCGCCAGTGCATGTCCGAGTAGAGGTCCGTGGACTGCGCGGAGGCGAACGAAGCCGCGGCCGCGAAGAGAGCCAGAACGAGTGTGATGCGAATCGAGGTTGTGCGCACGGGAGACCGCCTCCTGAAGCGTCCGGTCGTCAGGCCGGGAAGGTCCTGTTGGTTCGGCAGAGGCAGTTTGGGGGGAGAGGGGCGGGAGGGCCAGGGGCGGCGGGCGGCAGCGCCTACGTTATCTCCTCCGCGGGTCTACGTCCTCGTTCGCATACGACCCCGTGCGCACGCCGCGCAGCTTGTCCACTATCGTAGACTTCCACCTGGAGGATACCATGCGAACGTGGACGATCGCACTCGCTGCCCTTGCACTCCTCGTGACACCACCGTGTGCTCGCGCACAGAGCGCAGGTGCGTTCGCGGGATGGGCGGGGTTGATTGGCACACCGGTGGGTGGACTCCCGCCCGCCGTCGTGGTTCTCGTCGAGGGGGTGACCCGTGGATTGGGCGTGCGCGCCCGCCACGGCCACTGGCAGTTCGGGCCGAACGACGACAACACGACCAATCTGGGGATCGGTGTGTCGTTTCCGGCGGGAGAGAGCCGCGCGACGGTCGAAGTGGGCCATACGACCAAGAAGGGGTGTTCGGAATGCGGTGCCATCCTGGTCGGAGCGGAGCTCCACGTGCCCCTGGCCACGGCCCCCCTTTCCGCTACCGGTACCGGTGCCGAGGACGGACCGACCTTCGGAGCCCCGTCGAGCCGGCCTTCGGCTTCATGACGGACACGTCCAGCGGGGCCAGCGGCACCGCGGTCTCCCTGGCGGTCAGCCTCCCGCTGTCCGTCGCCATCCCCGTCGGATCACAGGCGCGTCTGGCGCCGTTCGTGTCTCCGGGAGCCGGGCTGGGTCATGTGAGCGGCGGGGGTGAGTCCGAGAGCGGCATGCGTATGATGAGGGGCTTCGGAATCGCCTTCGTGGCAGGCCGCGTACAGGTGACCGGCGCCGCCCGCAAGATCTTCATCGACGGGGGCACGACCCTCTACGGCCTGTCCGTCTCCGTCGGAGGCTGATCCGTCTCCAGGAGGGTTCTACACCGCTTCGGTGCCAGGTCCACGGCCTCGCGGATGACGTTCCGGTCCGCGAGGGCCGTACCGGCCGGGGAAGCGCTCAGCGGGCCAGCGGGAGCCGCACCTCGAAGCAGGTCCGTCCGGGCTCGGACTCCACGTCGATGGTCCCGCCGTGGTGCTGAACGACGATGTTGCGGCTGATGCTCAGCCCGAGGCCGGTGCCGTCTCCCACCGCCTTGGTGGTGACGAAGGGGTCGAAGATCCGATCCCGGACATCGGGTGCCACCCCCGGGCCCGAGTCGATGATCTGGATCACCGCGTGCTCCCCTTCGCGCCGGCTGCGCACGGTGAGCTCGCCCACGCCGCCCATGGCGTCCACGGCGTTGTCGATGAGGTTGGTCCACACCTGGTTGAGCTCGGCACCCCGCGCGACGACCGGTGGCAACGTGGCGTCGTAGTCTCGCCGTACCGCCACACCCTGCTTCAGCACGCTGTTCAGCATCAACAGGGTGTCGTTCAGCCCCGTGTTCAGGTCGACGCTCTGTATCGGTGCCCGGTCGAGGTAGGTGTACGACTTGAGCGCTTGCACGATCGCCGAGATCCGACCCGAGCCGTGCCAGATCTCGGCGATGAGGGAGAGGGTCGTGTACCACCACGCCGCGTGCTCCAGGGCCGGCGCCAGCGCCTCTTCGCCGAACAGCACCGCCAGGTCCACGAGCTCCGCCGCGCCGATCCCCAGGTCCGCCAGCGTCGTACCCTGCGCGCCGAGGGCTTCGAGGCCGTGGTCGTCGAGCCAGTCCTGGACCTCGGCCTCGCGGTCCATCCTGTCGATGGGATCGATGTCCAGCGGAGCCCGAACTCGTTCTTCCGCGGTGACCTCCAGCTCGTGGATCCGCGCGAGCTGCCGGGAATCGAGGCCCGCGCGGCCCAGGGCCAGCGACGTTCTCCCCACCGCTTCCACCGCTTCCCGGAGCTGGCCGGCCCCCCGCTGCGCCGCCGCCGCCGGGTTGTTGAGCTCGTGGGCCATGCCCGCGCTGACCCGCCCCAGCGCCGCCATCTTCTCGCTCTGCAGGATGACCTCCTGCGACTCCTCGAGCCGGCGATGGCTCTCGGCGAGAGCCTGGTTGGCCTCCAGGCGCAGGGCCAGCTCACGCTGGATGGTCCTCACGAACCAGGCCGCCGCCGCGAACACCACGATCGACGCCACCCCGACGTTCATCGCGAAGAAGGCCTCCTGCACCGGGGCCGAAACCGAAAGCGGTACCCCCAGGAGGGCGGGCTCGAAGACCGTGGAGATGACCACGATGCCGATGAACATCCCCATCCACACCAGCGCCTGGCGGAAGGACAGGAAGATCAGGGCGCCGATGGGGCCGAGGAAGCTCCACGAGATGACGAGCCCCGAGGTCGCGGTGCTGCCGATGCTCCACTGGATCAGGGCGGGGATCCACGTGATGCAGGCCAGCTGCGTGTAGATCAGGGGGCGATGGTCCGCCCTCCGCGCGGACACCACGATGGCGCCCCCGACGAAGACCACGAACGCCAGGGGCAGGGCCATGACGAAGCCCGGGCCGAAGACGGCGGCGTACACGACGGCCCAGACGGCCCCGCTTGCGCTGCAGCTGAGGGCGACGACGAGGACGAGAGACTTCGAGAAGGCCACTTCGTCCGTGTCGTCGGGCCGGCGAGCGAAGGTGCGGATCCAATGGCGAGCTCCCATGTCATCCCCCCCGTCAGTCGGTGAGCGTCACGCGCATGGCCAGCGCCGACTCCACGGCCTCGCGGATGACGTCCCAGTCGGCCAGGCCGTACCAGAACACCGTCCAGGCGCCTTCCTTCCGGGCACCGTCGGCGTTGGCGAAGTAGAACTCGTTGACGCCGTTGCCACGGCGCGACCTCCAGTAGAGCGCCGGATTCTCGGCGCGCATGACGTCCCAGATGGCCCGACCGAGCCCCTCGCCCTGGGCCTCGTCCACCACGGCGAACTTGTCCATGTAGGTGAGGTCGCCGGTGCGCAGCAGCACGATGGCGGCCCGGTAGTCCTCGCTGACGTAGATCCGCGACGGTCGGGTCGTCTCGAAGTAGTCGGCCGCCAGGCGCCGGCCGAAGCTCGACTCGATGACGCTCCGCAGGCGCTCGCAGTCGACGTGGGCCCACGAGTCGAAGGCGTCGATGGCCTCACCGCGACGGACCAGCGTGCCCGATCCCCGATGGGTGAAGAGCTCCTGGGCCATCTCCTCCGGGGTGGTGATGGAGAGTGAGCTGGAGGGCGGCAGCTCCATGAGCAGGTCGTGGATCTGCTCGAGCTTCAGGCGCATCCCCGAGTGGAGCCAGGGTTGGCGCATGAGATCCTCGTATTGGGTGCGTAAGCTGATGGACTCGATGAGCCTGCCTTCTTCTTCGAGTATGCCCCTGGTGCCGGTGAGGAAGATGATCTTGTACGGCTCCATCCGCTTGACCAGCTCGTTGGCGGACCAGTCGGCGTTGACGTTCAGGATCTGTCCGCCCGCCGTCTCCCCCAGCGACGCGATGACCGGAATGGAGTCGGCCCCTATGGCCGCCTCGATGCCGGAGACGTGCACGCGGACGACCCTGCCCACGAGCCCATACTTCTCGGCGTCCAGGACGTCGGACTCGAAGACGCCGGAGTGGATGGACGTCGCCCGCACGCCCGCCGCCTGGAGCGCCTCCACCAGGCGGAAGTTCTCCCGCTGGGAGACCCGCCGCACCACCGCGAGCCCCTCGGGGGAGGTGTAGCGGAGCCCGTCCACGATCTTCTTCTCGAGGCCCGCGGCGGCCATCTCGGCGTCGAGCTGCGGCCCCGCACCGTGGATCACCACGGGGGTGAGACCCACCTGTTGGAGGAACGCCAGGGAGGAGACCAGCTCGTCCATCCGGTCCCGGAGGATGGCGCCCCCGACCTTCACCACCGCGAAGCGGTCGGCGTCGAGCTGGGAGAAGCGCTTGAGGTACAGCTGGATCTCCCGGGTGCTGGCCATGCCGGACAGCAGGCGGAGGATGGTGGGACGCACGTTCGTCATCGCGTCGGGGGGAGGGAGGGGCAGGCTGAAACCTGAAAATATACGGGCGTCAGGACGGCGCGTCCGGTGGGGCCAGGTTCATCTTCTCCAGCAGCGCGATGAACCTGGGGTGCGAGCGCAGGTCCGCGAACAGGAACGATCCTGCGATGCCGTACACGGCGCCCTCGCGCTTCTCGAAGGCGCGCTCCAGCAGGTCCATCGCACGGTCGTGCTCGCCCAGGCCCGTGTAGACGTACGCCAGATGATAGGGAGACACGTACTCGTCGCGTGCGCGAGCCTCGAGGCGTCCCAGGATCTCGCGGGCCTTCTCCACCTCGCCCAGCATGGCGAGCGCCTGACCCAGCTGCGCCTGCCACAGGGTGCTCCGGGGCGAGAGCGCGACGGCGCGCTCGAGCTCCGCCAAGCCCTGCTCGGCCATCCCCATCTTCAGGTACGCCCACCCCAGGCCCGCATGCGAACGATCGTAGAGGTCGTCGAACTCGATGGCGTGCTTCGCCGCCGCCAGGGCTTCGTCGTAGTGGCCGGCCCGGAGGAGCGCCGTGGCGAGATCCGAGCGGTGCGCCAGGGGATCCAGCTGCTGGGCACGGCGCGTCATCGTGATGGCCTCGTCGTGGCGCCCCACTGAATTGCACAGGCGCCCGTAGAGATCGTACGTGTCGGCGTCGTTGGGGCCCAGCTCGAGGGCGCGCTTGAACTCCTCCTCGGCGCCGGCCCAGTCGAAGTCCAGCGTGGTCTTGAGGTACCCGGCCGCAGTGTGGGCCTGCCCCAGGCCGGGGTCGAGCTCCAGGGCCCGTGCGGTGGCTTCCTTGGCTCGAGCGTACGCAACCTGCGGCGGCGTCACCCCCCCTTCGGCAAGCTCGATATAGGCGAGGGCAATGCCGGCGTGGGGCAATGCGTAACGCGGGTCCCGCTCGGCGGCGCGCTCGAAGTACTCGATGCCCCGAAGCGTCCATTCGACGGTGTACCGTACCGTACAGCTCCGCCCCTGGAGATAGAGCTGGTAGGCCTCGAGATCTCCGGTGGGCTCCTTCTCGATGCGTGTCCGCTCGTCCGGGGAGAGCTCGGCCTTGAGCGCGGCCGCGATGTGCAGCGCCACGTCGGTCTGGATCGCGAAGATGTCGGTGAGCTGTCGGTCGTAGGTCTCGGCCCAGAGATGCCGGTCGGACTCGGCGTCGATGAGCTGCGCCACGATACGCACGCGATCACCCGCACGGCGCACGCTCCCCTCCAGGAGCGTTGCGACGTCCAGCTGCGACGCGATCTCCCTCAGGCCCAGCTCGCGCTTCTTGAAGGGCATCACCGAAGTGCGCGAGATCACCTTCAGGGTGCGGACCTTCGACAGATGGGCGATGACGTCTTCCGTGACGCCGTCCGCGAAGTACTCGTTGTCCGGATCGCCGCTGAGGTTCAGGAAGGGCAGCACGCCCACCGACCGTTGCCGTGGCGAGCCGTCGTCGGACCCGCTCAGCGCGTCGGAGAACTCCCTGGCGGATGCGAACCGGTCCGCGGGGAGCCTGGCCAGCGCCTTCATGATCGCCCGGTCGACTTCCGGAGGGACGGTCGCGCGGAGGCGTCGCACGGAGGGGGCCGGATCGACCAGGCGCTTCGCGATGGCCGCCATCGCCGAGCGCCCGCTGAAGGGTGGCTCTCCGGCGAGCATCTCGTACAGGATGCAGCCCAGGCCGTAGATGTCGGTCCGGGCATCCAGGGGGCCCTCGTGCATGGCCTGCTCCGGGCTCATGTACTGGGGCGTTCCCACCACGATGCCCGACCGGGTCAGCCTCTCGCTCGCCGCGCTGCTCAAAGCCATGGCGATCCCGAAGTCCGCGATCATCGCCTCGCCCTCGTGGAGCAGCACGTTGGCCGGCTTGACGTCACGATGGATCAGCCCCTGGGCATGGGCGTGTTCGAGGGCCGACGCCACCTGCCTGGCGATGGTCAGAGCCTCCTCGATGGGGAGCTGACTCTCGCGTTCGAGCTTCTCGCGCAGGGATTCGCCCCGGATGTAGGGCATGACGTAGTACAGGACGCCGTCGGCGATCCCGGAGTCGTAGAGGGCGACGATGTGAGGGTGATTCAGCCGTGCGGCGATCTCGATCTCGCGGAGGAAGCGATCGGGGCCCAGGGCCGAGGCCAGCTCGGGGCGGAACACCTTCAGGGCGACCTTGCGGTGATGCTTCAGGTCCTCGGCGAGATAGACGGTCGCCATCCCGCCCGCGCCCAGCGCCCGCTCGACGGCGTAGCGATCGGCGAGTGACGTTCGAAGGCGGTCGATCTCGTCCATGGGGCTCCTCACCCGGGCATGACCGGCGGTGGTCGCCCGAATCTACGGGCGTCCACGGCGGGGCGCGAAGGTTGGCGGGAGGCACCTGCACCGGCGCGGCGCGCGCCTACCACCTGGCCCGTTGCCGCGGGGATCGCCTCCATGGGGCTGTCGTATCCGCTGGCGCGCATGGATGTACCCGCAGTACCGTGCGCTGGCCGTCGGGCCTCGGGGTCAGCCCGAGGTGCGGTCGCAGGAGGCGTCCGCGTAGCGGAGGCGGACCCCGCAAACCCATGATGCGTCCCCGGTCGCCCGGGCCCGGGCGTTCCGGCGGTGCCGGCGTCCTCCGGTCGTCCCCGGCATCGCCGGCGTCTCCGGTCCACGATCCGGGGCGGAGGATCCGATGATGCGCTCGTCCCGCCGCGTGCCGGCTGCTTCCCTCGTCGTTCTCGCCCTCGTCTCCGCCGCCGTGGCGCTCGGTACCCCCGAGTCGGGCGCCGCCCAGCGGCCGTCCCGGGCCCGGCCGCCCGTCACGGCCCTCACCCACGCCACCCTCGTCGACGGCACGGGTGCGGCGCCCCAGCCCGGCCGCACGATCCTCATCCAGGGGAAGCGGATCCAGGCGGTGTTCCCCGACGGCGCCCGGCCGCTTCCGGAGGGAGCCACCGTGGAGGACCTGAAGGGGAGGTGGGTGATCCCCGGGATCATCGACGCCCACGTGCACCTCACCGGAGGGCCGGCGCCCGCGGACCGCTATATCAAGCTCCTCCGCTGGGCCGTGGAGCACGGCGTGGTGGCGGTGCGCGACATGGCCGGCGACGACCGCGTGCTCGCGTTCTTCGCCCGCGAGGCCATGCTCGACGAGATCGCCTCGCCGGACATCCGCTACGCGGCCTTCATGGCCGGGCCGACCTTCTTCGCCGAGGATCCCCGGGTGCCCGGCGCGTCCGAGGGCGTCATGCTCGGCTCGGCTCCGTGGATGCGGGCGGTGGACGGGGCCTCGGACATCCGCATGGTGGTCGCCGAGGCCAAGGGCACGGGCGCGGCGGCGCTCAAGCTGTACGCGAACCTGCCGGCGAGCATCGTGTCCGCGCTCACCGCCGAGGCGCACCGGCAGGGCATGATGGCATGGGCCCACGCCACCGTCTTCCCGGCGAAGCCCAGCGACGTGGTGGCCGCCGGCGTGGACGTGCTGTCGCACGCCCCGTATCTGGTGTGGGAGGCCGCGCCCCGGGTGCCGCAGGACTACACCGCGCGCGCCATGGGCGACTTCGAGCACGTCCGCCCGGACGACCCGAGGATCCTCGCGGTTCTGGACTCCATGAAGGCGCGCGGCGAGATCCTCGACGCCACGCTCCACGTCTTCGAAGAGGAGGCGGCGCGCACGCCGGACCGCGTCGGCAAGGGGATCGTCGCGTGGGAGGGGGCCGTGACCCGCATCGCCCATGAGCGGGGCGTCCTGGTGGACGCCGGCACCGACGGCATGGGCTCGCCCGAGGACACCGTGCCCAACATCTACCGCGAGATGGCCTCGCTGGTGCACGATGCAGGCTTCACGCCCCTGGAGGCCATCGGCGCCGCCACGCGGGTGGCCGCCATGGCCCTCGGGATCTCGGCCACCCACGGCACGGTGTCGCCCGGCAAGATGGCGGACATGGTGGTGCTCTCGGCGGATCCCGCGGAGGACATCGAGAACACGCGGGACATCGTGGAGGTATGGAAGCACGGGAAGAAGTACGCGCCCGAGGGGAAGTAAGGGGCGGCGGCTCCGGGCTCCCCGAGGGATGACCGCGACGGCCCGCGCACGAACAGCACCATCGCGTGAGGTCGGCGGTCATGTGGGAACGGCGTCACGGACGAGGGCTCGCGGTCGTTCGTAGATGGGTCGTGACCACGGGGCAGCCGCGCGCAGCGTGGTCCCCCGAGGCGCATCCGCGCATCCCGTGACGGAGCCGGCACCCGAAGGAGCTACCCATGACCCTGAAGAAAGCCACCCTGCTGCGCATCTCGATGATCGCGTCCACGACGCTCTGTGCGGCCTGCGCCGAAGGCACCGCCCCGCAGCTCTCCCAGTCCGCCCCGGCGACCCTCAGGGTCACCAACGCCACGTGCCGTTATCCTCCCGGGGGGAACGCCGTGTGCGACACGCTGCAGATTCTCGCGTTTCCCGGCGACGCCGAGCAGCCTCACACCCCGGGCGGATTCTGGTCGCTGGACGTGGGAACCGTCGCCACGGCGTCGGCGTGCCTGACGCTTCCCGACACTGCGACGTTCCGGATCATCGGGCCGAGCGACACGGTCGTCATCTCATGGACCCGGGACGACTCGGTGTCCCTGGGCGCGCTGGAACCGGGGGCGTCACGGCTGATGGCGATGCCCAGCACCCGTGGCTTCGTGCCGGCGAATGCCCAGGGCTGGAGCGTCACGCTTCCGGGGGACACCATGGCGATCGCGGCGGCGCCCTGCGGCTGAGCCGACGGTGGGCGGGCCCGATGTCCGCTACGAACGCAGCGGACCGTCCGACCCCCGCGTTTGCATTCCCTCCCCGTCAGGGGCTGGCGGCTCCCCTCAGTTCTTCGTCACGCTCAGCCCCGTGACGGTCCCCTCGGTGTTGTGGGCGAAGCGGATCCCGTACACGCCGTCGGTGGACTTGAGCTTGCCCGCCGTCACCAGATCGGACTTGGCGTAGGTCGCTACGACGGTGCCGTTGATGGAGCACGACACCTGGTCGCCCTTCACCGACATGGCGATCTCCTGGGTCACGGGCTTGCCGGGGGCGGCGGCCCTGTGCACGGCGGCGTTACGCTCCCCCATCCGTCCGTTCATCTGGAAGGGCTGTGGGCCCATACCCCGCACGATGAACGTGCCGTTGCCGTATGCGGCGCAGTACAGGTAGGTCTCGTCGGCGCCGCCCATGTCGTTGCCGGCGATGACGATGCCGTAGGGGTGCGGGTGGTCGTTCAGGTTCATGTACTTGGGCTCGGTGAAGGTGGCCTTCACCGTGTAGTCCCCGCTGGCCTTGTTGGCGGGGTTCCAGTAGGTGATGGCGGGCCCGGTGGTGACGTGCAGCGCGTCGCCCTCCTTCGAGAGCTTGGCCTGGTCCACCTTCATGCCACGGCGCGCCTCCGAGGCGTCCACGGTGCCCATCCAGCCGGGGACCGTGATGCCTCCGCCCGCTACGGTGCGCGCGGTCTCCTGCGCGTGGAGGGGGCCGGCTCCCGCGGCGAGGGCGAGGACGGCGGCTGCGAATACGTGCGTGCGGTGGGGGAGCATGGGAGGGTCTCCTGTCAGGGTCGGGAAGGTCGCCTGGATCTCACTATTACGCGGCAGAGTCGAAAAGTTGCCAGGTGTAGTAGAGGCCCGCCGACCTTCGGTCCGCGGCTCCACGGGACAGCGGCCGGGTACCCGCGCCCGAAGGGCGTGGGTGGCGGGCTCGCTCGGAGCGACGCGCCGTCATGCGCGTCGGTCCTCCGGGTCATCGCGAGGGGTGCACGTCGAATCCTCGCTCGCCCCGCCCCCCGCCGCCGGGCGGCGGTCGTGCGAATCAGTCCGCGGCGACCTCCCGGGCCGCGCTTCGTGAGCCCACCGCGGGCCCTGCGTCCTTGACGATCTTCCCTCCCTTGACGACCAGCCGGATCGCCTCGGGTGTCAGGGCGTGGATGTCCGCCAGCGGGTCCACGGAGGACACGACGACGTCGGCGAGCTTCCCCGCCTCCAGCGTGCCCACCCGGTCCTGCCAGCCCAGGCACTCCGCGGCGGTCCGCGTCGTGGCGACGACGGCCTCCATGGGGGTCATGCCCGCGTGGTCGCACATGAGGCCGAGCTCCCGAAGGTTGGTCCCGTGGGGCATGACGCCGGCGTCGGTCCCCATGGCGATCTTCACGCCGGCTTCATGGGCCCGGCGGATGCTCGCCCGATGCGCCTCCAGGACCTCCTTCGACTTCTGCAGGGCCCACGGCGACATGGTGCCGTTGGCCTCGGCCTGCTCGATGACAGCCTGGGGAGCCAGCAGCGTCGGCACCAGGAAGGCGCCCCGCTCCAGGAAGAGCTCGATGGCTTCGTCGTCCAGCCAGATCCCATGCTCGATGGAGTGGATGCCCGCACGGAGGGCGTTCTTGACGCCCTCGGCCCCCTGGGCATGGGCCATGACCTTGATGCCACGGCGGTACGCGCCCTCCTGCACCATCACCTCGAGCTCGTCGGGCGTGAACTGCGTGAAGTCGGGGTGATCGGTGGGGCTCATCACACCGCCGGTGGAGCACACCTTGATGACCTCCGCGCCGGCGCGGAGCACCTCGCGCACCTTCTTCCGGACGGCGTCGACACCGTCGCAGATGCCGTCCGGCAGCCCGGGGTGCGCTTGCATGAGCCCGAGCTGCACCCCCGACGGAAGCCAGAAGTCCAGGTGACCCCCGGTGATGGAGAGCGCCGTGATGCTGATCTGCATGCGCGGCCCCTCCACCAGCCCCTGCTCCACCGAGCGCTTCAGGCCGAGGTCGGCGCCGCCGGCGTCGCGGACGGTGGTGATGCCGGCGTCCAACGTGCGCCGCATGTGTCCGATGGCCTTGTAGAAGTTCATGGAGAAGGGCGTCGCCAGCAGCTTCATCAGCGCGTCGAACTCGAGCATCAAGTGCACGTGGGCGTCGATGAGGCCCGGCAGGAGCGTCCCACCTGCGGCGTCGATCTCGGTGACGTCGCCCGCCGGGCGGGGCAGGGAGGCCAGAGGGCCGACGGCCTCGATGCGGTCGCCGTCGAGGAGGACGGCGCCGTCGACGACCGGGGCCGCGCCGGTACCGTCAATGAGGGTGCCGTTGCGGATGAGGGTGCGGGACATGAGTCGCCTCGGAGCAGGAGGGCTGGCGGCCGGCGTCGAGAGAGACGTGGGTTGCGCCGGGCCACCTATTGTGGGAGAGGCGCATGCGCCGACGCAACCGGGCGGATGCGGGGTGCGGCCCATGCTGGGCGAGGTGTACGCCGCGATGCCATCGACCATATCCGCCGTGCGGCGCGGCAGCAGCGGGGCGCCAGGTTCCCTTCTCGATACCTGCCCCGGAACAGCCTCGCTAGTGCCGCACGTCGACCGCCGCCGGCGTCGTGGCCAGGCGGTAGCTCCCCTTCGACACCCAGTCGGTGATGTGCAACTCCGCGCCGTCGAGCCACGCGTCGTCGACGGCGGAAGGCTGGTCATCCGGCCCTCCGCCCCCAGGCACGAGGCTCAGTGAGCCGGCAGCCCACCGCTCCCTCATGAAGACCAGGTTGTGGCTGTCGGACGTGTTGTCGGACTGGCGCACGTAGATGGCTTCCTGGCGGGCGGCGTTCACCAGGGTGAGATCGAACGAGGATCTGATCCAAGGGGTGGGTCTCAGCGCCGACTCGACCCCCTCGTAGCGCACTCCCACCCGGGGGCGCCCCTGATCGTTCTCGAAGGCCAGGAGACGGTACCTCTTCCCGTCAGCTACGGCGGTGGCTCCCACCCGCATGGGAAGGGGTCCCACTTCGACGGGGGCCTGCACGTATACCCGTCCCTCGACGGCGAAGCGGCTGCGCGGGTCGGTCACGGCATTCACCAGGTCCGTCGGCACGAGGAACGTCACCACGGGACGATAGGGTTTCGCCGTCGGGTCGAACCCGAGCCAGGTGAGCCCCACCGACGGAACCCAGGGGTTCGTCAGGCGCTGGCCGATGCCTCGAACCCGCAGCGTCGTGTGTGATCCGTCCGGGAGACACACCCGCAGCTTGGGCGCGATAACCTCGTACGCGTAGCCGCTGCGCCCGCCCACCAACTCCATGCGGACGTGAGCGTCCCAGCTCCGCCCGCCGCCCCAGGAGGGTGGCCGCTCCAGGCGGATGCTGTCGATGCGGAGGTCCGGGGTGGCCACCGCCTCCGATGTGGATCCGGCGCCGAATGCGAGAGGCCGAGCCCCGCCGAAGGCAGCGCCCAAGCCGAGGCAGAGGAAAGTGGGAAGAGCGAAGACGCGGAGGGTGTGTCGGTTGTCCCGGACGCGATACTGGTAGGCCACCAGGGCGAGGCCACCGAGGAGCCACGCCACGGCCTCGACCGGGCTCAGGCCGGCCTCACCAATCGACACGCCGGTCACGGCCTGCCGTATCGCCGGCGCCGCAGCCGACCATCCGATGTAAGCCACGAGGAACGTCGCCAAGAAGGTGCGCAGGTCCGGGGTAAGCGCCGCCACTACGGCGACGGCCGCCAGGAGCGCCGTCTGGACCAGCACGGACAGGCCCATGCTCCCGATCACGCTTGCCGACCAAAGGTGGTGGCTGCCGATGGCCACCACCTCCCACACGGCGGGAAGAAGGATGGCCAGGAAGCCGATCAGTACGACCTTGGCCACGAACACCGCCGAAGGCGACAGGGGGCGTGGTACCCAGAAGGCATCGCTGCGCGCAGGGGAGTCCCCCTGGACCACGAACGCCACCAGAAGAAAGCTCGCCAGGAGGAACGTTGCGGCTCCCGGCACCGTCGGCACGACGTGGAGCAGCGAGTTGACGGGGAAGGGTGATGAAACGGCCGTCCACCCCATCGCCTCCACCACCGTCCCTGCCAGCGCCAGCAGCGTGATCACGATCATCCACCGGTGCTGCCGCACGTCCTTCTTCAGCACGTGACCCACCTGCGCGAGCCAGCTCATGACGTCTCCTCCTCGACCGAGTCCCGACCCAGGCCCTCGCGGGCCAGCCCCACGAACACCTCCCTGAGCGACGCACCGCGCACCTCGACACGCGCCGCGCCGGGGAAGCGCCGGTGCACCTCGTCCTGCCCGCTGTCCGTGCCGTGGTCCGGGATGAGGAACGTGGCCCTCTTCCCTGCGCGATCCACGGACAGCCAGTCGGGGGGCAGCTCTTCGAGGGCGACGAACGGCCCCCCGTTCATCATGACCTCGACGCGCTTGAAGCGACCCCGGAGCACCTCCATGGGCTCGGACAGGATGAGCCGCCCAGCGTCCAGGAATCCGACCCAGTCGGCCAGCGCCTCCAACTCGCCGATGTCGTGGGAGCAGAGGAGGACCGACCAGCCCTCATCCCCCGAGAGCTCCAGGAGACCGCGCACCAGCTCGTCCTTCACCAGCGCGTCCATCCCCGTGAAGGGCTCGTCCATGATGAGGAGGCGGGGGCGTGGAGCCAGCGCCGCCATCATGGCGGCTTTCATGCGCTCGCCCCGGGACATGGCTCTGATCTTCCGGCCCGGCGGAAGGTGGAAGCGCCGCTGGAGCTCGCTGGCCAGGCCGTGATCCCAGGTGGGATAGAGGGGCGCCAGGTACGCCAGCAGGCGGGACAGGGTCATCCAACCCGGGAGCCGTTGATCCTCGGCGACGTATCCGATGGAGGCGCGATCCCGAAGCGTCAGGCGCTTCAGGTCCTTGCCCAGCAGGGTGACCCTGCCCGCGGTGGGGCGGAGCAGACCCAGGAGGATCTTGAGCAGGGTGGTCTTGCCCGCCCCGTTGGGGCCGAGGAGCGCGTATAGCGCGCCCTCGGGTACCTCCAGGTCCACGTCGCGGAGAGCGACGTGACGCCCGTATCGGTGGGTGAGGCCCTCGGCCTGGATGACGGTACCCATGTGCGATTCTCCCGCTCAGCCCACAGCGGCGTCCGACGCGCCGCCTGCGCTGGCGTTCAAGGCGCCGAAGAGCTCAGCCCACCGCGCCGACACCGCGTCGAGGACGTCTCGCTCGGTGAGTCCGAGGCGCTTGGCCTCGACCACCAGCCGCTCCACCTCGTCGGAGAGGAGCAGCCTGCGCTCCTCCGGCGAGGAAGGTCCCCACTCCGCCACCACCGTCCCCACACCGGGAAGAACCTCGAGGATGCCGGCGCGGACGAGCTCGCCCACGACCTTGTGCGCCGTATTGGGATTGACCTTCAGCGCCTGGCTGAGCACCCGCACCGACGGGAAGGGCGCTCCGGGCACCAACTCACCGGAGACGACCGCCTTGGTAGCCGCGTACACGATCTGCCGGTAGGGCGACTCGCCTGGCTTGAGCTCTACATCGAAAGGTAGCATGGAGTGTACTATGTATACTAGTACACCTGGATGTCAAGTGTGTGAAGAACGTGACAGAGTGGTTGCCTCTCGGTGGCCCCTCCGCCCCGAGGTTGTACCTTGGGTCTTCGCGATGCGCGGAGGATCGCCCGTCTCCGGAACGGTGGAGGGCGATGACGAGGTGCTCTCCCGGAGGAGACGATGCACGGCAAACGACGGTCCGGTGGTCCCCTGCTCCTGTCGGTGTTCGTGGCCCCCCTGGTTCTCGTGACCACGAGCGTGTCCGCGGGGTCCGTCGGCCGCATCCCCTCCGGGCAGGGGATCTCCACCGGCCCCGACATGCCGAGCCAGACCACGGTCGCCCTCCTGCGCCGGAAGGTGAAGTACGTATTCGTGCTGTATCAGGAGAACCGCAGCTTCGATTCGTACTTCGGGACGTATCCGGGGGCGGACGGGCTCTACGGCGACCAGAACGGTCCGTATGCCGATCCCACGAAGCTGCCCGGATTCGTGCAGCCCCTGATCACGACGACGGGAGCGACGAGCACCATCAGCCCGTTCCTCATCGGCCCCGACTACTACGCCGCCGACACCGACGACATCAACCACGCCCATCCCGTCATCGTGAAGAAGATGAACCTCACGGGGGGCACGCCGCGGATGGACCGCTTCGCGCTCACCGAGGAGCAGATCCACTCACCGGGAGGGGTCCTTCCGGCGAAGGGGCAGCCTGTGACGCTGGCGGCCGTGCAGTTCGGCGAGCTGGCGATGGCCTACGAGGACTGCGCCACCGTCCCGCTGCTCTGGCGGTGGGCGGCCAACTTCACCCTGGCCGACCACATCTTCCAGGACATGACCGGCCCCTCCACGCCCGGGAACCTCTCCATCATCGGCGCTCAGAGCGGGGTCACGCAGTGGATCGAGCATCCCGACCAGGCCTTCTTCGGCCAGGGCCTGTCGGGCTCGGGGGTGCCCATGCTCGACGATGCGGATCCCTTTTGGGGCTCCGGCTCCGATCCCAATCCACCGGCCAAGCGGCTCCCCTACAACCCCTACGACATAGGCTACACGCGCACCGGCGCGTCGCAGACCGTACCCTCCGTGTCGAGCCCCATCCAGATCAACCTGACCTACGCCACGCTGCCCCTCACCCTCCAGGGCCGCAGCATCGGGTCCGTGGTGGAGAACGACCGGTATCGCGAGAGCGATCTCGCCGACATCGAGGACGACGTCGCCTACCTCACCCATCAGGGCGGCAAGACGCTGGACTGGGGGTGGTACCAGGAAGGCTTCGGGTCCCCCCACGAGGACTCGCAGGGCCCGGCGGTGCAGGGCACCCACGCGGGCTACATCACGCACCACAACGGTCCGCAATACTTCGGCTACATCGCCAACAACGACACATTGGCGGCGCACCTCCATGGCCTCCGCGACTTCTACGGCGCCTTGCAGGCAGGTGGCCTCCCCTCGAGCGGTGGGGTCTTCTACGTGAAGGGTGGGTACGAGAACGAGCTCGGGCTCGAGCCGGCCGATCCCGACTCCACCGTCCAGCGGAACTTCGTGGGCGACGACGACCATCCCCAGTACTCCGACGCGCAGATCTCCGAGGCGCTCCTCGCTGCCGAGATCAACGCCATCGCACGGTCGAAGTACTGGGCGCAGAGCGTGATCATCGTCACCTGGGACGACTCGGAAGGCGACTACGATCACGTCCGACCGCCGGTGCAGTCCTTCGGTCCCGACCACCTGTTGATGACCGACGGGCCCAGGGTGCCGTTGCTTGTGATCTCCCCGTACGCGAAGACCGGCTACGTGGATCACGAGGTGGGGAGCCAGTCATCGGTGGTGAAGTTCGTGGACACGCTCTTCGGGTTGACCCCCCTGGCGCGGCTGCCCGACGAGCTCGCCGCCCGCAAGAAGGGCGAGGAACGCTACGGCATGACCGACCTGGGGCCGTCGGACGCGCTCACCCCGGACGTGGGCGACCTTCTTGGCGCCTTCGACGTCGACAGGCTCACGGGCCGCGCCGCGCCGGTGCCGGCCTCCGAGGCGATGGTGCCGGCAACGGCGCTCGCGCCGCAAACCCAGATGACCCTGGGCTGCGCGTACGCGGGCGTGACTCCGGTGAAGCCGCCTGCGGGGCTGGGCCGGGTGCCCGCCGACTTCAATCCACGACCGATGACGAATCCAGGCCCGTACGTGAACCCGAGCAAGGCGGGGTCATCCGGGCACCGCCGGCGAAGGTAGGGCCCAGCCCGGTGCCGGGGGCCGCCGAAGCTCCTCTCACGGTGGCCTCCCGGCGCGGGAGCTGTAGCTTCCGGTGATGGATGCCGCCCGCGGCGCGGGACCCCCTGAGGTCCTGCTACCGCCGCGCTTCACAGAACGACCACTCCCGGGGAGCGCATCCCAAGGAGCCGAGCCATGCTGGGACACGAGCTGCTCTTCACGTCGATGCTTCTCACGGCCTGCGCGGCGTCGACCAAGGACGTCCAGGCGATGCCGCATTCGGACGTGATCCACACGTCCGTCGGGGACCTGACCATCACCTTCTTCGGCCACGCGAGCCTCATGTTCCAGATCGGGGGCAAGGTGATCGACGTGGATCCCGTGAGCCGCTATGCGGACTACTCGAAGGAGCCCAAGGCGGACCTGATTCTCATCACCCACGAGCACAGCGACCACCTCGATCCCAAGGCGATCGCGGAGATCACGAAGCCCGACACCAGGGTCGTGGCGAGCCGCTCGTGTGCCGGCAGGATCTCCGGCGCCGAGATCATGCAGAACGGGGACGTGGGGGAGGAGCTCGGCTACCGCGTCGAGGCCGTCCCCGCCTACAACATCGTGCACATGAGGGCACCGGGTCAGCCGTATCATGCCAAGGGGGACGGCAACGGCTACGTCATCACGTTCGGCGATACCCGCGTCTACATTGCGGGGGATACGGAGAACACGCCGGAGATGAAGGCGCTGAAGAACATCGACATCGCGTTCCTCCCCATGAACCTGCCGTACACGATGACGCCGGCGATGGTGGCCGACGCCGCCGAGGCGTTCCGGCCGCACATCCTCTACCCGTATCACTACGGGGACACGGACCCCCAGCAGCTGGTGAAGCTGCTGGCCAAGGACAAGGACATCGAGGTGCGCGTCAGGGACCTGCGTTAGTCGGAGCACCGGCCGGCGTCTCCGGGGAAACGTCGGAGGAGGTGAGCCCCCCGGAGGATGGCCGCAGACTTGTTGGCGTGCGACCGCGGCTCGTCAGCCGGCCCGTTCCTCCTCGCGATCCGTCGCCAGCGCGGGTGCGGGCGTCAACGACGAGATCCCGGCGTAGAGCTCGTCGGTCATGTCCACGTCCACCGACGCCAGGGACGGCTCGAGCTGCTCGAGGCTGCGGGCGCCGATGATGGGCGCGGTCACCGCCGGGTGCTTCGCCACCCAGGCGACGGCCAGGGAGACGGGATGGTATCCGTGCGTCTCCGCGATTCCGACGAGGTCCTGCGCCACCTCGAAGTCGGACGGCTGCGCGTACCGCTTCTGGTACATCTGGCTGACGTTGAGGCGGCCCTCGACGTCGGGGCTCTTGCGCTTGCCGTACTTGCCGGTGAGGAGGCCGCCGGCCAGGGGGCTGTAGCTGATCACCCCGAGTCCTTCCGCCCGGGCCATGGGCAGGATCTCCACCTCGGCCTGGCGCTTGAGCAGGTTGTACATCGGCTGCACGCAGCGGAACGCCGCCAGCCCCTCGCGGGCAGAGATCCCCAGCGCCCGCTCGATCTGCCACGCCGCGAAGTTGCTCACGGCGGGGTACCGGATCTTCCCCTGGGTGACGAGGTCGTCGAGGGCACGGAGCGCATCCTCGATGGGCGTGTCCTCGTCGAAATGGTGCAGGAAGTAGAGGTCCAGCCAGTCCGTGCCCAGGCGCTTCAGGCTCCCCTCCACGTGGTGCATGATGGCGGCGCGGGAGTACCCCCTGGCCAGTGGGCCCTCGCCCTTCTTGAAGTAGACCTTCGACGTGAGAACCACCTGGTCGCGCTCTCCCGCGACGAGACTCCCGAGGATCTCCTCCGAGACGCCGTCCACGTAGACGTTCGCGCAGTCGAAGAAGTCGATGCCGGCTTCGCGGCACCGGCGATAGACGGCTCCGCTCGTGGCCTCGTCCGACTCCTTGCCGAACGTCATCGTGCCGAGGCAGAGCTCCGAGACCTTGAGGCCCGTGTCGCCGAGAGGGACCTGTCGCATGAATACATCCTTCGAAAGGCAGAGATGATGACCGTGGACCTCGTCGCCGCCGTGGAGCCACGGGCTTCCACGGGACGAGCGGGTCGCGGTGGAACGATGGCCCATCGGGGCGCAGGACGCCACGCCGTGGCGGGTTGCGCATGGAGACGACGACGCGGAAGGTTCGTCGGCTCCACGGTCCGGGGCTTGCTCGCAGCCCTCACGGAGAGCGTCGGTCGGCTCGGCGATCTGCGGGCGACCGCAGCGGCCGGGGAAGTCGACTCGGTGCGTCGCGAGACGCGACGCGAAGGAGGAGACAATGATGTGGTCCCGCGCCCGTCAGGCTTGGTTCGGCTCGCTCGCCTGCGCGCTCCTCTCCGCATGCTCGACGGGCAGCTCAACGCCCGCGTGGTGCCGGAGCGACGACGCCGGTGCACGCGTCGTCGTCCTGCCGAGGAAGGACGCCGCTTCCCTCACGCTCCGTGAGCTGTGGAGCGTGGGCGGAGCCGAGGGCCCCCACGTCTTCGGCTTGCCCATCGGCCCGGTCGTGAGCGCGGGTGGGCGCGTGGCGGTCCCGGACCTCCAGATGCACACGGTGATCGTCCTCGACGTCGACGGCACGTGGGTGGGGCCGGTGGTGCGGCAGGGGCAGGGTCCGGGGGAGGTGGAGTGGCCGGCAGCCGCCCAATGGGCGGACGACGACCATCTGCTGATCTTCGATTTGGCCCGGGGGAGCGTTCTGCGGACGAGGGTCGGAGGCGGGGAAGCGCCCTCCCGGTGGACCGTGGCGCCCAAGGTCATCGCGGCGGTCAGCGCGGCGGGGCAGCTTCCCGGCGTCCATCTGGCGGGGAACGGCGCTCTGATCCTGGAGCTCCTCGGCACACCTGTCACGGGCGATCCTACGCACAGCCGCGCCGCGGTCGTCCGGCTCTCTCCCGACGGCGGCGTGGACACGCTGGAGGATCAGGTCACGCACGTGGTGGGTGACGGACCCTATACGCACCTCGTCGTGCCCGGAAGCCCCCGTCCCGTCGTGGCTGCCGCCACCACGGGCAGCATCGCGCTCGCGGGAAGTGTCGCCCAGTACCGCATCGCCGTCCTGAACCGCTCCGGCGACGACTCCGTGCTGCTGTGCCGGCCGGTACCCGGACTTCCCTACACGGACCGGGAGCGAGGCGAGGGGTTCAGCGGCAGGAGGGAGCAGATCCTGGGCCGGACCCTGGCGCGGCTCACGCTTCCCGCGGAGCCGGCGGCAGTGGGCGGGATCTTCTTCGGTGCAGGGGGACGGCTGTGGGTAGGGCGCGCCCGGCCCGACCCCGGGACCATGCGTGCGGAGGGCGGCGCCTGGGACATCATCGCCGCTGACGGGACGCTGGTCGGCACGGTGGACGCCCCTGCCCGCGTGGTGCTGTTCGGAGAGGGCGGTGGACACGTCTACGGTCTGGCCCGTGGAGAGCACGACGAGATGAGCGTGGTGGCGTATGCGCTGACGGATGTCGACGCCTCGGCGACATCCCCACCTCCGGGCGGCGGGGGGTGAAGTCGCTCTCGAGGGGCGCGCAGCCGCCGGGAACGATCCGCTCGTGGCGGTAGCGCCCGGGGACACGCGATTCCGTGACTTCTCGATTACCGATTTGTTACCTAACTTGGCCTCGCCCGGAGCCGGTCGGATCCTCCCTCCCGACGAGGTCCGGTGCGTACGTCGACGCGTGAGTGGAGCTTCCTGATGCGCACGATCTTCGAGTTGTTCGGCAAGTCGCCCTTCGAGCCCCTGGCCAAGCACGGCCAAATGGTGGACGACGTGGTCCAGGAGATCACGCCGCTCATCGAGGCCCTCCTCGTCCAGGACTGGTCGGAGGCGAAGGAGGTCGCCGACCGGATCTCGCGCATGGAGCACCGTGCCGACGAGCTCAAGGCCGAGATCCGCGACCACCTGCCTCGGTCGATCTTCCTTCCGGTGGACCGGGGTGACCTGCTCAGGCTCCTCAAGGCTCAGGACGCCATGGCCGACGCCGTCGAGGACCTGGCGGTCCTCGTCACCATGCGGCAGACGCCGGTGCCGGACGCGTTGAAGCCACACGTACGAGCGCTGATGGACCAGGTCCTCCACGCGGCGAAGACCTGGCTCACCATCTCCAAGCTCCTCCCGCAGCTCCGGGAGGCCGCCTTCACCGGCCCGGAAGTGAAGAAGGTCCTGGACCTCATCGACACCCTCGACGAGCAGGAGTGGCGCTCGGACCAGCTGGGCACGCAGCTCGGGCGCGAGAGCGTCCATCTCGAGGACGAGCTGGGAGCGACCTCCCTCATGTTCATCATGCGCATCGGCCAGAAGCTGGGCGACGTCCCCAACCACGCCGAGACCGCCGGCGACATGGTTCGCCTCATGCTCGCCAAAGGCTGAGCCGAAGGCTCCCTACCCCATCCGCGCAGAGCCCGGAAAGCCCAATGGAGCACCTGATCCTCATCACCGCGATGCTGGCGGGCCTCTACATGGCGTGGAACATCGGGGCGAACGACGTTGCCAACGCCATGGGCACCTCGGTGGGGTCGGGGGCGGTGACGCTCCGTCAGGCCGTCCTCATAGCGGCGGTCTTCGAGTTCTCCGGAGCGTTCATCTTCGGGTCCCACGTGACCGAGACCGTGCGCAAGGGGATGCTCGATCCGGTGGCGTTCTCCACCGCCGGCCCCTTCGGGGCGCAGGGCCCCGTGCTCCTGGCGCTGGGTATGACCGCCGCGCTCCTGGCCGCGGCCATCTGGCTGCAGCTCTCCACGAAGCTGGGGCTGCCGGTCTCCACGACCCACTCCATCGTCGGCGCGGTCATCGGGTTCGGCATCCTGGCGGTGGGCATGCATGCCATTCGATGGGGACAGATCACCGAGATCATCGCCAGCTGGTTCGTGTCTCCCCTCATGGGGGGAGCCCTGGCTTTCGGGATCTTCCTGGGGATCAGGACGCTGATCCTGCGCAACCCGGACCCCGTGGGTGCCACGGTCCGCATCGCGCCCTATCTGGTCATGGCCGTCACCACGATCCTGGCTCTGACGTTCACTCAGCAGGTGCTCCACAACCTGGTGCGCAACCCCAGCCCGGTATGGGTGGGTCTGGGTGCGCTGGCGTTCGGCGGGACCGGTGGGCTGGTGACCCGGGGTGTGATCAGGATGCGAGCCGCCGACGTGGGTGCGGATCCGTACCACTATGTCGAGCGCGTCTTCGGGGGACTGCAGGTGGTCACCGCCGCATTCGTCGCCTTCGCGCACGGCGCCAACGACGTCGCCAACGCGGTGGGGCCGCTGGCCGCGGTGGTGGGTATCGCCAAGACGGGGTACACCGACGTGCCCAACGGCGTCCCGCTGGCGCGCTGGATCCTCGCGGTGGGCGGCATCGGCATCGTCGTCGGCCTGGCCATGTGGGGCTACAAGGTCATCGCCACCGTAGGCCGGCACATCACCGAGATCACACCGAGCCGCGGGTTCTCTGCCGAGTTCGCCACGGCGTGCACGGTGCTGCTGGCCAGCCGCCTGGGCCTCCCGGTCTCCACCACCCACATCCTGGTGGGGGCGGTGGTGGGGGTGGGCATCGCCCACGGCCTCGGCGCGCTGAACCTCAGGACCGTGGCTCGCATCGCGGGCTCGTGGATCGCCACGCTGCCGGCGGCGGCCGTGATCAGCGCGGTGCTCTTCGTGGGGCTGAAGGCGATCTTCATCTGAGGGTGGGGGGGCCTGGACGAGCCCTCGACGCGGTCGGCCTACCCTCCGCCCCCGAGCTCCTTCCGCACCGCGGGCGCCACCTCCGTTCCCAGGAGCTCGATGGCCCTCATCACCTTGTCGTGAGGCATGGGGCCCACGGTGAGCTGGATGAGGAAGCGATGGTGGTGGAAGAGGGAGTGCTGGTAGAGGACCTTCTCGACGATCCGCTCGGGGCTCCCCAGGAAGAGCGCGCCGTGGAGCGCGGCTTCCGCGTCGAATTGCCGCCGTGTGGTGGGCGGCCACCCACGCTCACGGCCGATGCGGGACATGGTTTCCGCGAAGGGAGGAAACGCGACGTCCGCCGCCGTCTTCGCGTCGTCGGCGATGAATCCGTGGGAGTTGATCCCCAGGCGCATGTTCCCGGGATCGTGTCCCGCCCTCGTGGCGGCCTCCCGGTACAGCTCGACCATGGGAACGAAGCGCGCGGGCGCCCCGCCGATGATGGCCAGCGCCATGGGAAGCCCCAGCGTGGCGGCGCGCACCACCGAATTGGGTGTGCCCCCCACGGCAATCCAGACCGGGAGCGGTTCCTGCACCGGACGGGGCAGGACCAGGCGTCCGTCGATGGCGGCTCGGTGGCGACTTCCGGGCCACGTCACCACCTCGTTCTCGCGGATGTTCAGCAGGAGCTCGAGCTTCTCGGCGAAGAGCTCGTCGTAGTCCGCCAGGTCCTGTCCGAAGAGGGGGAACGACTCGATGAAGGATCCCCGGCCCGCCATGATCTCCGCGCGCCCCTCGGAGATCTGATCGAGAACGGCGAAGTCCTGGAACACGCGCACCGGGTCGTCGGAGCTGAGCACGGTAACCGCGCTGCTCAGGCGGATGCGCTTCGTACGCGTGGCGGCGGCGGCCAGCACCACGGCCGGGGCGGACACCGCGTAGTCCGGTCGGTGGTGCTCCCCCACACCGAAGACGTCGAGACCCACCTGGTCGGCGAGCTCGATCTCCTCGAGCAGGTCCCTGATGCGCCGCCCCGCGTGGATCTGACGGCCTGTGGCCGGATCGAGCTCCGCCTCGGCGAAGCTGTAGATGCCGATCTCCAAGAGCACTCCAGGGCAGGGGACGCGCGGCTCGCGCACGACGTACTGGACTTCGGGCGGAAGGTTCCCGGGGGTAGGGGCCCCTCGGTGCATGGGGCCGCCCCGGCGCGGTGCGGCATCCGGGCGGATCGGGACCTCGACCTCTCCGAACCTGTGGCGCGGCGGGTGAGGCCGAGCGTCGCCTCCGCCTCCGCGTTATCATGCAGCCGATGACCACCCGCCCGATCCCGTTCCTGCTCGTGCTTGCGGCGACGTCGGCCTGCGCCCGCTCACCCGGGACCCAGTGGCTCGCCCCGGGCCTCCATGCGGCAGACTCGCTGGTGGCCGCGTGGGTGGAAACCGGACGCGTGCCCGGCGCCGTCCTCCTCGTCTCGGAGAACGGCCGCACGGTCCTGGACAAGGCGTACGGGTGGGCGCAGCTCTACGACTATGGGCGAGGCCAGTACGGGGACTGGCCCGGTGGGCCGGGTAGTGCCGGCATGCCGGCCGTCGGCGGCGTCGGGCCGCGCGCAGAGGCCGGGCGCGACAGCGCGCCTCCGCCGGACGCCGCGACGCATCCGGGCATCCGCCGCCTCGCCGACCCGGTCCCCATGACGACGGCGACGGTCTTCGACATGGCGTCGGTGACCAAGGTCATGGCCACCACCTTCGCCGTGATGATGCTCGTGGACGAGGGCAAGCTCGACCTGGACGCCCCGCTCTACACGTACCTGCCGGACTTCCGCGGAAGGGAGAAGGACGCCATCACGCTCCGGCTGCTTCTCACGCACCGCGCCGGGCTGTACCAATGGCAGCCGATCTTCTATCACGCCGCGAACGAGCGGGAAGCTTACGCGTACATCCGCGATCTGCCCCTGGAGTGGAAGCCGGGAGCGGGGCGCCACTACTCGGATCTCGGCTTCATGCTCCTGGGCCTGGTGGTGGAGCGGGTGAGCGGCCGGCCCCTGGACGCCTTCGTGAGGGACCGGCTGTATCGACCCCTGGGCCTGGCGGACACGGGATTCCGGAGGGTGGAGGGCGGTGGCGCGGGGAATGGGGCCGGAGAGCCCCCGGGAACGCCGGCGGCCGAGGCGGGCCCGTCGTCACCCGCCGCCGGCACCTTCGCCGCCACGTCCCACGGCAACCCCTATGAGTTCCGCATGGTGCACGACACCACGTTCGGGTACCGGTACTCCGGCGACCCGAACGCCTGGAGCGGGTGGCGTCGCCACACCCTGGTGGGCGAGGTGAACGACGGCAACGCGTTCCATGCCTTCCGCGGTGTGGCCGGCCACGCGGGGCTCTTCTCCACCGCCGGGGATCTGAACGTCCTCCTCCAGGTCCTCCTGGACAGGGGCGAGTACGGCGGCCACCGATACGTGAGCGCCCAGGTGGTGGACACGTTCATGACGCCCACGGGCGACGGGCAGGCCCTGGGATGGCAGGTGCCCACGTACGCGCCGGCGGGGAGCTTCGACCACACGGGGTTCACGGGCACGTACGTGCTCGGCGTGCCCGTGCGGGGCCTCGCCGTGGTTCTGCTCACCAACCGCCAGAATGTCGGGGTGGACGCTCGGACCCTCTATCCGGATGTCGGCCCGCTCCGGCGGAGCGTGGCCGAGGCGCTCCTCACGCCGCCACCTTCGTCGTCACGGTGAAGGCCGGCGCCACCTCCATGTGCTTCTTCACCGCGCACTGATCGGCGGCCCGGATGAGGGCGTCATGGTACTTCTGGGGGAAGTCCGGAGGCACCACGATGTCCAGTTCGATGCGCTCGATCATCCGGGTCACCGGGCTCGAGTGCAACCGCTGCACGATCTTGATGCCGTCCGTGGGCAGGCCTCGGTGCTGGCAGAAGCCCAGCACGTAGATCCCGGCGCAGGTGCCGATGGACGCGAGGAAGAGGGCGAACGGTGTCGGCGCAGTGCCGTCCTGGTTGGTCATGACCGTCATGTTGCCCATCAGCGCGTCCACCCGGGCCCCGCCGGGGAAGACGATGTCCATTTCCATGTGAGTGTGCTCCTCGAAGAGCGGTCCGGAGGACAGGGGAGGCAGTCCTCGTCGATTCGTCGGTATCAATAAGCCGCCGAACGTCGTCAGGGTTCCCGGGCGGGCCCCCCGGATGCACGACGCCCCGGCCGGCGGGAGGGCCGGCCGGGGCGGTCGTGGTGGAACCCGGTCTCAGGAGCGGGCTACCACTGCTGCCGGATTACGAGATCGTGAAGGGCAGCACCATCCCTTTCGCGAGGTGGGGCATGTCGCTCGCCGGATCGACCACGAAGCAGAGGGCGGCGTAGCTGCCCGGCGTCAGATCCAGGGAGACGTACTCCACGTCCCCTGGCGCCATGGGGGCGGCGCCTCCCAGGGACGTCCCCGGAATGGGGCCCTGGAACGTCTGGCCCCACTTGGCCAGGTCGTCCATGGTCTTTCCCGGGCCGAGCTTGATGAGCTCGAACTCGTGGGGCTGCTTGCCGTTGTTCACGACCTTGACGACGTGATGGCCCGCGGTGAACGGAGTCGACGGCGCGAAGGCGAAGTCCACCAGGGCGAGGGTCATGTCACTCTTCGGCGCCGGCGCCGAGGGGGTCGTCGAGGGAACCACCGTGAGGCTCTTGATCATACCCTTGTCCACGTGCAGCACGTGGTCCGGCACGTCGACGACGCAGACGACGGCGTAGTTGCCGGGCTTGATCATGAGCGTGGCCTGGGTGTCGGACCCGGGCATGGGCGGGTTCACGCCGCCGGACGGCACCGCCCACGCGGGCGGCATGTCCAGCCCCGGCTTCAGGTCCGCGAACGCGGTCTTGAGGTCCGCCACGGTCTTGCCGCTGTCCAGGCGCACGAGCATGAGGTGATGGAGCGAAGGACCGTCGTTGTGCAGCACGATGGTGGTCATCCCGGACTGGATCGTGTCCGGCCCCTGGAACATGAAGTCCTTGGCCGTGAAGTGGACCACGGGGGGCGTCGGCACGGCCGCCGTGGCGGCGGCTCCGCTGGCCTCCGGCTTCTTCCCCGTGCACGCACCGGCACCGAGCAACAGGACTCCCGCCACCGCGATCATCTGCACTCTCATGCGTTCCTCCCTGGATGTGAGAACCTCTTCGGCGACGCGGCGCCGACGATGTGACGGCTACTGATAATAGTTACAAGTGGCCGCCAAGGATGGGGGCGCCGCCCCCCTCCCGCAAGAGCGACGTTCAGGCGGGGGGAGCCTGTGCTCCCGGTCCGGCCTCTCTCAGTTGAGGTCTCTGGACAGGATGAGCTTGAGGGTGGAGTGGTCCGAGCCGGCGGTGAGGCCGAAGCCAGCACCGACCTCGATGTCCACGTGGCGGACACCGTAGTCCAGGGCGCCGAAGATCTGCTGCGACTGTGCGGCCGCAGGCAGAAACCCGTCGAAGGGCCCGAAGTCTCCGTACTCCTCGACGGCCACGGCGAGCGTCGGCGAGACGTTGTAGGCCAGCCGCGTCGAGGGCGCGAAGTCCAGCTTCCCCGGGCCCCCCTCCCACGACGTGTCCAGGATGGGGTTGAGGATCACGTCCCAGGGGCCGAGATGCCACCCGACGATGGGCCGGATCTCCGACGTGAAGCGCCTGGAGTCCCAGTGCCTGGCATTGTAGCTGAACTCGAAGTTCGCGCCGTAGAAGAACGTCCGGTCCGCGGCGTGGGGCACGGCGAAGAGCGTACGCAGCTTGAACCCGTCGAGGGTGCCGCCGAGCCCGCGGCTCACGCTGTAGAGCGGGAGGTAGAGTCCCGCCTCGAACCAGTCGGTGACGCCGTAGGCCCACTCGGGCACACCGATCCAGGCATGGTTGGAGATCACGGCACCGGGAAACGCCGGCGTCCTCGAGCCCGAAGGCGTGAAGTTGTCGTGCAGCGTCAGGTTGAACACACCCGGGGGCGCCAGGTCGCCGTCGTAGACCTGGATCTCGTCTGTCTGCGCGGCGCCCGCGCGGGGACAGAGGGCCAGGGCGAGGAGTACCGCCACGGGCCAGCTTGGGAGGGTCTTCTTCACGATGCCTCTATCGTGGTGGGAGTGGCCTGGTGCGCGCGAGCGCCCGCGCCTCGATGCGTCGGACCGGGCGCGTCAGCCGCTGCCGTAGCACCGGGATGATCCGAAGCCGAAAAAGCCGCCGCCCTGTTGCTGCGCGAGGCCCGGCTCCCGCGGCCACACGTTGTCGGTGATGTCGTTGTCGGGGAACCGGCACCCCGGATCGAGCATCACCTTGTCGACCTTGCGTCCCCCGAAGTCGAGCACGGCGTCGAACGTCCGGTTCCCCGCGAACCACACGTCCACGGGCCACCGGACGATGGCGGACGTGTCGCTCACCATCGTGGCGTTCGCCATGGGCCGGAGCGCCGGACCGGTGGCGGGGAAGAAGACCTTCAGCACCACCGGCGACGGCATGTCGCCGTCCTGACGCACGGTGACCGTCGTACGGGAACCGCTCTGGACCACCTTCTGGATGGAGCCGTCCACCGCATCGGTGGTGAAGAGCCAGTAGTACCAGAACCAGTCGAGGTCCCGGCCCAGGGCGTTGTCCATGAAGTACGCGTAGTCCCACGGAGAGGGGTGCTTGAAGCGCCACGCCTTCGCGTACCCGCTCATGGCCCGCCACACCGCGCTGTCCCCCACCACGCCCCCCAGCGCCGAGAGCATCATGGGCGCCTTCGAGTACGCCTGGAACGAGTACATCGGGCCGCCGTAGTTGGCGTCCCACATGAGCGGTGCCTCGCGCTCGTTGCCGCTGATGCGCCCATAGGACTGGCCCAGCCCGTCCAGGTTCACCGGCCGGCCCATGCGGTCGTCGCGGGACAGGATGTTCATGTACTGGTTGAAGCCCTCGTCCATGAAGCCGTACCACGTCTCGTTCGTGCCCACCATCATGGGCCACCACTGGTGGCCGGTCTCGTGGTCGGCCGCTCCCACGCTGGACATGATGAACATGGGGTACTCCATCCCCATCTCCGGCCCGTCCACGATGGTGAGCTGGGGGAACGTGTAGGGCATCCACAGCTTCGAGTAGAACTGGAGGGCGTGACGCACCGTGGGTCCGGCGTCGGCGTAGCGCTGGGCGTCGCCGGGGAGGTAGAGGATGTTGATGGGGACCCGTCCCTTCCCGGGGATGGTGGCGCGGCTCACGTCCCACACGAACTGGTTGGAGGTGGCCCAGGCCACGTCGCCCACGGTATCGGCGACGAAATGCCAGCTCACTCGACCTTCGGAGTTCCCCGCGGCGGTGGACTTGCCGGGCCCGCGCACGCCTGCGGGCACGACGTTGAGCGTGGTGTCGGCGTCCAGGGCGTGGGACAGGCGCTCACGCTCGGCGGCGGTGAGGACCTGGTCCGGGTTCTGGAGGACGCCCGTGGCCCCGACGATCCAACCGGCCGGCACGTCGATGGTGACGTCGAAGTGGCCGAAGTTGTTGTAGAACTCCGAGGGTCCGAGATACGGATCGGTATCCCACCCGCGCAGGTCGTCGTACACCGCCACCCTGGGATACCACTGGCCCACCTGATACAGCGAGTCGGCCCAGCGGCCCATGCGCTCGCCGCGCTCTCCCGCCGGAACGAGCGGCACCTCGAAGCTCCAGTCGGCCTGCAGGGTGTCGACGCCGTGGGCGGGGATGGGGTTGGTCAGCACGATGCGCGCCGAGGTCTGGTCGAGGCCGTAGACGGCCAGCTGCGCCTGCGGCTGGGCGCCGCGGCGTCGGCGGCGCATGGGTGGCGGATCCAGGTTCACGTCCTGACCGTTGACGGCGAGCCGGGAGATCTTCATCCCGCCGGTGAGGGAGGGCACCGACTCGAGCTTGGGCACGTCCGGCGCGAAGATGTTCTGGTCCAGGCGGAGCTGGATGCTCGTCAGGGCCGAGTTGCTGTTGTTGTGGATCACCGCCGTCTCTCGCCCGGTGACGGTGGACGTGGTGGGGTCGAGGCTCGCGTGGATCGTGTAGTCCATCCAGAGCTGCCAGTACTTGGGTCCGGGCCTCCCGGTGGGGCCGCGGGTTCCCGCCTCCCACGCCCTGCGGATCATGTCCGTGTGGGGCAGGGCCCGCTGGATCGGGCGCGGCAGGGACGCCTCGGTGGCCCCGGGGCTCTGGGCGAGGGCGGGCACGGGAGCGGCGAAAGCGGCCGCCAGGGAGAGCGCGAACCATGATCTGGCGTTCATGCGATTCCTTTGATGTTCGACGGACCGTAATCTGGGCATGATACCACGGACCCCGGAGCACACAAGGAGGCCAACCCGATCGGCGCCGACCCGCGCCGCCCGAGATCCAAGCCCGCACCGACGAGGTCCCGACGCCGGAGCGCCCGCGTCAGGGCACCGAGGTCACCCCGCCCGGGCCGATCCAGTCGTACATGTGCTCTCGGTGCATGAGGCGCCACCGTGTGGGCCAGACCGTCTCCTGCCAGTCCAACGGCTCCCCGAGAGGCTGTGCGCGCGCGGCGCGGTCCAGGGCGGAGCGGAGGTCGCTCCGCTGCCGCGCGCCCAGGGCGTCGGATGCGATGGAGACGAAGAGCACGGTGCCGCTTCGGCTCACGAGGTCCAGCCACTGCCGGTTGAACGCCCAGGGGACGTCCCGGGTGACGCCGACACAGTCGGGGTCCGCCCCGTAGAACGCGCCCTGCTGCGCCGCCCGGAACGCCAGGGAGTTCACGCCCATCTTCCTCGTGCGCGCCCACTCCTTGCCGCTGGTGTCGTCGCCGACGCGGCACATGTCGAAGGCCCCAGCCGACAGGTGGCTCACCGTGTTGCAGCCGGTGACGAGGGTGTCACCCGCTCCGGCGCGGATGGCCCCGTAGAGGTCGTTCAGGACCTCGGCCGTCGTCCGTGCCGAGCCCGTGGTGAAGGTCCAATCGTCCTTGGTCAGGGCGGCACCCATCTGGAAGCCCCAGCGCCCGAACACGTCGTAGGTGGAGTAGTCGTGCTTGATGAGCTCGAAGCCCCATCCACGAAGTCGTGCCATGTCCGCAGCGACCTTGTGCAGGACCTCGGGGACCGTCGGATCCAGCTTCCCATGGTCCCGGGGCAGTCGCCAGCCTTCCGGGGCGTCGTCGGGTGCCAGCAGGGGGCGGATCCAGATGCCGGGCCGGGCGCCGGCGGCCCGGACGTCGCCGGCCAGCCTCGCCATGTCCGGGAACTTCTCGTTGCCGCGATCCCAGAGGCCTCGGCCCTTCCCGGCGCTTCCCCGTTCGGGCTGCCAGCCGTCGTCGATGACCGCGAAGGGTCGATTCGGGCCCGTGGGGGACAGCTCCGCGATGCGCCGGGCGTCGGTGAGGACCGAGGCGGCGCTGTTGTTGCCGTAGGCCCAGTACCAATCGTTGTGCCCGTAGACGGGCTGGGAAGGCACGCGCGGGCTCGCGCACATCCGGCGGCAGAGCTCGTGTACCGCCGAGAACGCCGACTCGCCGGGCCGGCCGGCGCGGCAGACCACCTCGCAGACGGCGAGGGCCCGAGCGCCCAGGCGCACCCCCGAGCCGCCGCTGCGCACGTCCGCCCACAGGCTGATCCCCTCGGAGTCGGCCTGCCAGAAGCAGAGCGCCGCGGCCCCGGTGCGCACACCGTACGCGTGGGTGACCTCGCCGTCCCAGGCGGAGAAGTACCAGGGCATCACCCGGTCCGGGACGAAGCCGCGCCACTCGAGATCTCCGTAGCCACGCTCCCACGCGTCACCCAGGAGAAGGCGGATGGCGGAGAGGTCGCCACGCCACCGCAGGTGCACGCGCAGCACGGATGCCGATGGCGCGGTGAGGGTCACGCGCAGGGCGTCCGACACCTCCGCGGCCGTCACCGTCGTCTGTCCGCTCTCCCATCCGCCGCCCCCGACGCTGCGCAGCTCGAGGTGTCCCCCCTCGGCCTGGACCATGACGCTGTCGGGTGGGCGAAGCAGGTCGAGGAAGGAGTGACGCCCGCGTGGCACGGGCCCGTGGGCGCGTGCGCGCTCCTCCGCAACTCCGGGGAGCGGAAGAGTCAGGCCGACCGCTGAGAGAGTGCTCCGCTGGATGAACTCACGGCGGGAAGGCATCGACGGCCCCCGGCTGGAAGGTTGGCTCCGGCCTCAACGTGTCGTGACCGACAGGGCGCGGGCAAGCGGAGAGGCGGGTCGGCTCCCCCGCGAGCCGGGCCACCTCCGGTCCGACTACCTGTCGCCTCAATCCCCGTGCGCGAGTACCTCCGCTCCGGCAGGCGCCGGCTCCGCGTGCTTCCGCACCGCCCGGTCTCCCACCCACCTCTGGAACTGGTCCATGTAGGTGTAGACCACCGGTGTGACATAGAGCGTGATGAGCTGCGAGAAAGCCAGGCCGCCCACCACCGCGATCCCCAGGGGGCGTCGGGACTCGGATCCCGCCCCCGTCCCCAGGGCGATGGGCAGAGTCGCCATCAGCGCGGCTACGGTGGTCATCATGATGGGCCGGAACCGGATGCTGCACGCCTGGAGGATGGCGTCCACGGGGCTCTTGCCCTCGTTCCGCTCGGCATCCAGGGCGAAGTCGATCATCATGATGGCGTTCTTCTTCACGAGCCCCACCAGCATGATCACGCCCACAAACGAGTAGACGCTCAGGTCGGTGCGTGTCACATACAGCGTGAGCAGCGCGCCGAACGCGGCGAACGGGATTCCGCTGAGGATGGTGACGGGGTGGATGAAGCTCTCGTAGAGGATCCCCAGCACCACGTAGATGACGAAGACGGCCATGCCGAGGAGGAGCAGGAGGCCCTTCTGGGTGTCCTGGAAAGCCTGGGCGGTGCCCGAGAACGTCGTGGTCACCGTGGAGGGAAGCACCTGGGCCGCGGCGCTCTGCACGGCATTCACCGCGTCGCCCAGCGCCACGTTGGGCGCCAGATTGAACGACAGCGTCACCGAGGGGACCTGCCCCGAGTGGTTCACCGCCACCGGGCCCACCCCCCGGCTCAGCGTCGCCACCGAGCCCATGGGCACCAGCGTGCCGTTCGACGAGCGCACGTAGAGCTGGTTCAGGGCCGAGATGTCCCGCTGGTACTTGGGCAGCAGCTCCATGATCACCCAGTACTCGTCGTCCTGGGTGTAGATGGTCGAGACCTGCCTGGATCCGTACGCGTCGTACAGAGCCATCTCGATCTGTTGGGCAGTCACGCCCATCGACGACGCGCGCTCCCGATCGATGTGCACGTTGATCTGGGGGTTGCCGATCTTCAGGTCCGACGTCACGTCGGTGAGCTGTGGCATCGCCGCGAGGCGCCGCTCGAGCTCCCGGGATGCGGCGTACAGCGTGTCTATGTCGGCGCTCTGGAGCGTGTACTGATACAGGCTCTGGGCGAAGCGACCGCCGATGCGGATGGGTGGCGGGTTCTGCAGGAACACACGGAGGCCGGTGACGTGCGAGAACTTCTGCGACAGCTCGCGGATCACGTCGTTGATGGGCAGGCGCTCGCCACGCGGCTTCAGGTGGATGCTCAAACGGCCGGTGTTCGCACCGCCGCCGAACCCGCCCCCCATGAAGGACATGTACGCCTCGACGTTCGGGTCCGCCTGGATGATGGCGTTGATCTGCTTCGTGTGGGCCACCATGTCCTGGAACGCGATGCCCTGGGCCGCCTCCGTGCTCCCTTCGATGTGCCCGTTGTCCTCGCTGGGCAGGAATCCCTTGGGCACGATCAGGAAGAGTCCGACCGTGGCCGCCAGGACGCCTGCGGAGAACACCATGGTGGCACGCCGACGGCCCATGACCCACTGCAAGGTGCGCTCGTAGACGCCCAGAACGCGGTTGTAGACGCGCTCGGACCACTCGTAGACCTTGCCGTGGTGGGCCTCCTTGCTGGGCCTGAGGAAGCGGCTCGCCAGCATGGGCGTCAGCGTCAGGGAAACGAAGCCGGACACGAGGATGGCCGTGGCGATGGTCACGGCGAACTCGTGGAAGAGCCGGCCGAGGATCCCACCCATGAACAGGATGGGGATGAAGACCGCCGTGAGGGACAGGGTCATGGAGAGGATGGTGAAGCCGATCTCCCGCGACCCGTCCAGCGCCGCCTGCATGGGCTCCTTACCCATCTCCATGTGGCGGACGATGTTCTCGAGCATGACGATGGCATCGTCCACCACGAAGCCCACGCATAAGGTGAGGGCCATCAAGGAGAGGTTGTCCAGGCTGTACCCCATGAGGTACATGACCGAGAACGTCCCCACGATGGACATGGGCAGCGCCAGGCTGGGGATGACGGTCGCCGACAGGTTCCTCAAGAAGAGGAAGATGACCATCACCACCAGGAAGAGCGTCAGGAGCAGCGTGAACTTGACCTCGCTCACCGACTGCTGGATGGAGACCGAGCGGTCGTAGAGGATCTGGATGTTCACGCCGGCGGGGATCTGCGTGCGCAGCTTGTTCACCTGCGCCCGCACGCCGCGGGCCACGGCGACCGTGTTGGTCCCCGGCTGCCGCTGGATGGCCAGGATGATCGCCGGCCCACCGTTGAACCACGACGCCGTGCGATTGTTCTGGACGTCGTCGAGGACGTTCCCCAGGTCACCGAGGTGCACCGGGGCACCGTTGCGGTACGTCACCACCAGCTTGCGGAACGCGGCGGCATCGTGGAGCTGTCCGCTGGCCTGCACGGTATAGGCGTGATCGGGACCCCAGAGCACGCCGGAAGGCAAATTCACGTTTCCCGACGCGATGGCCGAGGCCACCTCGTCGATGCCGATGCCGCGCTGCGCCAGCGACGCCGGATCGAGCTGCACGCGCACCGCGTACTTCTGCGCTCCGAACACGGACACCTCGGCCACCCCGTCCACCGTGGAGATGTGCTGGGCGAGGACGGTCTCGGCATAGTGGTCCAGCTCCGAGATGGGCATGGACTCGGTGGTGAGCGCGTAGAACAGGATCGGCGACGCCGCGGGGTTGGACTTGCGGATGGACGGGGACCGCATTTCCTGGGGAAGCCGCCGCATGGCCGCGCTCACCGCGGATTGAACGTCCTGCGCGGCGGCGTCGATGTTCCTGCTCAGCTCGAACTGGAGCGTGAGGCTGGTGGATCCCGTCGTGCTCCTGGACGTCATGTCCGTGAGGCCCGGGATGGTGGCGAACTGACGCTCCAGCGGGGTGGCTACGGCGGCCGCCATGGTCTCGGGGTTCGCGCCGGGCAGGGAGGCCGACACCGAGATCGTCGGGTAGTCCACCGTGGGCAGGTCGCTCACCGGCAGGAGCCGGTATGCGACGATGCCGAACGTGAGGATGGCCAGCATGACCAGGGTGGTCATGACCGGCCGGCGGATGAAGAGTCCCGAAATGTTCATGTCGCCCCTCCTCCGGTGGAGTCGGCCGCATGGCCCGCTCCACCACCGGCGGGCTGCCCGCCGGGCTCCTGCAGGGAGTCGGCGGCGGCACCGCCGCCAGGCTCCTTGATCAGCACCTTCGCGCCCTCCGCCAGCTGAGCCTGGCCATCGGTGACCACGAGCTCGCCGGCTTTCACACCGGACTCGACGAGGACCCGACCCTGGACCGTGCGACCCAGGGTTACCGCTTGGCGGTGTGCGGTGCTGTCCTTGTCCACGACGAACACGAAGCTTCCGCCCTGTTGGGTGACGGGCGCCATTGCGGGCACGGTGACGGCGTTCTGCTGGACGTAGACCTGGAGGTGGACGGTGACGTACTCACCGGGCCAGAGGCCCCGATCCGTGTTGTCGAAGCGTCCCTTGAGGAGGACGGTGCCGGTGGTGGGATCCACCGCGTTGTCCACGAACGTGAGGGTTCCCCGCTCGTCTCCGAGGCCCTGTTGCTCCTCGCCTTCGGCCGGTGCGACGGACACCTTGAGGGGCGCGATGGCGTCGTACTTCTGCACGAGCGGCAGGTCCCGACCCTGGATGGGGAAGCGCACCAGGATGGGGTGGATCTGGTTGATGACGACCAATGGTGATGCATTCGCCTTCACCAGGTTGCCCTGGCGCACCAGGAGGGCTCCCGTGCGCCCGGAGATGGGCGCAGGGATCACCGTGTAGGAGAGGTTGAGCCGGGCGGTCTCCACGGCGGCGCTGTCCGCCTTCACCACCGCGGCCTGTGCCCTTGCCGTGGCCTCGGCCTGGTCCGCCTGCGACTGGGTGACATAGTCCTCCTTCACCAGCTTCGCGTACCGGTCGGCGTCCTTGCGGCTGTTGACGGCCTGGGCTTCGTCCCGTGCCAGATTCGCCTCGGCCTGGCGCAGCGCCGCCTGGAAGGGCCTCGGGTCGATGTGGAACAGGATCTGGCCCTGGGTCACCTCATGGCCTTCGGCGAAGTCCACGGAAAGGAGGACACCCCCCACCTGCGACTCGACCTGGACCGTCTGCAGGGGCTCGACGGAGCCGTCGGCCACGATGACGTAGGGAGCGGAGCCCCGGGTCGCCGGGGCCACCGACACGGGTACCGGCGGCCTCGGCGGTCGTCCGGAAGGGCTGTCACATCCGGCGAGGACACCAACGAATGCGGCGGCGACGAAGAACGACTTATGACGCATGATTCCAGCCTTCTCAGCGAAGACGATTGCTCGTGGAGTCCGGAGCGACGGAAATGGCCGCCGCTCCGGAGGGACTCAGCACGCCGCCGTCATGGGCGAGCTGGGCCAACGCCAGGAGCCAGCTCCATCGGGCCTGGCTCTGCTGGGCCCGGGCGGTGGCCAGGGCCTGCTGCGCGGTGAGGAGATCCAGAATGGTCCCGACCCCCTCCCTGTAGCGCCCGTGGGCGACCTGCTCGGATTGCTCGGCGCTGGCCAGCAGGTCGTCGGTGGTGTGCACCCGCTGGGTGGCGGTCTGCAGGGCATAATAGGACGTGAACACCTGCTGGATCACCTGCTGCCGCAGCCCCTCCGCCTGGGCGTCGGCGGCCTCGGCACGGGCCTCCGCCGCCCGATTCGCGTACGTCTGCGCGAAGCCCGTGAACAGGGGGATCGAGAGCCCCAGCGAGAGGCTGTAGCTGGTGCCGCTGAGCTGGGACACGTCGGAGATCACCCGACCGGCGCTTGCCCCCAGCTGGAGGCTCGGCAGACCCGCGGACCGCGTGACCCGGGCGGAGGCGTAAGCCTGGCGAGCGCTGGCCTCGGCGGAGGCGAGGTCCGGCCGGCTACGCACCGCCTGGGCGATGAGCGAGTCGACGCTCTCGGAGACGGTGCCTACGGACGTCGCTTCGGGCGGAGGCGCGATGTCGAAGGGAGCGTTCGCGGGGAGGCCCATGGCCACGGCGACCGTGGCGCGCGCCGCCTGGAGCTGCCCCTGGGTGGTCTCCACCGCCAGCCGTGCCTGGGACGCGGCGGTCCGCGCCTGGAGGACGTCCGCGATGGTGGCCAGCCCCACGTCGTGGCGATGCTGTGCTGCCTGGAGGTTGGCCTCGGCCTCCGTCACCGAAGCCTGCTGGGCCTGCAGCAACGCCCGGGTTGCCATGTACCCGAAGTAGGCGGTCTCCGCCTGGAGCACCGCGCTCTGGACGACGGCGTCGTGATGGAAGCCCGCGGCGTACGTGGCCTCCCGGGCGGCCTCGCGGGAGCCGGAGCGCCCACCCACGTCCAGCACCAGCCAGGACAGGTTCAGCGAGGGTGAGACCTGGTTACGCGTGCCCCCGAAGCGCACGTTCGAAGCCACCTGCTTGGACATGAGGGCAGTGGCGCTGGCGCTGAGGGTGGGGAAGAGACGCCCGCGCGCCTGGCCGTAGGTGTCGGCGGCGGCTCGCGCCTGGAGCCACGAGGCCCGCGTGGCCGGGTTGTTGCTCAGCGACAGGTCCACGACCTGGGCCAGGGTCAGCCCCTTCTCGGCCTGCGCCAGCGCCTGGGGCGTGATCTTCGTGGTGTCGATGGTGGTCGCCGCGGGGACGGACTCCGCGACCTTGCGAGCTTCGGCCGGCGGCGCCCACAAGTCATGGGGCGAGGGAGGGGCACCGGGAGCGCCGCCCACACCCGGCGGGCCGTGGACGCACGCAGTGACCACCACCACCGCCGTCGCGGCGGTGCCCAATAGCACACCGCGGACACCGCGGCCGCGGCGTCCTTCCTTTTCCTGCCTGAGCATTCGCCTCTCCCGCCAGGAGACGAGTCAGTGGTCGAGGTGACCGATCCGCCGTCTCCCCCGTTGTCGACAACCGGCTCTTTCACACCCGAGAGCCTCAGAATGTTGTTGGATCAACCTTCTCCTACCGGGCCCCGAGAGCACGGAAGAGGTAGCTGACCTTCACGAAGAACGCGTTGTCCACCGGGTGCAGCTCGGTCATCCGGAGGGGGTCCGGCTCCGTAAGTGTGTTGCCGTAGCCCAGGAAGAAGACCGTTCCCGGCGACGGACGGTAGCTGAACAGCCAGTCCGCCCGGAGCTGGTTGGATTCCGTGCGCACCGAGGGGGTCAGCGTGCCGTCGGTGCCCCGCACCAGGAGCGTCTGGCCGGTGCCGGGGTCCTGGAGCGGCGCGCGCTGGGTGGCGGTGTACTGCGCCACGACCCGCACGAAGATCGGGCGGCTGACCTGGTACTCGACCTTCAGCCTCGGGATGCGTGTCGACGTCGTGAGGTCGCCGTCGCTGAGGCGGTGGAACGACATGCTCTGGTATGTGGCCTCGATGCGGATATGCCGCGTGGGACGGGCGTTCAGGCTGGCGTCGTAGTCGAGGCGGCGCACCCGCGACGTCTCCAGGAAGTCCACGTCGTGGCCGGCGGCCACCGACAGGGAGGCCGAGAAGGTCGAGTACTGGGGCGTCGACACCCGGAGCTCCGTCGTGAACGTCGTGATGCGGCTCGGCGGTACGAAGGGAGCGGGTTGCTGAACCGTTCCGCCGAAGAGCTGCGCATAGTCGGCGGGATCGAACGCGTAGCTGCCGAGGCCGGGATTCACGCCGATGTCCCAGCCCCCCCGGAGAGTGACGTCGTTGCGCAGCGCGAGCTGGTCCTCCAGGACGTTGTGTCCCTTGAAGAAATCCGCGTAGCGCCACGTGCCCTGCATGTGCAGCATGCCGTTGTAGCGCTCGAACACCGACCCGGGCGCCCCGTACGCGCTGTAACGGTTCTCCGCGCTCGCCCTGACGATGTCGGTGCGCTGGACGAACCCGTTGTCCGCGGCGAAGCCCTTGCCGATCCCCAGGAGGTCGTAGTGGAAGCCGTACTTCCTGCCCGTCCGGTCCACCACCCCCTCCCACAGGGGCGCGTCGGTGGTCACGCCGGCTTCGCCGGTGCGGCTCAGTACGCCCTGGAGCTGGGCGTAGTACATGCGCCCGAAGACATGGCGGACGTCGGCGTCGAAGACCCGGTTCGACCGGCCGCCTCCCACCCGCTCGCTGTAGAGCAGGCCGGCCGTGGACTGCGTCGCGAAGCCACGCCTGAGGCGCACGATGTTCACCACGGGGCGCTGCCCGTTCGGAGTCGTGGACCCGTCGTCCAGTGCCGACAGCACGGCCACGTCCGTGCGTCCCACCCTGCCGGTGAGCTTCGCCGCGGCGGCGGGCTGCACGATGGTGCGGGTGTATACCAGGGTGTTGGGCACGCTGAACTGCTCGGCACCCTCGACGAAGAACGGGCGCTTCTCCGGATACGAGATGGCGAAGCGCTCGTCGGCGGCGATCTGGGTGGCGTCCGCCTCCACCTGGCTGAAGTCGGGCTTCACCGTGCCGTTGAGGATGAAGTTGCTCCCCACCATCCAGCGCACGTTGCCGCCGAGCTGTGGCTTGGAGTCGTAGCTCCAGTGGCCGGAGGTGGACGAGGGAGCGCCCTTCACCGTGTTCGTCAGCTCCGGGTTGAGCTGGACGACCTGTCCGTGGTGCAGTCCCTTCAGGTCCACCAGGAGGCCTTCCTGGTCGATGAAGGACGCCGCCGCGCGCACGGCCGGGGTCCACGTCTCCGTGTACCCGTTGTGCTGAACGTTCCGCTGGATCTGGATGCCCCAGGTCTGAACCGACGCCGTGGGATAACGGAGGCTGCTGAAGGGGATCCGGATCTCGACCTCGTATCCCCAGTCGGTGACGTGGCCCTTGGAGTCCCAGAGGTAGTCCGGGCTCAGGTCGACCTGACCGGCCATGTAGTGGGCGCCCGGCGTGTAACCACCCCCCTCGCTCTTGATGCCGTCCGCCTGGACACCCAGCGGGTTGACCGCGAACACCATGGCGCGGTTGCGCTCGTCATACGTGTCGAGCTGGATCTCGATGTTGTCGTCGGAGCTCACCTTGTCCCGGTCGGCCAGGGTCGCCCGTACCGAGCCGTGCGCCTCCATGGCGCGGATGCCGAAGTAGATGGCGTCCGGCGAGTACCAGACCAGGACCTCCGTGGAGTCCGAGGCGGGCCGCGAGTCCACGGGCTCGTACTCGGAGAAGCCCGTCAAGACCGCCGCGCTCTTCCACACCGGCTCGTCGAGAACGCCGTCCACGGTGACGTGGGTGTCCATGGCCGGCACCTGGACCGTGGTCTGTCCGTCGCGCGCGTTGTAGACCGGCCCCGGCCCGGCGGCCGCGAGCTGGAGCGCGCCCAGAATCGCGAGAAGCATAGGCCGGGAAGATACCGAAAAAGGGCGGTCCGGTGTCCCCCTTGCCGCCCGCCGCCGTCAGGCGCCGACCGCGTGCATCGTGTAGCGCACCACGTATGGCACGTCGAGGTCGTCGTGGACGATGCCCCAGGCATGGCCGTTCTGGACGGCCATGAGGTGCAGCTTCCCGGTCACCACCACCGAGCCCAGCAGTCCGCCGTCGCGGGCGAACACCCACCACCGTCGGGTGTCGGTGTCGGCCCCCGGCCAGTCCCGGAGCCAGAGGCGGCCCCCGTCGTCCACGAGCATCCGATCGAAAGCCGGGCGCATGGCCGGTCGGGGCGACAGATCGATCACCTGTTGGGCGGCGCGAAGCCGCTCCGGGGTGTCGGCGTCGGCGAGCTCCGCCTTCTTCACGGCGTTGACCTCTTCGTCGGTGAGGGGGCGGTCGAGGCCCGGTGCCCGCACGATGCGCTTTGCGTGTCCGTCGGAAGGGTCCAGGAGGCGTACCGCGTAACGATCACCGTAGCCCGACCACACCCCGTCGGGGCTCGCGGCGAAGGAGCTCGACCGCTCGAAGGTCGCGGTGCTCGTCAACACCATCACCCCCTGGCCGGAGCGGTGCATGGAGCGCACCGACTCACCCGTCTGGAGGATGTCCACGGTGTCACCGGGCGAGCCGTCGGTGGGGCTGAACACCAAGACCGCGGAGTCCGTGACGAACGTGGGCTTCTCGCCGCTGACGATGCCCCTGCCTCCGGAATAGCGGGACTGGCCGACGATGGACCCGTCGGCGAAGAACGACACCCGGTACGGCTGCCCGTACCCCTGGAAGAAGGCGGTGGCGGTGCGTCCCACCCTGCCGTCGGGCGCGAAGAAGGTGATGCGGCCACCGCGCCAGTCGTACACGGCCAGCGTGTCCCCTCCCAGGGCGGCCAGACCCCGGGGCGTGGAGAGCTCCCCCGGCCCCTCACCCGCTCTCCCCACGGTGCGGACGTACGCACCGTCGGGGCTGAAGACGCGGATTTCCTTGGCCTGCGCGTCCAGCACGGCGATCCCGCCGTCGGCCAGGGGCGCCAGGCCGGTGACGGAACCGAACTGCTCCTCCTTGGGTCCGTTCAGGCTCCCGATACGGAGCCCGGGCACCGTATCCAGGGTGGCGAAGGCCGGCACGTCGGCGACCGCGGTCTCCGTCGTCACGATCTCCACGCCGGCGCTGTCCTCGCGCGTCACGCGCGGGGTCCGACCCCCCCGGGAGCCGTTCGTCCCACAGGAAGCCAGAACGATGGCGAGCGTGACGGCGGAGCCTCGAGCGAGAGCCTGGGGTCTCATGGCCGCAACCTATCCGGTTCCCGATGGGACCGCCACCGCATCCGTGGCGTTCCGTTCACTCCTCGAACGCGGCGGGGCCCTCCAGTAGCCCGTCCTCGAGGAGGATCTCCTCGACGGCCTGAAGGAGGGCCAGGTGCTGGGCGTCCTCTTCGGCATACGTCTCACGGGCCTCGTCGAGGCGATCGCTCAGGTCCTCGACGACCGCGTACGCCTCCTGGACCAGCTCGTCGTCGCTCCTGTCCGCGACCCCGTGGGTCTTCATCACCTCGAACACGAGGGTCAACGTCGCATCGTCGGACATGGGGTCTTTCCCTCTGCTTCCTGCGGGTGCTTCGTTCTCGCCGGCCTCCGCCGGCCGCCTCTGATCGCCGTCTCCCACCGCGCGCCCGCCGCGCGCCATCGTTCGCCGCCAAGGATGCCCAATCGCGGCACCCGGCTCAAGCCGGCACCAGGGCATCGGGCACCGTGGCCGCGGGCTCCAGATCCTCGAGGCCGGCTTCGCTCAGCGCTTCGGCGACCATGGCCGGGTGCTGCTCGGGATCCTCCCAGCGCTCGCGCCCTTCCTCCGGGAGCCGGTCGATGGGGTCGAAATAGAGATACACGCGGTTCTCGTCAACGCTGGGGCTCCGGTAGACGCTGATCCCCGACGTCTCGTCGTAGTGATCGTAGCTGTGCACGTCGCGCTTGCCACCCCCTCCGGGCGCGTCCACCACGAAGGTCGGCGTGTTGAAACCCGCCGTGGTTCCACGCACATGGCGCTCGATCTCCACGCTGTCGGCCACACGCGTACGCAGCTCGTCGACGCCCATGACCATGTCGTGCTGGTAGACGTAGTACGGCTGCACGTTGATGAAGGAGAGCCGCCGCACCAGGGTGATCATGTCGTCGATGTCATCGTTCACGCCCCGGATGAGCACGCTCTGGTTGCGCACCTTGACGCCTCGCTCGAAGAGCACGTCCATGGCCCTGCGGGTGATGTCGGTGATCTCGTTGGGCGAGTTGAAGTGCGTGTGCAGCACCACTTCCTTGTGCAGCGCCCGCCCCTTCGCCACCAGCTCCACCAGCGTGTCGGTCCAGTCGCGGTCCGACAGGATCTTCATGGGCATCACCGCCGGGCCCTTCGACGCGAAGCGTATGCGCCGGATGTGTGGGATGGCCAGCAGCATCTCCCCGATATAGCGCACCCGTTGGGGCGGCAGCATGTAGGTGTCGCCGCCGCTCACCACCACGTCCTCCACCTCGGGTCGGGAGGCCAGGTAGGCGAAGGCGCGGTCCCACCGCTCCACGGCGGGCTTGTAGTCCACCTTCTCGACCTCTTCGGTGTCGGTACCGATGGCGTAGCTGCGCGTACAGAAGCGGCAATACACGGGGCACACGTCCAGGGGCAGGAAGAGCACCTTGTCGTGATAGCGGTGCACGAGACCCGGAGTGGGTGAGTCGGCCTGCTCATGGAGGGAGTCCAGCGTCAGCGCCGGGTGGTCCGGGAGCCGCGTGGAGGCCACCGGGATGAACTGCGTGCGCAGCGGGTCGTGATACGGATTCGCCCAGTCGATGAGGCTGAGGATGTATGGGGAGATGCGCATGGCCATGGGCGCCAGTCGCATCCCCTCCTCCACGTCCTCGAGGAACGACTCGGGGGCGAGATCGCGCAGCAGGTCTTTCAGGTCCTGCGGGCTCTTGGCGCTGTTGCGGTTCTGGAATCGGTGGTCCAGGAACTCATCGGGGGTCACGTGGCGGAACGCCGGGATCCTCTTCCAGAACTCCGAGTCGTCGAGGTCGCGATGCTCCAGGTCGGAGCGTTCCACCGGTTCCTTCAGGGGCTCGGGGACGGGGATGTGGTCGATGCTGGGCAGCTTCATGATTGATCCTCCAGGATCTTGTACCAGACATTCATGCTCTCGATGGCGCCGCCGATCCAGGTGTTGTTGATCAGGGTGCCGGCGTACCGATAGCCACGGCGTCCGAAGGTGATGTTCATGCCGAAGGAGCCGGCTCGGGCAATCGTGTAGGCCACCCGCACGCCGGCCTCCCGGGCGTGCCGGCCCATGAGGGCGAGAAGGTCGGTGGCGATGCCGCGCTTCCGGTGCGAAGGCAAGGTGGCGAAGTCGGTCATCTCCACCACCCCGGGTGGCCCTGCGGGCTCCATGGAGGACGCTCCTACCAGGCGTCCGTGGTCGCGCGCCGTGAAGAAGCGGGTGCCGTGCTCACGTTCGGCGCGCAGATGGGCGGGGTCTTCGATGGGGAAGGGGTAGCTCTCGAAGACCTCGGCATAGCATGCCGCCAGCTCGTCGAGGTCTTCGGGTCCGGCCTCGTCAACGACGACGACCTCCCCGCGTGGCATGCCCCCCCCGTTCGACATCGCCGCCAGGGACGTCGGCGGCTCCACGGAGCTCCCGGGCCTGTCGTCGGGCCCGGTCTCGGCCAGGGCGCGCGCATGCGCGGCCCTTCCCGCTTCGACGACCTCCTGGATCCGGGGGTCTCGGGGAGTGGCCCTTCCCGCCTCCAGGAACTTCCCGGCGAAGAGGCCGGACTCTCCTCCCTCGTGGAAGCGGGGCACCACGGCCTCCACCCGATAACCACGCCGGGCGAGCTCGCCGAAGTCCGAGGCGCGGGCCTTCACCACGATCTTGCCGTAGCTGTTGCGGGTCGCGAGGGACTCGGCCTCATCCAGTACGAGGCGCACGTCGCCGGGGGCGATCCTCATGACGTAGACGCGATCGCTGTCCGGTCCGTGTTGGACTAGCGAGCTGCCAATGCGCAGGAGGCGGTCACGCAAGGGACGCCTCCTCTTCTGTCTCCGTCGCGGTGTCCGTCTCCTCGCTCGTGAGAATCGAGACCGGGACGAACACCAGGGCGGACGCCAGGATGCCCCAGAAGCTCGGGTCGAGCCCGAGAGGAGGCGCCGCGCCGCTGATCAGCAGCACCAGCGTGGTGCTCCCCCCGCAGATCATCCCCCAGAAGGCGCCGGAGGACGTGGACTGCCGCCAGAAATAGGCGCCCAACGTGGGCACGAAGAGACCTGCCACGAGGAACGCGTACGCCTTGAGGATCGCGTCCAGCACCATGGTGAACTGCGACGCGATGAGAATGGCGGCCAGGCCCACCACCAGGGTGGCGACCTGAGATGCCCGCACCAGGCGGGGCGTGTCCTTCATGGCCCATGGGCTCCGCTGCATGATGTCGCTCACTACGTTGCCCGACGAGGCGATCATGCACGAATCCGCCGTGGACATGATGGCGGAGAAGTAGGAGGCCACCACGATCCCGGTGACGCCCACCGGCAAGACGTGCGCGAGGAGGCGGGGCACGCCCAGCTCCGCGTCGATGCCGGGGAAGAGCACGCGGGACATCATGCCCAGGCCCACGCCGGCGAACGCCATGGCCGGCCACTCGAAGAGGCCGGCGATGAACCACGCCTTCTGAGCGTCCTTCGTGGTGGGGCTGGCGTACATGCGTTGATACAGCGTCATCGCCACCAACCAGATCGGCGCGATGGTGATGAACCAGTTCACCAAGGTGAGCGGCGACACATGGAAGAGGCTGAAGTAGCTCGCCGGAAGCGCCGCACGCAGTCCGTGCAGCCCGCCCACCTTGGCCAACGTGAACGGAATGGCGAAGAAGACCAGTCCCATCATGAGCACGATCCACTGGATCGTGTCGGTGTAGATCACGGCTTTGAGACCGCCGAGGACCGTATACGCCACGATGACCCCGCCGATGATGAGCGTGGCGAAGGTGATCTCCGTCATGCCGGGCGGCGCCCAGTGGATCACGGATCCCGACATGAGCTTGGCACCGGCGAGGATTTGCCCCGCCGTGAAGCCCAGGTATCCCAGAGCCGAGATCACCGCCGCCACCAGCGCCACGCGGCCGTCGTATCGGAAGCGCAGGAAGTCGGGGTAGGTCATCATGCCGTGCTCGGCATCGAGGCGCTTGATGCGCGGGATGACGAGTACCGCCGTGGTCCATGCGCCCACGAGGCCCGTGAAGAGCAGCCAGTTGCCCGATAGACCCATGGCGTAGCCGAGGCCGCCCAACCCGATGGAAAAGCCCCCACCCACGTCGGTGGCTGCCACCGAGAGTCCCACGTGACCCGGCGAGATGGCCCGGCCGCCGACGAAGTAGTCCTCGGCGCTCTCGTTCTTCTTGTGGAACCACCACCCCACACCGACCAATCCCAGCATGTAGGTGCCGAAGATCGCGTAATCCAGAAAGGTCATGGGAAGGGTGTGCGCCGGCCCTTGTGCGCCGGGGGCGCACGCTCGGCGGCTCCGCGCTCAGGCGCGGCCGGGCCTGAGACGCGTTCCCGTGGGTAGACGGGGCGCTGAGGCGCAGGGAGAGATCACACCGGTGCGCATGGGCAGGACGTAGCCGCCGGCATGCCCGCCGTGGGCGGTCTCCAGCGATCCGGTGCCGAGTCGTTGCTGCGGTCGTCGACGGATGACGTGCTTCCTATCGGCGGTCGTAGGGAGGCATACTTCAAGACGCTAATCAAAAACACTAACCTGATACGAGGTCAGGTCAACCCTTGTGCGTGTAAGATGCGCTTCCCGACAGGCACCGATGACGCGCGCAGGCGACCTCCCGCCGGGGACCGAAGCAATGGTTCGACGAATGTCTTCCCGACTCCCGCCGGACGTCGTTCCTCACTCTTCGTCCTCCGACTTCTCCCGCGCCACCACACGCTCCAGGGCATGTCGAATCGCGCCGCCGGCGCCCGTGCCCACCGCGAGAGCGAACGCCACGCCGATGGCGCCGAAGCTGATGTAGAACGCGCCGAGTACGATCTCCCGGGCGAAGCCGAGCTGCCAGACCGCCAGCGCCCCGACGACGGCTTGGAGCACCCCCTTCACGATCCTGCCGAGCAGACGGGCTCTCTCGAAGCCCTCGTCCTCCAGCGCGTGGGTGACCCGCTCCCCCACCACGTTCGACACCAGGAAGCCAACGGCCACGATGAGCGCCACCAGCCCCAGGTTTGGGAGGTAAAAGATGGAGCGGTCGATGAGGCTCGACAGGACGGTGAGCTTCCAGATCTGCAGGGCGTTGTCCAGGAAAAGCAGGACGATGGCGATCATCACCACGTTGCCCACCAGATCGTACATGGCGGCCCGAACGTCCCCCTTGCCGAAGGCCGCGCGCCATCCGGTGCGCCCGCCCAGTCGGTCGAGGCGGAGCCACACCATGGCACGTACCACGACGTGCTTGGCGACCCACCCCACCATCACCCCCACGGCCAGAACCGCGAGGCCGGCGGCCAGGGTGGGCAGATAGGCGAAGACCTGGTCGGAGAACCGGGCCAGAGGGCCTACGTTGGTCTGAAAGGCGTTGGCCTGCATGTCGGCCTACTCCTGCCGGAAGAAGATTCGCTCGAAGCGCCGCGTCCGCTTGTGCACGACGTCCCTCACCACCACCACGGGATTCCAACCCGTGTGCGCCACCGTCGCCGGCACCGTCTCCCCGAAGAGCGCCGCCACCGGAGCGTCCTCGGGCGCCCCCATTACCACCAGCTCCCGGGGCCTCAGCGCCTGCGTGAGGCCGGCGGCGACGTCACGGTGCGCGACGACGCCCAGGGTGCCCTGGAAGGCCGCCGCTTCGAGAGTCTCGCGGGCCGCCGACACGCCGCGGTCGCGCTCGTGCTTGGGATCGTCCGGGGACACCACTGTCAACGCCCGCGCCACCGCGCCGTACCACGCCGTGAACGCGGGCACGAGGTCCGCGGCCAGAGCGGTGTTGGCGCTCCGCGTGGTGGGCAGCACGATCCCGGTGGTTCCCTCCCGGGTCGGGCGCCCGTAGAGGATCGCCACCTGGCAGGGGGCGTCCTGGAGCACGCGCTCCACCACCGTGCTCACCAGGCGCTCCACCCACGACTGCCGGTTCGGCTGACCGATGACGATGAAGTTGCACGACTCCTCTCGGGCGGTCTCGACGATGCCGTGGCTTACCCGCCGGGAGATCTTGATGACGGGATGCACGGGGATCCCCCGCGCACGCCCATACTCCACCGCTCGCTGCAGCTGCGGCTCGAGCGCGCGCACCCCCTTGCGTCCCACCATGAGAGACTCGCCCTCGGGGACCTCCACCACCGTCACGGCGACGAGCTCCCCGGCGTGGCGCTTCGCGATGGCGAGCCCCACCTCCATGAGGGACTCCATGCTGTCCGGCGCTGCCAGTGCCACCAGCACGCGGTACTCCTTGCGCTCGATGCGCTCCATCCACGCCGCGCGCTCCACGAACGCCGCCTCGTGGTCCCGCGCGTATCCGTAGTAGAGGAAGGCGCCCACGACGACCCAGGCTCCGGTGGCCACGAGGGAGAGCGGGTAGTGCCCCACCAGGAAGACCGTCAGGAAGAGCATGGTGCCGATGGCCAGGACCGGTATCACCGGCATGAACGGGATGCGGAAGCCCCGGTCCAGGTCCGGCCGGGTCTTGCGCAGCCGCATCACGGCGATGTTCACCTGTACGAAGAGCAGCAGGAACATGATGTCCGACGCCGCCGCCACCGACTCGATGGGCAGCGCCACCGCCATGAAGACGATGAGCACCGTGGAGAACAGGATCGCGTAGTGGGGGGTCGCCCGCCTGGCGTGCACCTGGCCGAGGAGCTGAGGCAGGTTGGCGTCCCGGGCCATGGCGAAGGCCACACGGGAGGACGAGTAGATGGTGGCGTTCAACGCGGACAGCGTGGACAGGAGCCCGCCGATGAGGATGACCACGCCGCCCCCGGCGATGAACTGGTCGGCGACGCTCACCAGCGCGGTCTCCTTCTCCTTTCCCAGATACTCGGTCACCGACATTCCCGCCGGTGCGTGCACCGCGCCCACCGCCACCAGCGCCACCAGCAGATAGATGGGCACCACGATGAGAAGAGACAGAAACGTGGCCCGGGGGACGTTCTTCTTGGGGTTCTCCACCTCCTCGCTGGTCTGGGCGATGATCTCGTAGCCCTCGAAGGCGATGAAGGTGAGCCCCATGGCGGCGAACACGCCTCCCCACCCGTTCGAGAGCATGGGCTGGAAGGCCGCGTGCCAGTCCGGGCGGCGGAGCATCACCACTACGCCCACGGCACCGAAGGCCAGGATGATGATCACCTTGGCCACGGTGATCACGTTCCCGGCCTTCCCGGTCTCCGAAGCCCCGCGGAAGTTGATGTAGGCGAAGAGCACGCACACGACGACGGCGAGCCACTTCTCCAGCGTCATGAAGCCCAGGTGGATCTGGGGAGCGCCGGCCGCCGTGAGGACGAGGCGGAAGTAGGCGCCGAAGCCCAGGGCGTAGAGGGAGCACGCCACCGCGTGGGCGAACCACGACATCCACCCGCTCAGGAAGCCGTTGGGGTCGGGCAGCGCCGTCTTGACCCAGAGGTATCCGCCACCGGCGTCGTGGAACGAGGAACCGAGCTCGGCGTATGCCATTGCGGTGAGCAGGGCTACGAACCCGTTCAGCGCGAAGGTGATGAGCAGGGCCGGCCCGGCGACGCCCGCGGCGATGCCGGTGAGCACGAAGATGCCGGCGCCGATCATGGCCCCGACGCCGATCATCGTGATGTCCGTGAGCCGCATCTCGCGGCTCAGTCGGACCTCGAAAGACATCGAGCTCTTCTCCATGGGCGCCAACAGTGGCTCCGACAGGGGCTTTACAGCAAGCCGGGGACTGTCGGTCTAGCGTTTCGGCGGGCTCCGTTGTCTTTTCAGGTGTCTCTTTTCGGATGTTGCTTGACGCATCAACCGACGGCGATTCCCTCAACCAATAGTGGTGGCCGGTGCTCTATTTCGGGCCTGAAACGTACATGCCTCTGGCCTCGGCGGTCGCCGCGGTCGTGGGAGTCGCGCTCACGTTCTGGCGGCGGTTGGTGGGTTTCTTCCGCCGGATATTCTCCGGGCGCGAACCGGAGCTCCCACCCGCGGGCGCGAGCTCCGGCGAGGCCTCGCCCCCGAAGCGATCGGTGGACGATTAGAGGCATTCCCGTTCCACACGAACACGAAGACCGAGTGCCGGCACGATGAAGCCCGGCAAGGTGGTGGTCATCGGCCTGGACGGCTTCGACCCGACCCTGGCCGAGGGGATGATCGAGAGAGGCGCGCTTCCCAACCTGGCGAAGCTGCGCAAGACGTACTTCCACCCCCCACGACGGGTGACGACATCGTGCGGGAGAGGCTGAGGGGCCTGGGATACCTGGGATGAGCCGTCGCCGGAAGCCGAGAAAGGCCTCGGGGTCCTCGCCGAAGCGCAAGCCGTCGCGCGGGGCTCCCGGGAACGCGAAGAACGCGAAGAAGGAGCCCGCTCGCAAGCAGGCCGTACCGCGATCCAGACCCGCGGAGACCACGCCGGCCGAGACGGGGCCCCTGTCGTGGGGGCGGATCGTGCTCATGGCGGTCGCCGCCGGCGTCTGGACGGGCCTGATAGAGGAGATCCCGGTCCTGCTGGCCCCGTTCGGCCACGTGGTGGTGCGCCTCGGACGCGACTTCGTCTGGATGACGCCCCTGGCCGACATCCTCTACTTCCTCATCGCGGCGGGCGTGCTCCTGGCCCTCGGCCGCCGCTGGCCACACGCGAGGAACCGCAGCGTGGTGGTGGGCACCTTCGCCGGGCTGTGCGCCCTGGAGCTGGGGCTCCTGCCGGAACGGCTCTACGCTCTGGCCATCATCGTGCTGGCCATCGGCGTGGGCGTGCAGGTGCACCGCATGGTGAAGCGGCCGCCCCGGCACCGCCGGCTGATGCCGGCGGCCGCCGTCGTGGGACTTCTCCTGGCGGGGGGGATGACGGCCCGCATGGAGTGGAATGAGTGGGTCTGGAATCGGTACTGGATGACGGGGCTGCCCATGGCCGAGGCCGGTGCGCCCAACGTTCTCCTGATCATTCTGGACACCGTGCGCGGCGCCAGTCTCGACTTCGTCGACCCATCGGGGGCCGCCTCCGACTTTCCACCGGCGCACACGCCCGTGATGGACAGCCTGGCGGCGTCCTCCGTCAACTTCACCAAGGCCATCGCGGCCTCGCCGTGGACCCTGCCCTCCCACGCCAGCATGTTCACGGGGGCCTGGCCCATCCGGCTCTGGGGGGAGCGCTCACAGGGTGGCGAGTGGATGCGGGCTCTGCCCCCGCAGCACCCGGTGGTGGCGGAGGCCCTGGCCCGTCACGGCTATCTCACCGCAGGGTTCGTGGGGAACCTGACGTTCACTGTGGCCGCCACCGGCCTCGCCCGCGGCTTCCTCGTGTACGAGGACTTTCCCATCTCCGTGGGCCAGATGATCCTGTGCACGTCGCTGGGCCGGCGACTCGCCGGGAGCTCCAAGCTACGCCGGATCATCGGCTATCAAGAGCTGCTGAACCGCAAGGACGCGAGGAAGGTCACCGACGAGTTCCTGGGCTGGGAGCGGAAGCACGGGAAGGGCGACCATCCCTGGTTCGCGTTCCTGAACTACTTCGATGCGCACGAGCCGTACTTCCCGCCCGATTCGGTGAAGCGCGCCATGCCGCCGGGAAGCCACTGGGACAACTTCACGCACTTCGCCGACCTGCTCAACGGGAGCGGGGCGTACGTGACCGACAAGTGGAAGATGGACCCGGCGGAGCGCCACGCACACGCTGCGGGATACGCTGCGGCCATCACCCACGAGGACGAGCAGGTCGGGCGGATCCTCGCCGTGCTCAAGCAGCGTGGCGTGCTGGACAACACGGTGGTGGTCATCGCCGGGGACCACGGTGAGCAGCTGGGCGAGCACAACCTGTACAACCACCCCAACAGCCTCTACATGCAGACGGTGCACGTGCCCCTCATCGTGGACGATCCACGGCCCGGGCACGACCCGAAGGCGCGGGTGAACCAGGTGGTCAGCCTGCGGGACGTCGGTGCCACGCTCCTCCACCTCGCGGGAGTCAATCCCGCCCGGGAAGGCATCGGGGGCCGCTCGCTGTCGCGATTCTGGTCGATGAGCGACTCGGTGGGCCCGGGGCAGGACACCGTCGGCGACACCATCTTCTCCAGCGTGAGCCGGGGGTCGGACCGCGAGCCGTGGTACCCCGCCAACTGGGGTCCCGAGATGTACTCGTTGATGGATTCGACCTACGAGTACATCCGCAACGGGGATGGCACCGAGGAGCTCTATGACATACGCCTGGACCCCGCCGAGCTGCGGGACCTCGTCAACCGGCCGCAGGAGGCGTCGGTCCTGGCGCACTTCCGGACCGTGCTGCACGGGCTGGTCTCGCGCGTGCCTGCGGTGCCGAAGGAGCCGGTGGAGCACCCGAAGGCTCCACCCAGGAACGAAGGACGCTAGCTTTTCGTCGTTTCGAGAAGGGCCTGACGGCGCCGCTCACTCGACCCGAACCCGCGCGTGAGAATCCGAGGAAGAACCTGGAAGTCGGACGACATGCCCCTCCTGGATCACCTGGAGGAGTTTCGCTGGCGCATCATCTGGACCCTCGTGGCGCTGGCCCTCGGCTCGGTGCTCGGCTTCGTCCTCATCACCCGGTTCGACCTGTTGAAGCTCCTCATCGAGCCGGTCCGCGCGTTCCTGAACGGCGGCAAGCTCAAGTACTTGAGCCCCGCCGATCCGTTCATGGTCACGCTGCGGCTGTCGGTGGTGGCCGGTGTGGTGATCGCACTGCCCGTGGCCCTCTACCAGCTCTGGGGCTTCCTGTCGCCGATCCTGGAGCCCAGCGAGAAACGGGCGGTCCTCCCCGCCCTCATGGGGGCCATCGTCCTCTTTCTGGGCGGCGCGTCCCTGGCCTACTTCGGTGTGCTGCCCCTGACGCTGAAGTTCTTCAGCAAGTTCGAGCCGGGAAGCCTCCAGCAGAACCTCACCGTCGACAAGTTCCTGGGCTACCTCATGAAGCTGATGCTCGGGTTCGGCGTCGCTTTCGAGACCCCGGTCATCATGCTGGCGCTGGGAGCCATGGGCATCGTGACGTCCGAGCTGCTGGCGCGCTACAGACGCCATGCCATCGTGGTGATCTTCGTCATGGGCGCGGCCCTCACGCCTCCGGACGTCTTCTCGCAGCTGCTCATGGCCGTGCCGCTCCTCTTCCTTTTCGAGCTGAGCATCTGGCTGGTGAGGTGGACGGAGCGCCGGCGGGCCGCGGCGGAGGCGGAGGCGTCCTCCCCCGACGCGGCGGAAGCACCTGCGGAAGCGCCGGCGGAAGAGACGGGGGCGTGAGCGCGGGCGGGGCTCCGCCCGCCCGCCTCAAGTGTCTCGCGTCTCCCGGGCGGCGTTGGCCCTGATGGCCTGCGCCACGTAGTCGGCCAGACCCTCCACCCGCTCGTCGTAGTGCGCCCGGAAACGGGGGTCGGCGGTGTACATCTCCGCGAGCCCCGCGTGCATCCCGTGACTGCACGGATAGAACCAGCGATGGATGTGGAGGCGGGCCTCCTCCGCCACCGCTGTGGCCTCCTCGCCGTCGGCGGGGATCCCGGCCCGCATGAGCGCCGCCATGCGCGCCTCGATGTCTTCGCTCTCACCCTTGATCCGGGCCCAGTCGTCCTTCGAGTAGCCCTTTGCGCGCCGTGCCGACTCCTTGTAGGCGTCGGTGTGGCCCCAGCGCCGGCCCGCCTCCTCCTCGTACAGGCCGGGGTCGAACGCGCTCTTCTCGTCGTCCGCCATCTCCATCGTCTCCCGTCCGTGGAATCCTCGTCTCGAATGCAGGAAGGATAGGACCTGACGCGACGTGAGGATCAAGGGGTGGTGGCGAGAGGCCCATCCCTGCGAAGACGAACGCCCGCGCCCGGGCACGACGACGTCGGACTGCCTGGATGCGGCACGAACGAGGGGAGGGCGGCTGCGCCGCCCTCCCCGTAATGAGCCTGGCTGTCGTTTTCCGCAGCCGGCCGATGCCGCGCCGGCCGCGCCTCTTCCACGTCTTCCGGTGGAGGCTGTCCGGCTCCTTCGCGCCGTCCGTCAGGGCGGCCCGCTCCTTCCTATTGGCCCTATTGGCCTCCTCCTCCCGCCGGCGCGCGGTTCGGCGGTGTCGGCCTCGTGGGCAGGTGCTTGGGATGCTCCCGGATGAGCTTCAGGATCTCCTGCACGCCTCGCTCCAGCTGGGGATCGTGTCCCTCGATGACCGACTTGGGATCGTTCTGCACCACGATGTCCGGATCCACTCCGTGGCCCTCGATGATCCACTTGCCGTCCACGCTGGTGAAGCCGAACTCCGGCACGTCCACCTGACCGCCGTCGATGAGCGGCCCGTGTCCGCTGTAGCCGATGACCCCACCCCAGGAGCGCATGCCGATGAGGGGGCCGAGGCCCGCCTGCTTGAACATGGCGGGGAAGATGTCTCCGTCCGACGCGGACGTCTGGTTGAGGAGCGCCACCAGCGAGCCGTAGAAGATGGGTCCCCGCGGATACGTGGACGGGAAGTCGTTGTTGCGTGAGTACCCGCTGGCCAGCAGCTGGTGGCTCAGCCGCTCGATGAGCATGGAGGAGACGTTGCCGCCGCCGTTGCCGCGCACGTCGATGATGAGCCCTTCCTTGCGGATCTGCGGATAGAACCACTTGATGAACTCGGAGAGGCCGGCGGCTCCCATGTCCGGGATGTGCAGGTAGCCGACCCGGCCCTGGGTCATGGAGTCCACCATCTCCCGGTTCCGGTCCACCCACGCCATGTACACCAGCTTGGTCTCGCTCCGGATGGGCCGGTAGCTCACCTCGCGCGCGCCGTCCATGGTGGGGCGGCTGTTCAGCGTGAGCGTGACCGGATGGGCCGACTTGTAGCGGAGCAGCTCGTAGGGGTTCTCGGGGGCCCTCAGCTGCGTGCCGTCCACGGCCAGGACGTAGTCTCCGACGTGGGCGTCCACGCCGATCTGCGTGAGGGGCGAGCGGTACTCCGCCTCCGAGTTGTCGCCCTTGAAGATGCTGGCGATGCGGTATCGGCCCGACGCCGGGTCGAGGGCGAAGCGTGCACCGGGCAGCGCCACGTCCGCCCGCCTCGGGATGTCGTAGTCCCCGCCGGAGATGTAGGTGTGGGAGTTGCTCAGCTCGCCGATCATCTGGTCGAGGACGTAGTCGAGATCCGAGCGGTGCCCCACGTACTTCAGCAGCGGCTCGTACCGGTCGCGGATCGCCGTCCAGTCGTAGCCGTTCATGTTGGGCACGTAGAAGTAGTCCCGAAACCGGCGCCACACCTCGTTGAAGATCTCCACCCACTCCTGCTCGGGCACGATGTCCGCCTGCAGGCCCGCGGTGGAGAGCGTCTTGGCCGACGAGCCCCCGTTGGGCTTCACGTCCACCAGCTTCCACGCCCCGCCCTCCCGCGCCAGGAGCTTCGTGCCGTCGGCGGAGAGGGCGTACCCGCCGGTGCCGGCCACCAGGGTGCTGGCCTTGCGATCGGCCAGGTTGAAGATCATCACCTCGGGCCGCGTCTCCGGCGCGCGCCCGTAGACGAAGGGCGTTCCCTTCACGTAGACCAAATTCCCCTTGACCGCGTTCAGGCCGCGGTAGTCGTCGGCGGGGACGGGGACGGGGGCCACGCGGCTCGCCAGGCCGTCGAAGTCTATGGCGATGTCGGTCGGTGACGACGCCCCGGCCGAACCACCATGCGTGGCGGCCGTCTTCGAGCTTGCGCTCCCCTCCGCGTGTCCGCCGGGGCCGGTGGCGGCGGCGGTGTCGACCTTCGCCTCGTCGCTCTCGGGCGGGAACGGGGCAGGCACGTCCTTTCTCAACGCCAGCGCGAAGATCCCCGTCATGCGGTCGGTGGCGTAGTCCCACTCCACCGAGCTGACCTGGGGCGCGTACTCCCGGTTGCTGAGGAAGAACAGGTACTTGCCGTCGGCGCCGAAGACGGGCTCCGAGGAGTCGTACGTCAGGCTGGTCACGGCGTGAAGGGCATGGTCCTGGATGCCCCACACGTAGATCGACCGGAACCCGCTGTCGTGGCTCAGGCTGAAGGTCAGCCAGCGGCTGTCCGGCGACCAGCTCTGGTCGCCGATGTTGCCCGTGGAGTCCCGGGCGACCTTGATGAGCTTCTTGTTCGCCACCTCCAGCACCCAGAGCTGGCCCGACTTGTCGGCGAACGCCAGGCGCTTGCCGTCGGGCGACCACACCGGGGCGAAGCGCATCTGGTCACCGTTCGTGGTGAGGCGCTCGGGCGTCCCGCTTCCGTCCTGATTGACCAGGTACAGCTCGTCCTCGCCGCTCATGTCGGAGACGAACGCGACCTTGGCTCCGTCGGGGGACCAGCGGGCGCCCTTGTCGTGGGCGTTGGAGCTGTGCGTCAGGTTGCGCGTCGGCCCGTGCTCCGCCGGCACCGTGAAGATGTCGCCGCGGGCTGTGAAGAGCGCCCTGTGGCCGTCCGGGCTGAGGTCGGCGTCCTCGATGTAGCGGGCGACGGACTTGTGCACCGGCCGGGCCGCGACCCCGTCGTCGGGCACGTGGATGTCGAGCTTGCGGTCGGCGCGGGTGCGCGTGTCGAAGACGTGCAGCTCGCCGGCGAGCTGATACACGATGCTGCCGGTCTCGTCGGCGCTGGGCCACTCCACGTCCCAGACCTTCTCGTGGGTGAGCTGGACCAGGTCCGAGCCGTCGGGCTTCATCGAGTACAGGTTGAGCTTGTTGTCCCGATCGGAGTTGAAGTAGATGCGGTCCCCGATCCACATGGGATCGCGGTCGGTGCGCACGTCGTTGGTGACGTTCTTCGCGTCGTGGGTCGCGAGGTTGAACACCCACAGGTCCTCGGCCCAGCCGCCCTGGTAGCGCTTCCAGGCGCGGAAGTCCCGGAAGAGGGGCGAGTAGACGATCTCCTTCCCGTCCGGCGAGATGTCACCGGCGCCGGACTGCGGCATGGGCAGCGCCACCGGCAGGCCGCCGGCCATGGGCACGGTATAGAGCCGGTTGTTCGCCAGGTCCCAGCCATCGCGCAGGCTGCGGAAGACGACGGACTTGCCGTCGGGGGTCCAGCCGTACACCTGGTCGTCGTAACCCCACCGCGGGGGGAGTGGGCCCTGGGCGGGATAGAAGGTGAGCTGCTTGGGCACGCCGCCCGTGGAGGGGATCACGTAGACCTGCTCGTCCCCGTCGTACTGTCCGGTGAACGCGATCCACTTGCCGTCGGGAGAGTACTTGGCGAACAGCTCCTGTCCGGGGCTGGCCGTGAGACGCACCGCGGTGCCGCCGGTGGCCGGAGCCGTCCACAGGTCACCCGCGTACGTGAAGACCACGTGGTCGCCGTGGATGTCGGGGAAGCGAAGCAGCTTGGTCTGGGCTGCCGTGGGCGCCGCAAGGGCGAGAACGAGGAACGTCGCCAGACGGAGCGACCTGCCCGCCCGGCGTTCGAGGGGATGCGTCATGATCCTCTCCTTCAGGGAGCACATCGTGTTCGCGAATCGCGACGCGTGCGGTGCGCCGCAGCCGCACGGCCCGACCGGGAGGGTGGCCTTAGCCTAGCAGACCGGGGCGAGCCGGTCTACGACCCCTGTCGATGTGGATCGGACCCACCGCCCCCCGGGGTTCGCCGGGGAAGCGGTCGCCAGGCCCGTCGAGGGGAGACGGAGCGCGCCCCGAGCCGTCAGCCGCCGTCCTTGGCGTTCCGTACCGCGTCGAACGCCTGTGGTCGCAGGTCCAGGAGCCAATACACGTACACGTCTCGAGTGAGGATCCCCTTGCCGTAGGCGAGACAGAGCCGGTAGTCCAGCACGTCGAGGGCCCGCGTGTTGGGGGCGGTTTGCACCACGGCCTCCAGCAGGTCACCGGTCTTGGACGCGGCTCCCTTCTGCGGGCTTCCCGTCGGGGGCCCTCCACCCGGAGGCGCTCCGCCGGGCGGGCCTCCCTGCGCCGTACCTTGCGACAGGTCGGTTCCCTGGCCCGAGGACGAGACGAGGCTCTGGACGATGGTCGGAACGGCCGCGGCGACCCCCACACCCGCCGGGGAGTCGAGCCACGCCTCGGGAGGGCGTGTGCAGACCGCCGACACCCCGTCCGGCCGCTTGAGGGCCAGCGTGGATGGCCCGCTCGAGTCTCCCGCCGAGGCGCAGCCGGCCGACACCAGGCACAGCAGCACGAGTGACCTGTAATGGGAAGAGCGCATTCGCATGCTCGCATCGGGTGGCACGTCCGGGCCCGCATGGCGGATGCACAAATGTACACGCCGAGGCGGTGGAGGCTCCCACCGACGTGGTTCCCCGTGGCCCCCTCCGGCGGAAGGCACGCGTGGCGGCACGCCTCAGGGTTCCCTAAACTCCGCGATGCCCATGAACCGACTGCTGGAATCGGCGGCGGAGCGAGCCCTCCGCTACCTCGAGGGTGTCGATGCCCGTCCGGTCGCTCCGGATGCGGACGCCACGGAACGGCTCGGGGAGCTGGACGAGCCCCTTCCGCAGGCGCCGACGGACCCCGAGGAAGTGCTGGAGCTTCTGGACACACGCTGCTCCCCGGCCACCATGGCCATGGCCGGGCCCCGCTTCTTCGGCTTCGTCATCGGCGGCTCACTTCCGGTGACCCTGGGGGCCAACTGGCTCGCCGCCGCATGGGACCAGAACACCGCTCTCCATCGGGTGACGCCCGCCACCGCACAGCTGGAGGCGGTGGCGCTGTCGTGGCTCCTGGAGCTCTTCGGTCTGCCTTCAGAGTCGGGCGGCGCCTTCGTCACCGGGGCAACGGTGGCGAACCTGAGCGCCCTGGCCGCGGGCCGCCATGCCGTGTACACCCGCATCGGCTGGGACATCGAAGGCGACGGGATGGTCGGCGCGCCGCCCGTGACCGTGATCGTCGGAGCCGAGGCCCACCCCTCGGTCTTCAAGGCCCTGGGGCTCCTGGGGCTGGGACGCAACCGCGTCGTCAGGGTCCCCGTGGACGGGCAGGGACGCATGCGGGCCGACCTGCTCCCCGAGGTCTCCGGGCCCACCATCGTATGCGTCCAGGCGGGCAACGTGAACACCGGTGCCTTCGATCCCTTCGAGGATGTCTGCGCCCGTGCCCACGAGGCGGGAGCCTGGGTCCACGTGGACGGCGCCTTCGGCCTGTGGGCGGCCGCCGCACCCGAGCGCGCCGGGCTCGTGCGGGGCATGGAAGCCGCCGATTCGTGGGCTACGGACGCGCACAAGTGGCTGAACGTCCCCTACGACAGCGGCCTCGCGTTCGTGCGCGACCGCGACGCGCTACGCAGCGCCATGGCCCTCACCGCGGAGTATCTGCCTACGGAGACCGACCAGCGCAACCCGGCGGACTACACGCCGGAGCTCTCCCGGCGCGCCCGCGGCGTGGAGGTGTGGGCTGCCCTCAAGGCGCTGGGCAGGGATGGCGTCGCCGACCTCGTGGGGCGGACCTGCCGCCACGCTCGCGCCTTCGCGGAAGGGCTGGCGGACGCGGGATACGAGATCCTCAACGACGTGGTTCTGAACCAGGTGCTGGTGTCGTTCGGCGATGCAACGGTGACGGAGAAGGTCATTGCGGATATTCAGCGCGACGGCACATGCTGGTGCGGAGGGACGGTCTGGCAGGGCAGGACGGCCATGCGCATAAGCGTGTCCTCGTGGGCCACCACGGAGGAGGACGTCCAGGTGAGCCTCGAGGCCATACTGCGCTGTGCGGCGCGACACCGGACGCCCCGGTGAGAGAGGAGGGGCCGGAGCCGTGAGCGGACCACGGGAGACCTACGTCGAGCGGGAACGGCGCCATGCGGAGGCGCGGGACCGCGCCCATGGGGCGTCTCTCAGGATGTCCACGCTGCGCATGGCGACGTTCCTGGGGCTGGTGGCAGCTCTCGTGCTGTGGGACGTGCTCGCGGCGCCGACGGAACGGATCGCTGCCGCCGTGGCCGTGGTGCTGGCGGTGCTCTTCGTGGTGATGGTGGGGCGCCACCGCAGGATCCGGGAGCTCGAGCGCCGGCAGGAAGTGCTCCGCGGGTTGGCCGTGGAGGGGCTGCTCCGCCTGGATCGCCGGTGGGACGAGCTGGAGGCATCGCTCCCCCACGCGGAGGCCAACCACGGGGAAGCGCCTGCCGAGCATGCGTACGCCAACGACCTCGACGTCTTCGGAAGGGCGTCGCTGATACGTCTGTCCGGACCCGTGACCTCCGCTTCCGGGCGCCGGACTATCAGACGCTGGCTGCTGGAGGCCGCTTCACCCGACGAGGTGGTGGCCCGGCAGGAGGCGGTGCGGGAGCTGACTCCGGCGGTGGAGTTCCGCGAGGAGCTGGCGGCACGCGGGCGCCTGGCTCCGGCCTCCGAAGAGGACGCGCTGAACGCCTTCCTGGAATGGGTCGAGTCCGACCCGTGGCTCCTGACGCAACGCTGGACGCTTCTGGCGGCCCGGACTCTACCGGTCCTGACGATAGTCCTCGCGGTATTCGAGCTGCCCCACGGCGGCGTCCTCTCCTGGTGGGTAGCGTCGCTGGCGCTCCAGCTCTGGGTCCTCGCCCGCGTACGCCGTCGTGTGGTGGAGGGGTTTCCCCTCGTGGAGGAAGGTGCGCCGTGTCTGCAGGCGGCGGGCCCGCAGCTCCGCCTCGTGGAGGGGGCCGACTGGAGCTCGGCGCGCCTGCGGGAGCTGGGTGAAAGGCTTGTCACCGACGGTGAGCCTGCCCACGCGGCCCTCGCCCGCCTGGTGCGACGGGTGGACATGGTACAGAGCCGCCGGAGCATGATCTACGAGGGGCTGGCCCCGGTGCTCCTCCTGGACGTGCATCTGGGCTTCGCCCTCGACCGGTGGCGCGCGCGGTGGGGACCCGACGTGCGCCGCTGGCTCGACGCCCTCGGCCACATGGAGGCCCTCTCTTCCCTGGCGACGCTGGGTCACGACCATCCCGACTGGTGCATGCCGGAGTGGAAGGTGGGAGAGAGCGTGCTCCGGGGGGTGGCGTTGGGGCATCCGCTGCTTCTGCCGGCCGCGTGCGTCCGGAACGACCTCGACGTGGGACCGCCGGGCACCTTTCTCTTCATCACGGGCTCCAACATGTCCGGGAAGAGCACGCTCCTCCGGGCGGTGGGTGCCAACACCGTCCTGGCAGGGGCCGGGGCGCCCGTATGCGCCACATCGTTGACGCTGCCGCCGGTGCGGCTGTGGACGAGCATGCGCGTGGACGACTCGCTGGCCGACGGGGTGTCCCGCTTCATGGCCGAGCTCCTCCGGGTACGGGCCGTGGTGGAGGCGGCGCGCGACTCCGCCGGGGGGGAGACGCCCGTCCTCTATCTCCTGGACGAGATGCTCCAGGGAACGAACACCGCGGAGCGCCGGGTGGCCGCGCGGGCCGTGCTTCGCCATCTGCTGGAGGAGGGAGCCATCGGTGGGATCACCTCACACGATCTGACGCTGGCGGATGCACCGGACCTGGTGCCCTTGAGGAAGGCCTTCCATTTCCGCGAGCGGGTAGAGCGGGGCGAGGAGGGCGCGCGGCTGACCTTCGACTACGTGCTCCGCCCCGGCGTGGCCACCACCCGCAACGCGCTGCGCCTTCTGGAGGCGGTGGGCCTGGGGCACGCCGACGCACCGGACGACGACGACGCGGACGAGGGACCTGGGGGCGGCGAGGGTGCGTAGTACACGCCCGGAGTGCCCGATGGACGGACGTGCGGGACGAGCAGAACCCGAAGATGTGAGGGAGGGGAGATGAACGGCGAGTGGATCACTCTGGAGGTGGACGACGGAACCAGGATGCGGGCGTGGGCGGAACGCCCGGGGGGTGGGGACACGGGAGCGGGCATCCTGTTGCTGCAGGATGCCCTGGGTGTCGGCGAGCACATCCGAGAGGTGACGGGGCGCTTCGCGGGGCAAGGGTATACCGCGCTGGCGCCGGAGCTCTTCCACCGGACGGCCCCCGGCTTCGAGGGCGGCCCGGACCGGATCCAGGAAGCCCTCGAGCACATCCGCGCCATGACGGTGGACGGGCAGTCGGCCGATCTCCGGACGGCGCATGCCTGGCTCGCCTCGCAGCCCGCGGTGGACGCCGGGCGCATCGCCGCGGTAGGCTACTGCATGGGGGGACGGGCCGCGTTCCTGGCCAACGCGGTGACCCCCCTGGCCGCATCGATCTCGTACTACGGCGGCGGCATCGCCGAGGGGCTGCTGGACCGTGCCTCCCATCTCTCCGGACCGCAGCTCCTGTTCTGGGCGGGGCAGGACCAGCGCATCCTTCCCGAGCACGTGCGCGCCGTCGAGGATGCGCTCCGGGCTGCGGACAAACGCTACGCCAGCGTGGTGTTCTCCCAGGCGCAGCACTCGTTCTTCAACGAGCCCATGGGGCGGTACGACGCGGACGCGGCGGCCCAGTCGTGGGCCCTGGCGCTGGAGTTCCTGCGCAGCTACGTGCTGGAGAAGTGACGTCCGGGGAATGACGGCGCTCAGCGCGCGGTGGTTGCCGGCCGAGCGCGCGGTCGTTGCCGGCCGAGTACAAGGTACGACGCGGGAGGGGCGCCTTCAGTATCGCTTGAACGACCCGGTGACCTCGGTTTTCACGGGCACGCCACCCACGCGTCCGGGAATGCCCTTGCGGGCACCGGCATCGCTCAGGTAGACAAGCAGGCAAGGCGCACCACCCGACTCACCCAACGCGGTCCCGCTCACGCCCTTGCGCCCGAGCACCTTGCGGTTGAGCTCGGCCAGGGCCGCCTTCAGGTCGGCGCTCATCGGACCCCCTTCCGGGGCGAGTGCGGTGGAGTGCGCAGGGTCACGGGCCTTCTCCGTCTATCCTGACGCCGAAGCGCTGGAGCACCAGGTCGATGGGGTTCGCGATAGTGTTGACGTTGCTCCCGGCGAAGAGGAGCCCCACCGGTCGCCGGTCGCCCAGCAGCGTACCCTTGGTCACCACCAGCGAACCCGAGTCACCGGGGTTGCTGAAGGTCCCGTCGGAGATCACGATCTGATCCACGAAGCGTGCGCTACCGGGGCCGTAGCCCACATCGATGGTGGCGTGGACTCCGGTGACGCGTCCCATCGTGAGCCCCGTCGTGCGGCCGTACTTCTGGACGGTCATGCCCAGCTTCACCTCCTCGGTGCGTCGCCGGGGCGTGCCGTATCCGCCGTCGGGGGTGGCGTTGCCCAGCTCGTCCTTCGTGGTGAGGGCAAGCGCGGCGTCGATGCGGTTCTCCGGGCAGACGAAGGCCTGGCACATCCTGATTGGTTCAAAGTCCGCCAGCGTGCCCAGGGCATCCTCGGGGTCGCGTCCGCCGTCGGCCACGCCGGGCTGGAGGAAGGGGTCGCCTTCGTGCCCCTGGTTCACCGCGGCCAGCACGTGGTTGTTGCTCAAGGCGTAGACGTGGTCCCCGTCCGTGACACGGGCGCCGATGGTGCCGGCGGTTATGGCTGGGTGGCCCGTGCTCACGCCGATGGGAACGGGGCGGGGGAAGCCCCGCTTCGGATCGACCGGCTCGTCCGAGGCACGCGCCCCCTCGGCGCCGTAGGCGACGATGGGTCCCGTGACCTCGGGCACCACGGGTACGCCCGCCACGGTCGCCGGAAGGGCCGCGACGCCGGGAGCGGTGAGGTAGACCTTCACCACCGGCTTTCCCGCGGCGTCCATCCCCACCGCCGTGCCCACCACGCCGGCGAGGTCGATCCAGCGGGCGGTGACCTGCTCCTGTGCCGTCAGGGCGGCGCGGAGGTCGGCCGCCTTCAGGCCGTACTCGCCGCCTCGAGGGACGGCGTGCAGCAACACGTCCCCCAGGAGCGCCAGGACGAGCCCGACGCGCGACCGGAAGATCCGCTTCATCCACCTCATCGTCATCCTTCCCATACGGAAGGGGAGGTCCCGAGGTTCCTGCCGACGCCTCTACTCTACGCACAGAGTCCGGAGCGGGTCCACAGGTCCGGGTGCTCGTGCCGGAGCGGCGGCGGGAGCGAACTACCTGTGCGACGCTCCCCCGAGGCCTCTGCCCGCTCCGGGGTGCACCCGGGTCCACGCCGCGATGACCGCACAGGGAGGCTTCTGGGGGCTGGGCCTCAGGTATACCGCCGGGATCTCGGACACGCCCTTGTAGATCTCTATGGCCTCCAGGTCGGCGGCGGAGGGGATGTCGAGACTGTTGTCGGAGTCTATGTAGTAGACGCCGTCGATGAAGACGTCCGGCGCACACGCCCGTCCCTGTACCTCGAGAGTGTAAGACCGATCACGGTTGACGAACACGCTGATCCCCGGCGTGGCCCTGAGGAGGTCGGTGATGCGGGACCGCGGATGCTTCTCCAGCACGTCGCGCGTGATGAACTTGCCGATGCCCAGGCTCATGCGCCGGACCAGGCCGTCCAGATCGAAGCGCTGGTTGTGGGGACGGACCTGCACGTTGAGGCCGGGCAGCTCGATGGGATGCTGGGAGAGGTCGATCTCGGCCTCCTGCGTGAAGTCGCCGGCCACCCTCACGGGAGCTTTGCGCTCCTCGTACCCGAGCATCTTCACTTCGAGCATGTAGATCCCGAACGGCTGCTTGCCGAAGGAGAAGTACCCGTGGTCGTTCGTGGACGTCACGTCCCCGCGCTCGACCAGGCGCACGGTGGCCCCCACCAGCGGATCGCGCGTCTTGGCATCCACCACCCGACCGACGAGCACTCCCGGGTCCCTCGTCGTGGACACGGGGAGCAGCACGTGTTGTACGTAGAGCTCCCCGGGTTGGTCGATCTCCAGGTCATACCCCCGCGTCACACGCAGATGCGCCGAGAGCGAGGCCGTCACACCCGCAGGAACCTTGCAGAACGAGAAGAAGCCGCCGCGGCCGGTCTTGGTCTTGTGGGACCCCTTCTTACCGTTGGTGGTGTTCTTCCAGGAGAGGCGCACGTCCGCGTCCGGGAGCGCCACGCCGGAGATGGAGTCCACGACCACGCCGGCCACCACGGCTTCAGTCTTGGGATCCGGGAGCTTCCCGCAGGTCTGCTCGATGGCCCGCCTCACCACCGAGCTGTTCTGCGCCTCCCCCGTAGACGGCAACAGCATTCCCACCAGGGCGAGGACCACAGCCCCTCGGGCGAGCGATCCCCTCCCGGGACCGCGGCGCGAGCGTTGTGCAGCTTCTTTCATGACTATGAATACGACGTCGCCTCCGGCGACCTTACGCACAGGTGTCGTGGGTCCGCAAGGACTCGTGTTGTCGCTCCCTCTCCGTGGTGAGAGCCGACGCTCATTTCAGCCGCCAGATGTCCAGCACGCCCGAGGTCGCGTGGCGGTTCGCGTTGCCCTCGGGGAGCGCGATCCTGCCGTCCGCGACGATGGGGCTGTTCCAGTGCCCGGGGCCGCAGACGAGGACGACGAGCCCCCGGCCCGACTCCGGATCGTAGACCCGGAGGCCTCCGTGGGGATCGTACACATAGAGCAGACCGCCGGCGACCACCGGGCTGGTCCCTCCGTGGCGGTTGTGCCACCGCGGCCGCAGTCGACCGCCCTGCAGCACCCAGGCCGCCGTGCCGCCGTTGTCCGCGGCGAACATCCAGGTGGACGTGCCGGTGTGGAGCACCGCGGGTGCCGTGAAGAGATCCGTTCCGGAGGGGGTGGACACCACCTGGAGCTCACCCCCCTTGTGCGGGGCGGTGCCGCTCATCTGCGCCCACCGCAGGAGTCGGATCTTCCCGTCCTTGCCCCCCTGGGCGACCAGCCCGCCACCCAGGAGTACCGGCGAGGTGGATCCCAGGTCCGCGTCGGTCCGGTCGAGCTCGTCGGTGTTGGCGGGCGTGTAGTTGCCCAATATCCGGGTGGCGTCGGGAGCGAGCTCCAGGGTGGCGTCACCCCAGTTGTCCCGGCCGTTCCAGGGACCGTTTCCCGTGGCGACGAATATGTCGCCGGTGGTAGAGTCCACCACCGCGCCGGCACGGCCCCAGATAGCGGAGTCGCTGGCCCGGCAGGACGCCGGGTCCATGAGCTCCCGACGGTCGCTGCACAGCGAGTTCCACACGTGGAGCAGCGCGCCGCTGGCTGCGTCGAGGATGGCCACGTGTCCCTGATAGGGAGGACGGTCGCCGATGTAGCCGCCGGTGGTGGCGATGACCCGGCCCCGGAACCAGTTGAGAGGCGACGCGATCTTCTCGCGCCGAGGCAGCCGGGTAATGGCCGTGCTCCACACGGCATGGCCGTCGCGTACATCGAGCTTGCGCACGTACCCGTCGGGCCCCGCGGCGTAGATGTACTGCCGGTCGGGGTCGGCCACCGGCGTGGCCGTCGTGATGCGGTACGTTCCCGCCCACGAGTCGTACCCCGGCGGCGTGTAGCGCCACAGGACGGTGCCGCTGTCCGCGTCGATGGCCAGGGTCTTTCCGTAGGTGGTGGTCACGAAGAAGGCGTCGTGGGTCGCGCCACCCACCCGGACGGCGTGCAGGTAGATGGCGGAGGCGTCCACGGTCCCGTCGATCTGCACCTGTTGGCGGTGCAGGGATACGACGTCGGCGGCGGTGATGCCCGTCGCGGCCGTGGACGCGCTGGAGCGGCCGACGTCCCAGCCGAAGCGCATCCAGTCATGAAGCGAGTCGGAGGGCTGGCTCGCCTGCACGGGACCGGGCTCGGCGCACCCGGGCGAGGCCGTGGCTGAGCACAGGAGGGCCGCCGCGACTGCACAGGCTGCCACGGATCTTCCGGGGATCCCCAGGCGACCGTGCACGGATCCCTCTCCGGACCCCGTCGTCTCGACGTCACCGCGCTTCGCCACGGTTGCTGCGCTCTCCGTTCTACCCGCACGGGAAACGTCGGCCCTCCGCCGTGGGCAGTTCGCCGGGTGGCCGGATCTTGACCCTATGAAAGGCCGGAACGATGGACAAGGGTGGGCTTCCGCGTCGCCGCGACGGCCACCGCCCCGATGGCCCCGATCCCACACCTGTCATAACTTGCAGGGCCGTTGGATCACCTTGACATCCGGGGACGAGGCGGCGCCTGAAGGGCCCCGCCTTTGCCAATGAACCGCCCGCGTCCAGCGGGGATGTCTCCTGCCCACATCCCCTGCCGGTACGGGCACCGCCCGAAGGCACGACCACATGATCACGCTGTTGCTCTGCTCCTCGCTTCTCGGCGTGGGGCCCGCTCCACACGTTCCATGTTCCGACAGCCTTTCCCCGCCACAGCAACAGATCGCCACAGACACCGCGAAGGCGGACAGCCTGCGCGTCTACGAGCTCATGGCCCTCACGGTGACGGCGACCCGCACCAGCATCCCGCTGCGGGTGAATCCCGGTGCCACCACGGTGGTGGATCAGCAGGAACTGAAGCCCCAGCCCCGCTCCATCGCGGTGGACGAAGCCGTGCGCCTGGTGCCCGGGGTGAAGGTCGACAACCAGGCCGACGGCGAACGGGTGCACATGTCCATACGGGGCCAGGGGATCCTCAGCGAGAGGGGCCTCCGGGGCATCAAGGTGCTCCTGGACGGACTGCCGCTGAACGACCCCAGTGGGTTCGCGTCGGATCTCTACGACGTCGACTGGTCCGACGTGAGCCGCATCGAGGTGCTGAGAGGACCCGGCGCCTCGCTCTACGGAGGAGGCTCCACCGCGGGGGTCCTGAACATCATCACCACGCCGCCTCCCACCGAGGAGGGCGCCATCAGGCCGTCCGCGGAGGCGCGCATGGGCTCCAACGGATTCTGGAAGACGGCGGTGCGCGGCGGCGGCCGCACGGGCCGGGTGGGCTACACCCTGGACGTGGGCCGAACCTATGGTGACGGCTACCGCGTACACACCGGCTTCAACGCCACCAACGTGCGGGCCAAGGCGGTGTGGACGCCCTCGGACCGGCTCACCCTCACGCCCATCGTGTCCTGGACGTCGTTCTTCAACCAGAACGCCGAGGGCCTCAACCTGACCTGGCTCGCAGAGGACCGCCGTCAGGCCAACCCCGACGCCATCACGTTCAACGAGTTCCAGACGACGCGCCGCTTCACCGGGGGCCTCGTGGGTCGCTACGAGCTCAGCTCGTCGACGACCCTCGACTTCAACGGGTACCTGCGCAACACCCGGTACGTCGAGCCCGTGCCCTCATCGGTGGATCACCGCGCTCTGGCGGCGCCCGGGGGCACCGTCCAGCTCAGCAGCCGGGTCGGACACGGCAACCTCACGCAGACGCTGGGCGGAGGCGCCGACGTCCAGTGGCAGCGGATCACCGAGTTCCGGTTTCCGAACATGGGCGGGGCGGTGGAGGGCTCGACGCTCCTCTCCGACCAGACCATCCGACAGAGCGGCGTCGGCATCTTCCTCTTCGACCGGGTGAACCTGGGCCGGGAGTGGACCGCCCTGGTGAACGTCCGCTACGACCGCATCACGAATCGACTCGAGGATCACCTGCAGTCAGGGGGCGTCGACCTCTCCGGCGACGCGAACTTCGACCGCGCCACCGCCCGCGTGGGCCTCACGTGGGCCCCGACGGAGGAGTGGAGCCTGTACGCGAACTGGGGGCAGGGCTTCCTGCCGCCGGCCACCGAAGAGCTGGACAACAATCCCGCCGCGCAGGGTGGGTTCAACACGTCCCTGAAGCCGGCGCTCTCCAGCGGCGAGGAGCTCGGACTGCGCGGCGTCCACGGGCGCCGCATCTACTATGACGTGGGGCTCTTCCACCTGGAGACCAGCGGTGACTTCGACCGGTACCGCGTGGCGAGCCGCCCACTGGAGACATTCTACCGCAACGGCGGCAACAGCCGTCGCTTCGGCGCCGAGGTGTACGCGAACGTCAACCCGGTGGACCCGGTGTGGGTCCAGGTGGCGTACACCTGGTCGCACTTCCTGTACAAGAAGTCCACGAGCTTCTACGGGGACATCGAGGGGAACTGGCTCCCCAACAGCCCCCAGCACCAGCTCATGACCGACGTGGCGTGGACCCCCATGCGGGACGTGACGCTGGGCGTGGGGACGGACAGCTACAGCAAGTGGTACGTGGACGCCAGCAACGTCGCGTCGGTGAACGGCTACACGCTCTTGAACGCAAGAGTGTCGTGGCACTTCGACGTTGCCGGTACGACGGGCGACCTCACGCTCCAGGGTCGCAACCTCACGGCCACGAAGTACATCGCCTTCACCGAGCCGGATCCCGACGGGAACTCGTATCAGCCGGGACCGGAGCGTGAGCTCTTCGTGGGGGTGAGGTTCGCCATGAGGTGAGTGGGTGCTTCCGAGCCGGGAGCTACCTCCCTGGCGCCCGCCGCGCGGTGAGCTCCCGGCTCGGGCCCCCGCACGGGCAGCGGTGTGGGCCACGGCCCGGACTCGCGCGGGACGTGCCGACTCCCCTCCGTTCACTCGATGGGAAGAAGGGAGCAGGATGGGGAGACCGGGAGGGTGGCTGTGCTGCGTGATGGTGGCGGTGATGCTGTCGCTTCCTGCCGTCGCCGACGCTGCGACGGCCCAGGACTCCACGCTGGTGGGCATCCGGTTCGGAGCCGGCTTCGACGCGCACTCCGATCTGCTGGCTTCCCCCTTTCACCAGCACGGCACCGGTGTCGACGGCGACCTCACCCTCGTGCACAACGGCTTCCAGGTGACGCTCGGCGGTGGCATGGACCGCTCCAGCTCGCGCATCGCGTCGGCCACCGGAGGCTTCGAGGACCTCTGGACCCTGGCCGCGGACGTGCGCTGGGCGCGCAGAGTGGCATCCTTCGGCACCCACACGTCCTTGGAGCTCGGGGCCGATGTGGGCGGCCTCGTGTTCGGGCGGAGGCACCAGTACAGCCCCGGATATCGCGAGTACTTCGACGACGTGGCGTTCCCCCTCTCGCTGAGCGTGGGCCTCGGCCACGACCTGGGCGCGAGGGGCATCCTGGACGAGCGCCTGGACGTGGGGCTGTTGACGGTCATGCTCAGGAGCCCGTTTGCGGGCGCCAGGACGCTTGCGCGCGCGTGGTGGACGGGCCCTGGGGGTGTGCAGGTCGTGCGCCACCGGCTCCGCCTGTCCGTGCGCATGTCACCCCACGTGCGCGTCTTCCTGACGCACGGGCTCACGTTTCTGGCGACGGATCGCGAGCGGCCTCTGCGCATGGTGCGCCAGGACGTATCCGTGGGCGTGACGCTGCTCCGGGGCGGCGGGGGTAGGCCGTGAGCGGCCGACTTGCAAGTCAGCGCCACGCGCCGTCCGTGCGGGCGGGGAGGTGCCGCCTTCGGCGCATGCCCCTGACCGTCGCGGCGATGCTCCTCTGCGCGGGGTGCGCCGACGCGCTCCTTTCTCCCGAGCCCGGAGACTCGCCGCCGCAGGTGGCTCAGGCCATGTGGACGGATGTGGACCAGTACTACTCCTTCTTCGACGTGAACAAGACCGACTGGGATTCCGTCGGCGGGGAGTACCTGCCCCGGGTTACCACGGCCATGTCCGACTCCGATCTCTTCGACGTGCTCGGCATCATGCTCAGCAAGCTGAAGGACGGGCACGCCACCCTGGACGCCCCGGGTCGCCACTACGAGTACGACGGTTGGTACCAGGACTACCCCGCGAATTACTCGTCGGCGTTCGTCGACGCCTATCTGGGTCCCAGCGAGAGGACGGCTGCCGGAGGGGGCGTCGTGTGGGGCAGGCTAGGCACCATAGGGTATCTGGGGATCTCCACTTTCGGTCGGCAGGACATCGCCGCGGCCGTGGACACGGCGCTGGCGGCTCTGGGTGATTCCCTCCCCGGCCTCATCGTGGACGTGCGCAGCAACGGAGGCGGCTCGGAGGCCCAGGCCCGGGCCGTGGCCGGGCACTTCGCGCGCCAACGCGTCCTGTACGCCTATCACCGCTACAAGAGCGGGCCGGGCCACGACGACTTCGGGCCCTCGATCCCGGACTACCTCGAGCCCTCCGGCAGGCACCGCTACTACGGTCCCATCGCGGTGCTCACGAACCGCGGAGTCTACTCCGCGGCGGAGGACTTCGTGCTGGCGATGCGCGCGCTCCCCCGTGTGACCACCGTGGGGGACACCACCGGGGGCGGCTCGGGAAACCCCATCGCCCGGGAGCTTCCCAACGGCTGGATCGTCCACGTGCCGCGGTGGCAGCTGTGGGGGGTCGGGGGGACGTTCTTCGAGGGCGTGGGGCTGGCGCCGGACGTGCCGGTGCAGATCACCGATGCGGACAAGGTGCAGGTGCGGGACACGATCCTGGAACGGGCCTGGATCATCCTCCTGTACGAGGCGGGAGGCTCTTGAGGGACGCTCCGCGGCGCCCCTGCGACACGGCGGTTCGCGGTGGTCCGCGGTCGGGGCGGCGCCCGGTGTCTCAGGGCAGCGACAGGTGGTATGCGCGGAGGGCGTTCTCCCGCATCACCATGCGGGCGATCTCCCGGGCGCGCGCCGGGGTGATCTCTCCGTCGTCCACCATGCCGTCCAGCGCCACGCTCAGCGCGCGGCGGGCGTTGCGCGAGGCCACCCAGGCCACCTGTTCCCATCCCTGGGCGGCGCCGCCGTCGAAGGCGTCGGTGCCGAAGAGCACCTTCCCCGGCCACTCGCCCAGCCACAGCCGCAGGGCATCCACCAGCATCCGGGGCTCAGCCAGGAGGTCCATCATCGAGATGTCCGTGTAGACGTTCGGCTTGTTCAGAAGCGTCAGGGTCTCCCGCACCCGGGGCCAGCCTCCGTGGGTGATGACGAAGTTGGTGGAGCGCAGCGAGGGGTCGTCGAAGACGCTCTCCAGGAGGAGCGGCGAGCTCCCGCGCTCGGAGTAGTAGCTGCCGAACCCTTCGGTGACGTGGATCTGGATGGTGAGCCCGAGGCTTCCGGCGTCCCTGGCGATGACCCGGAACAGGTGGTTCTCCAGCGTCGTGTACTCCTGGTGGGTGGGAACGCCCCCGCGCGCGTAGCGCGCGTAGATCGCCGCCGCCACCCCGGAGTCCGCCGGCTCGAAGTCCAGGGAGCGCAGGTACGCGGCCTCGAACTTGAGACCCACGGCACCGGCGTCCTTCTGCTTCTTCAGGGTTGCCGCCACCACGTCGCGCTCGTAGCCGCGCAGCGTGGACGGAATCCGCGTCAAGCCCAGATCGCGCAGGTAACGAGCCAGGAGCTTCGCCTCCAGGGGATACAGGGCCTGCGTGTCGGGCGTGCGCGCCGCCTCGCGCCGGATGTCCAGGGGCAGCATGAGCGCGTCCTCGAAGGGGATCCATCCGAAGCGCGACGCGGGAAGCCCCGAGCCCATGGCGATCCGGTTGGCGAGCATGTAACGGATGTACGCCCGGTCCAGGGCCCACGACGCGAAGCCCGTGCCCTTCTCCTTCAGGGTGGCACTGCGGGCCGAGTCCAGGGCCTCGACGTATACGCTGCCGGTATCGGTGGGATCGATGTGGTACAGCGCCTCCTGTGCGATCCGATACGCCGGGTTGTCGGGGCGCAGCCCCACGGGTACCTGGAAGCCGGGGATGCCCGACAATGGGAGCGCGTCGAAGTCGGTGTCGGGGGGCTGGCCCGGCGCGACCCACGCCATGGGGTGCGCATGGGCGTCCACCGCGGCCAGGGTGTCGATGTACTCCACGAGCGTCGGGTCGGGGCCCTGGCTGCGGTCGCAGCCGGCGAGGGAAGCGAGGGAGGCGGCGAGCACGAGGACCGCCCACCGGCTGTGTGAATGTCCCGGGGGCAGAGGTCGGGCGGTGGGCATGGTGGGGTCCTCCGGTACGGGTGGAGGGGAGCAAGCTGATGTCGCGTGGAGGGTGGGGCAAGCGAGCGCGTGCGAGCGCCATGTGGGGCGTGGCGCGCCGCGGCATCGGAGGTGCGCGCTTGGGACGGCCCGCGTTACCGCGAGGGCTTCCCGCGCGCCGTGGCACCCGCCAGCGCCGCGGCGCGGGCCCGCAGATCCCGAACCCGGCCCTGCAGCTCGGGATCGGCTTCCTTCCAGAGATCCGCGGCCCGCACGTAGTACATCGCGGCCCGCGAGCTGTCGCCGCGTGCCTCGTACAGACGTCCCAGGCGCTCGAAGGTGTCGAAACGGAAGGCGGCGTCGAGGGGGACCGGGTAGCTGATCGGAGGCTCGGTGAAGTACGCCTCGTACTCCGCGATGGCCGAGTCGGGTAGGCCCAGGGCCTCGTAGGCTCGCCCCGCCAGGATCCGCCTCTGGCGGTGGTCGACTCCCAACGAGGGGCTGAAGGTGCAGGGAGTCTCCGACTCCGCCAGAAGGTCGAGGCTTCCTTGCGGATCACCCCTGGCCAGCGCCAGGGCGGCACCCAACACGCCTCTGGTCCCACTCCAGTTTCCACGGCCGGTCCGCCTCAGGGCCTCGAGGGCTTGCCGCGGCCGGGCCGTGTCACCGGCCAGCGCGTAGAGGACCCCCACGCCGATCCATCCTCCCGAGAGGTTGGCGTCGGCGGGAAGGCGGTCGAGTGCCGCGGACAGGTCCGACATGGCTCCGGCAGTATCGCCGAGAGCCACCAGCCGGACGCGGGCGCGCTGTGCAACTCGCGGCACCGGGAGCTCCGGGTTTCCGGTCTCCTCCATCCGACGGACGCCGGCATCGTAATGGCGAAAGGCCTCACGCATCCGCCCGCGCACGGCGTCCAGGTCTCCCTCCATGGGCGGCGCGTCGGGGTCGTCGCCCACCGCCGCCTGGTAGAGCGTCACCGCCGAGTCCGCTCCGTCGTAGTCGGCCTGCCGTGCACGCAGCTCCAGGTCCGCCAGATGGAGTCGCCAGGGGTCGGCGCCTGCCAGGTGCTCTGCCCACTGCTTTTCGGTCTTGCGGGCCTCCTCGAACCGGCCCAGCCTCAGCTGCGCAGCGTAGAGGGCGTGGAAGCCGCCGTTGTTCGACGGGTCCATGGCCACGAGACGGCGATACGTCGCGATGGCTCGCTCCGGATGTCCCGTCCGTTCCTGGTAGACGCCGTAGTTCTGCAGCGGACGCGGATCCTCGGGGTGCCGCGCGACGTAGGCCTCGTACAGGTGCAGCATGGGCTCGTCGATGTCGCATTCGGTGGGGGCTGGCACTCCGGGATCCTGCCCGCCGACGAGCCGTTGGAAGACGTAGTCCCCCTCCGCGAGAAGCCGCTGGTATTCCGGCAGCCGATCCCTGTACCGGTAGGCTTTGCGGGCGTACTCCGCCTGTCGGTCCCACTGGGTGATGTACGTGTTCAGGGCGTCCCCGAGCGCCGAGTACGCCATGGCGAACGTCGTGTCCAGAGCGATGGAGCGCTCCAGGAGGGGCACCGCGTCCAGGGGGCTCGTCCGGGATGCCTCCGTGTAGAGACGGAGGGCCTCCAGCGACGACGTGGTCACCTGCTGCAGCGGTGGATCCCGTCGGACGTAGCGGACGGCCTCACCGATGCGCGCGCGGATCTCGCCGCCCATCCGCTCCAGGGCCGCCGCGAGCTCGTCGCCCGTCGCGGCGGACGCCCGGAACCGACCGAGCACCTCACCGCTCTGCGGCGCTTCCAGCCGAGCCGTGAGAAGATAGCCCTTGCCCGCTCCTTCGATCTCTCCCGCGACCACCAACGGATACCCGTCGCGGATCGCGATCTCGCGAGCCGTCGCCGCGTCGACGGGGAGCGACGGGTCCCTGTTCATGCGGCGGAGCGCGTCGCTGACGGCCGTGGGGCTCACGGGGCGTACGATGTCGGACTCGTCGAGCTTCGTCCGCAGCCACTCGGCGGCGGCCAGGCCGAGGTTCGGATCGGACGCGGTGAGGTCCGCCACCACCACCTGATCGTACTTCGCCGCCAGGCCCTCACGGATCAACGTACCGGGGCCTCCCGTCCAACTGGCCCGCACCAGCGAGTAGCCGCCGAAGACGAGGATCGCCAGGAAGGCTGTCGCCACCAGCCAGCGCATCCAGCCTCGAACTCCCGAGACCTCGCGGGGAGGCGCGCCGAGGGCTTCCGGGTCCGCAGCCGGGGGCAGGTCCGCCGCCGAAAGCTCGATCTCCCCGTTCTCGGGTGGCCGTGGAGCTGGAGCCACGGCCTTCGCCTTCACCGATTCGGCTCCCCCCCGCACGGCTTCCGCCACCGCCACCGTCTCCGGCGCCGGCTCCACGCCCAACTCCTGCGCCAGGATGCGGGCAAACCGTTCGTAGAAGCGCACCGCCGCGGCACGATCTCCCGCACGAGCCAGTGCCTCGATGAACCCGCGAGCCGGACTCTCGTCAGTCGGGACCAGGTGCAGCGCCCGCTGCGCGACTCGCTCCGCCTCCGTCGGCTCGGCCATCGTAAGGAGCTCGTGCGCCCGCTTCCACGCCGCTACCGCCGCCGCTTCACGGAGCTTCTCCCGCTCCCTGTCCACCCAATCGATGAATGGTGCCGACCCGGTCACATAAAGGCCTTCCAGCAGATCGCCCTGATAGAGATCCAGCGCGCGACTCCAGTCCCCTCCGGCGAACGCATCCTCGAAGGCGCCGACATCGCTCCTCACCAGCGTGGGATCGACGCCCACCTCCTCGACGCCTCGCGTCGTCAGGACGCCGTCGTCCAGCTCTCGCCTCAGGAAGCTCAGTGCCTGGCTCAGCGCCGCCCGTCCATGCGGTTGGTCCAGCTCCGGCCAGAACATGGCCAGCAGGGAGTCCCGGCGGTGAAGAGCGTAGGGGCGCGACAGCGCGAGATACGCCAGCAGCGCAGCCCGCTTGGGCTGCGCCAGCAGGGTACCGAGAGGCTGTCCGGCGGCGTCCCGGACGTCGATCGCGCCGAAGGCTTTGAGCGTCAGCATGCCGTGCTCCGCCGAATGCGCTCGTCGATTAAACTCGGGTGATGTCAAGGAGCGACATACCGGTGGGCAGGCGACCGGCAAGGGAGGCGGGTGGTGCCGCTCCGGGCCTCAAACAGGCTCCCACGGTCATCCGGCTTCGGATGGCTCCGCGGGACATTGAACAGAATACGAGCGGAGGCTCGGATTGGTCAACGGAGCCGAGGTCAGGGTTGGGTCAGACCTGGGTCAGACCCGGGCATAGACTCGCCGGTGAGATTCGCACATCGGAGGGCTCAGGTCGGCGAGGCAGTGGCGGCCCGCCCGTCCTCCCCTGACGCGGCGCCTGAGCGCCAGACCAACTCGTACTCGTCGCAGGACGGAGAGCTCCCCATGCTGCTACCCCACCATAGACGGGTGCTCACCTTGCTGTTCCTCACGCTCGTCCCCTCCGCTCTGGGCGGGCAGGCGCCCGGCCAGGTGACGGGTCACGTGCGCAGCGGTGAGACCACTCAGCCGATGGCCGGTGTCCAGATCGTGGTGAAGGGGACCAACATCGGCACGCTCACCAACGACGCGGGGAACTTCGCGCTACAGGTTCCGCGAGACGCCACGACGCTGGTGTTCACGTCCCTGGGCTATCAGACCGTGGAAGCCCCGATCCAGCCCCGACTGGAGATCGCCCTCCACCAGCAGGCCATCGGCATCGAGGGCCTCGTGGTCACGGCACTGGGTCTCCGGCGAGAGAAGCGCTCCCTTGGGTACTCCGTTCAGGACCTTAAAAGCAGGGACGTTGCGCGGGCCCCGGACTTCAACTTCGTCAACGACCTCCAGGGCAAGGTCGCCGGCGTCCACATCACCAACGCCGGGCCCACCGGGGGGACGGCACGCATCGTCGTCCGGGGCTCCAGCTCCCTCACCGGGTCCAACCAGCCGCTCTTCGTGGTGGACGGCATTCCGGTGGACAACAGGGCGCAAGGAGATGGCGATCCCCGCAACTACGGCTACGGTGGTCTCGACTACGGCAACGCCATCCAGGATCTCGATCCGAACAACATCCGGTCCATCAGCATTCTGAAGGGCCCCAACGCGGCGGCCTTGTATGGCTCCCGGGCCGCGAACGGGGCCGTGGTCATCACCACCAAGTCCGGAAGGGACATCGATGCTGCCGGTACCGGGCTCACGGCTACGTCCAGCATCACCTTCGAGACACCGCTCCGCCTGCCCTCGTATCAAGACGGGTATGGGCAGGGATCGCGTGGCCAATTCCAGTGGGTGGACGGCGGCGCGGACCCGCAAGGAGGCGGCATCTACGACTACATCGACGAGAGCTGGGGGCCGAGGATGGACGGCCGGCCCATCGACCAGTTCACCGGCGCGGCCATGCCCTGGTCACCCCACCCCGACAACGTGCGCAGCTTCTTCAACACCGGGTCGACGTGGAGCACGAACGTCGCCGTCGGCCGGACCAACACCAGCTCCGATCTGCGGCTTTCATTCACCAACGTCCAACTGTCCGGCATGGCTCCCGGGGAGCGGATCAACCGGAAGTCCATCGCGCTGAAGGGCGGCGCGTCACTCACGACCCGCCTCACCGCCGACGCGTCGCTGAACTACGTGACCCTGGGGGCGAAGAACCGGATGGGCACGGGCTATGAAGCCCAGAACGCCATGCAGGGCTTCACCTGGTTTGGTCGCCAGGTCGATCTGAACGCCTTGCGGCACTATCTGTGCGACGGCACGGAGCCCACCCCCTGCGACGCCAACGGCGGCCAGTACAACTGGAACTACCTCTCCGGCCAGAACCCGTTCTGGGCGCAACTCGTCGACACCAACGGAGACGAGCGGGACCGCGTCATGGGCAGCGGCCAGGTGAGCTACCAGCTCGACGACTGGATCACCCTCACCGGCAGGGTCGGGCGCGACTGGTACCGCGAGCATCGCAAGGATGTCGGCGCCATCGGCAGCCAGCGGTATGCCGGCCAAGGGGGCTTCACGGAGATGTCACGGTACGTCTCGGAGACCAACGCCGACGTGCTGGCGACGGCCACCCGGCAGCTGAGCTCCAAGGTCTCGCTGAACGTCAACGCGGGGGGCAACGTGCGCACGAACGACTACACGGCCTCCGGCGTGAGCGTGACGGGCCTCATCGTCCCCGACATCTACTCCGTGGACAACGCCGGGGTGACGCCGGCCCCCTGGGACAACGTGGCCCACAAGAAGGTCCGGAGCCTGTACGCCTCCGCGAGCCTGAGCTACGGCGGATACCTGAACCTCGATGTCACCGGCCGCAACGACTGGTCGTCCACGCTGCCGGCGGAGAGCTGGTCGTACTTCTATCCGTCGGTCTCCTCGGCGTTCGTGTTCACCGACGCCCTGGGTCTGGAGAGCGCGATCCTCAGCTCCGGCAAGGTACGCGCGAGCTGGACCCGGGTGGGCAGCGACACCGATCCCTATCAACTGACGTCGTCACTCGACACGGATGTGGACTTCGGCTCGGCGCCACTCTTCTCCGTTTCCAATGTGCTCCCGGCCATCCACCTGAAGCCCGAGCGGACGACGGCGTGGGAGGTGGGTACCGACCTCGGCTTCCTGGACGAGCGTCTGGGCTTCGTCCTCACCTATTACAGCAACACGACCAGGGACCAGATCCTGCCCGTCCAGATCTCGGCGACCTCCGGGTACGGAAGCAGGATCCTCAATGCGGGGGAGGTGCGGAATCGGGGATGGGAGCTGCTCCTGAACGCGACGCCGATCCGGCACGAGCAGGGTTTCCGCTGGGACATGACCGTGAACTGGAGCCGCAACGACTCCAAGGTGGTGGACCTCCACGGAGACCTGCAGACGCTGGTCCTCGGCGCCTACTGGAGCGTGAACATCGAGGCCCGCAAGAACGAGCCGTACGGCGTCATGATCGGCAACGGGTACCTCCGGTGTGGGGACGCCCAGATCGCCGGCGGCGCGTGCACCGAAGACCAGCGCGGCATGCTCATGCTGGACGCGTCCGGGGTGCCCAGGACGGATCCCACGCGACGCATCCTCGGGAACTACAACCCCGACTGGATCGGCGGCATCCGGAACCGCTTCAGCTACGGGCCCTTCGAGCTCAGCGTGCTCGTGGACGGCCAGAAGGGCGGCAACATCCTGTCCATGACCCGGATGTCGGGCCAGTCCAGCGGGGTTCTGGCGTCCACCCTACGGGGTCGCGAGAACGACTGGAACGATCCCGGCATCGTGGAGCGGGGGGTCCTCCCGGATGGCTCCGTGAACGGCGACGGAGCGAACGACGTCAGCGTCACGGCGGAGGACTACTTCCGCGGCCTCTCCGACAACCGCGAGTCGGCGATCCTCGACGCGAGCTATGTCAAGCTGCGGGAGGTGCGGCTGGGATACACGCTCCCCCCGGCACTCATGCGGCGTCTGGGCTTTTCCGGGGGGGACATCTCGCTCATCGGCCGGAACCTGGCCCTCTGGTCCAGGGCCGAGAACATCGACCCCGAGACCGCCTTCGACGCGAGCAACGTGCAGGGGATCGAGTGCGGCCAGATGCCGACGGCGCGGAGCATCGGCTTCGCCCTGTCGATTCGACCGTGACCCCGCTTTGAGGAGACCGGAATGAACGCGAGAACACGCTTCCTCGGAGTGCTGTCCGTCTTCCTGGTCACGGCTCTGTGCGCCTGCGACCGGGGACTCACCGAGGTCAACGTCGATCCCAACGCGCCCACGGACGTGGGGCCCGAGTACTTCCTCCCGACCGCGATCACGTGGGCGGTCGGTGGGGTCCACGGCGGGTGGTTGATGCTCAACATGACGGAGATCTGGTCTCAGCAGCTCGTGCAGCTCCAGTATCCCGTTCAGGAGAAGGGTGACGTGCGTCCGGACAAGATCCAGGGCTTCTGGGACGGCTTCTACCTGGACGTGCTCACCGACATCCAGACCGTGGTCACCAAGGGACAGGCGAGCGGGAAAGGCAAGATCGAAGGGGTGGGCCTCACCTGGAGGACGTGGGTCTTCCAACAGATCACGGACATATGGGGGGACGTCCCCTACTCGGAGGCTCTGAGGGCCAGTGAGGGCATCACAGCGCCGGTGTACGATCCTCAGCAGGACATCTATACCGGAATGTTGCAGGACCTGAGCGACGCCGTGGACAGGTTGAGCTCGGGCTCAGGTTCCTTCGGAAGCGGGGACGTCCTCTACGACAACGACTTCGGCAAGTGGCGCAGGTTCGCCAACTCGCTTCGCATGCGACTGGCCATGCGCCTGTCCGAGGTGGACCCCGCCACCGCCCGGAGCCAGTTCGCCGCTGCGTACCAGGCCGGCGCCTTCGAGAGCAACGACGACAACGCCGTGTTGCGGTGGCCCGGTGCGCCATACCGGAATCCGGTGTTCGACTGGTGCAACACGTACCAAATGAACGGCGTCAGCGCCACCATGATCGACACGCTCAAGTCCCTGGGCGACCCGCGCCTGGCGCTCTACGCGGAGCCCGCTGCCCAGGACGGCGAGTATCGCGGGCTCGGCAACGGCATCGTCAACCCTCCCCTCCTGCTCTCGTCGTATTCACGTCCCGGGAGGTTCTGGACCGAGGGAGCCACGACGCCGTCGCCCATCATGACCTACGCGGAAGCACTCCTCCTGGAGGCCGAGGCCGCAGCCCGTGGGTGGATCTCCGCCGATCCCGCCACGCTCTACGAGGCCGGCATCCGGGCGAGCATGCACCAGTACGATCCCTGGTCACCTGCCAACGAGCCCACGGACGCCGAGATCGACGCGTACCTGGCTGAGCCCAGGGTGGTGTACGACGCAGCGACCGGGCTGGATCAGATCCACCTGCAGCAATGGCTGGCCCTCTACATGAACGGGCCGGAGGCCTGGTTCAACTGGCGCAGGACGGACGTACCGCATCTTCAGGCCGGCCCGGACCTGACGCTCCCGCGGATCCCGATACGCTTCACGTATCCGGACCTGGAGCAGTCGCTGAACAAGGCGAACCTGGAGGCTGCGGTGGCGCGGCAGGGAGGCGGGCTCGACCTGATGACTACTCCGGTGTGGTGGGACGTGCGCTGAGGCGTGCGCAAGGCGCGCGCCCTGAGGTACCGTTCTTTGCAGGCGTGATCCCTACCTGGGTGCCACCAGGCTCTGGTAGCGCGGGTCGTCGTACAGGGGGCGATGGTACGGTGACCACACCGTCCATGTGTCGAAGCCGAGTCCGTTGGCCAGGGCCTGTCTGAGCTCCTCGAGAGCGCGCTCGTCCTCGCCCAGCGCTCCCGAGATGGCGGCCATCCAGCTCGAGACCACGGCCCGTCTGCCCGCCGTAGTCTGGGGCAGCGCCTCTATCTGCTTCCTGACGTCGAACGCCTGGGAGCGTCGCCCGGCCATCGCCAGGGCCCAGCCGTAGATGCCCAGGAGGTCGGGGTTGTCGGGCGTCGCCGTGGAGAGACCTTCCAGGAGGACTCTAGCCTCTTCCCATCTTCCGGCGAAGGCCAGCAGCCGCGCGCGCAGGAAGCGCGTGTCCTCCTGGGCGGCTTCCGCTTCCTGCAACGCCTGGCCGGCGTAGTATCTCGCGTCGTCCATGCGGCCGACACCTGCGGCGACCCGTGTTGGCGCCTCCAGGAATTCGGCGAGGACTAGGGGGGTTGCGACGGAGACTGCGCGCGCCTCCGCGAGGAGCGCCTCCATGTCTTCCCTGCGGCCCATGGCCGCGAGGACGTCGGCCTCCAGGAACCAGCCGTGGCCGCCCTGGGGCTCGGTGGCGCGCACTTTTCGGGCCACCTCCAGAGCCTCGTCGTAACGTCCCAGGCGGGCCAGGACGGAGATGTTCAGGTACCCGAACCACTGCTGGTGCTCCATCTCGCTGCTGGTATCCCGCCGAGTCAGGGCCGCCAGCGCCTCCGCGAGGCGATTCGTGTAGGCTGCGGTCCGGAAGGCGCCGAAGGCGTAGCGGACGGGATCGGCCTGCGCGTTTTCCCGTGCTGCCCGGTATGCCGCCTCCCAGTCTCCGCGCTTCAACGCCAGGTTGTAGTCGACCTGGGCTGCCTCCACCCGTGTGAGCCGGTCCCTGTGCGCGTCGAGGTACTGATTGATGGAGTCGGACTGGGCCGTGAGACCGTCGTTTCCGAAGGCATAGCTCTGACGAATCGCCGGGGTGAGCCAGGAGGGATACAGCTCCCTCAACCGGCCGAAGGCCCGCCTGGAGCTCGCCAGCTCGTCCCGGACGAACGCGTTCTGTCCCTCGACGAAGAGCCTGAAGGCGCGGAGATCGGGGGGCGGAGACGCCAGCTCGGGAGGGAACGGCCAGTCCCTGTCATAGAAGCTGGCGGTAGCGCCGACGACCTGTTGCGCGACGACGCCCATGGCGGCGTCGGGAGCACGCCGAGGGCCCCGGGCCCCGGGCAGGTTGAAGAGCACCTTTCCCGCAGCGGGTTTCAGGATCCGGCTCACCATCTCCACGCTGTCACCGCGCAGGTAGTACTCCCCGGTCACCACCAGCTCCACCCGAAGGTCCCGGGCCAGCTTCGCCGGGTCCGGCGCCGTGGCAGCCTCACCTGATCCATCGGTCGCCGCCTCCGGGATCGGGACCACCCGCACCACCGCCGACTGCGTCAGATCCCGCTCCACCGCCGTGGCCACCTGCCGTCCGAACGGGTTCAGTGACGCGTCTCCCGTGAGGTTCCGGTATGGGGTGATCACGACCCGACCCGCCGCGGCGGCCGAGTCGGCGGCTGACATGCTGCCGCGCTCCGTCGTTGCGCCACCCCCGGACGTCGGGGTCAAGACGCCGGCCTTCACGACCAGCACCGCGCCCGCGCCCAGCACCACAACCGCCAGCGCCGCCGCTCCCCCCACCCTCCACCTGCGCCCGCGACGTGCTTTGGCCGGCGCCATCCCCCAGGGCGTCGTCTCGCCACTGGAAGTGTGCGCGAGCTCCAACTGGTTCCGAAGCTCCTCGGCCGTCTGCCACCGGTCCGCCGGGCGCTCCTCCAGGCACCGCATGAGGATCTGCGAGACGACCTCTGGAACCGCCGGCCGGAGCTGGGTCACCGACGGGACTTGCCCCGCCAGCTTGGCGCTCAGGATCTGCTGGGGCGTCCTCCCCTGAAAGGGTGGGCGCCCCGTCAGCAATTCGTAGCCCACGATCCCCAGCGCGTACACGTCGACCCGATGGTCGACCCCTCCCTCGCCCACCGCCTGCTCCGGCGCCATATACGCCGGTGTCCCGATGGCCATCCCCGCAGTCGTCACCCGTGCCGGTCCCATCGCCGCGTCGATGGCTTTCGACACCCCGAAGTCCGCTACCAGAGCGTGACGTCCGGCCATGAGGATGTTGTCGGGCTTGACGTCCCGGTGGACCACGCCGTGCTGGTGGGCGAAGGCCAAGGCGTCCGCCACCTCCTCCAGGATGCGGAGGGCGTCGGAGACGGGAAGCTCGTTCTCCCGGTTCAGCCTCTGCCGCAACGACTCCCCCTCCACGAACGGCATCACGTAGTACAGCGTGCCGTCCACCTCTCCGGAGTCCAGGAGCGAGAGGATGTGGGGGTGCTGGAGCTTGGCGACGATCCGGATCTCCTGAAGGAACCGCTCCGCGCCGATGGACTGGGCGAGCTCCTCCTTCAGGACCTTGATGGCCACCGTACGATCGTGCTTCACGTCCCGGGCGCGGAGGACCGTAGCCATCCCCCCACTACCGATCTCGTCCTCGATGCGGTAGCGGTCGCGCAGGGCAGGGCGCAGGTGATCGATCAGGCCCATAAGCCGCGCCTCAGGTGGGAGCCACTCATCAACCTACGGTCACGGCAGTGGAATCGACACGCAGCGGCGCCGCCTATCTGGGGGTGATCAGCGTCTCGAATCGTGGGTCGTCGTGCAGCCACCGGAACATGGGGTTCCAGACGGTCCAGGTGTCGAAATCCCAGCCGGTGTCGATGGCCTGTCGGATCTCGCTGAAGGCTCGGTCTCGTTCTCCGAGAGCTCCCGAGATCATCGCCTTTCCGGCCCACACCAATCTGGCGTCGCGAGGCGCGCTGCCGGGCCATGCTTCCAGACGATCACGGATGGCCTCGGCCTCGGACCGCCTTCCGCCCATGGCGAGAACCCAGCCGTAGTCCTCGAAGAGGCTCAGGTCGTTCGGTGCCTCCGCCACGAGCTCCTTCATCATCGCCGCCGCCTCGTCCCATCGCTCGATGTAGGCCAGGATATAGGCTCGGTCCCAGAGGGTCGAATCCGGCGGGGCCGCTTCGGCTTCCTTCAGCGCGAGCGCCGCATAGTATCTCGCGTCCTCCATCCTTCCGACCCCCGATGCCACCCTGACCGCCTCCCCCAAGAGGTTGGTGAGAGAGGCCGGGTTCGCGTTCGGGTGGGCGCGCGTCTGGGCCACAAGCTCGTCCACCTCGCTCCGGCGTCCCATGGCCGCCAGCACCCGGGCCTCCAGGTAGAAGCCCCCGCCCCTTCCTGCGTTGCGTATCAGGCGCGCCACCGTCAGCGCATCTTCGTATCGTCCCAGGCGGACCAGGGCGCTGAAGTAGAATACCTCGTTCCCGTCCAACCACTCGGAGGTGTCCCGCGTCGCCAGGTAGTCCACGATCTCCTGGAGGCGGTTCGTGCGGGAGGAGACGCGATAGTCGCGGTACGGCAGGCCCATCACCTGCGACATCTCGTGGCCGGCCCGGTACGCCGCTTCCCAGTCGTAGCGGTTGAAGGCCAGGTTGTAGTCGAGTTGGGCCGCCTCCAGGCGCGTGAGCCGGTCTCTCCGGGCGTCGAGGTACCGGCCGACGGAATCCGCCTGATCCAAGCGTCCTCCGCCGTTCAGCGCCTGCATCTGGCCGAGAGGGGGGCGGAGCCAGTCCGGATACAGGTCTCTCAGTCGCTGGAAGGACGGGAGGGAACCGTCGCGGTCTCTTCGCTGCAAGGCCTGTTCGGCCTCCATGAAGAGGCGGAACGCCTGGAGGTCCGGAGGTGGGGACCACAGGTTGGGTTGCGCTCCCGTCGGGTCCTGCCAGGAGAGCACAGCCGCGGCACCGGCGACCTGCTGGGCCACCGTCGCCATGGCCTGGTCCGGCGCCTGCCGGCGGCCCCGGGCCCCGGGCAGGTTGAAGAGCACCTTCCCTGCCGCGGGCTTCAGGATCCGGCTCACCATCTCCACGCTGTCGCCCCGAAGGTAGTACTCACCTGTCACCACCAGCTCCACCCTCAGGTCCCTGGCGAGCGCCGCCGGGTCCGTCTGCGTGGCAGCCGCGTTCTGTCCGTCGTTCGCCGCCGTCGGGAGCGGCACCACCTGTGCCACCGCCGCCTGGGTAAGGTCCCGTTCCACCACGGCGGCCACCTGCCGGCCGAACGGATCCAGGGACGGATCCCCGGTCAGGTTCTTGTACGGAGTGACCACCATCCGACCTGCCGATGTCGCGGACTCGGCGGCCAACGCCTCCTCCTCGCTGCTCCTGTTCCGTGCCGACGGGGGCCCGCGGTGTCCCAGGATCCATGCCGCCACCCCCAGCACCACCGCTCCCAGCACCACCCCCGTCATCGTCTTCCACGACCGACCACGCGCCGCCTTCGCCGGCGCCACACTCCACGGCGTCGTCTCGCCACTCGACGTACGCACGAGCTCCAACTGGTCCCGCAGCTCCCCGGCTGTCTGCCACCGGTCCGCCGGACGCTCCTCCAGGCAGCGCATCAACACGTGCGACACCGCCTCGGGCACCGCAGGCCGAAGCTGGGTCACCGTCGGCACCTGTCCCGCCAGCTTCGCCCCCAGGATCTGCTGCGGCGTCCGCCCCTGGAACGGTGGGTGCCCCGTCAGCATCTCGTAGCCCACGATTCCCAGCGCGTACAGGTCGGCCCGGTGGTCTACCGTGCCGCTCCCCACCGCCTGCTCCGGCGCCATGTACGCCGGTGTCCCGATGGCCACCCCCGTGGTGGTCACCCGCGCCGGGCCCATGGCCGCGTCGATGGCCTTGGAGACCCCGAAGTCCGCCACCACCGCATGGCGCCCGGCCATGAGGATGTTGTCCGGCTTGATGTCCCGGTGCACCACCCCGTGCTGGTGGGCGAAGGCCAGGGCGTCGGCCACCTCCCCCAGGATGCGTAGGGTCTCGGGGATGGGGAGCTCGCTCTCCCTCTCGAGCTTCTTCCGCAGCGACTCCCCCTCCACGAACGGCATGACGTGGTAGAGCGTGCCGTCGACCTCGCCGGAGTCCAGAAGGGAGAGGATATGGGGGTGCTGAAGCTTGGCGACGATGCGGATCTCCTGAAGGAACCGCTCGGCTCCGACGGACTGGGCGAGCTCCTCCTTCAGGACCTTGATGGCCACGGTGCGATCGTGCTTCAGGTCCCGGGCGCGGAATACCGTGGCCATTCCGCCGCTCCCGATCTCGTCCTCGATGCGGTAGCGGTCAGCAAGGGCAGGGCGCAGGTGGTCGATGAGGCCCATAGGCCGCGCCTCGGGTGGGAGCCACGAGGCAATCTACGGCCACATCCGTAGAACAGAAAGGCGGCCGCGGGTACGCAACGCGAGACGGCGGCGCGGGTCTACCGTGACGCCGTTCGCGCCCGGGGACGACGACAGGGACATCCCATGTCCATGGGGTGTCCCGCCGCCGCCGTCACGTTCCGGTCAGCGGTCTCTCACGAGCTCGCCTTCACCACCACCCATGGCACTCCCAGCCGCCGGGCCAGCACGTTCACGTTGGCCAGGTCCACGTCCAGGAGCTGCTGGTAGCGGTGGAGGTAGCCCTGGAGCTCCTGCCTCTGCTCGGCCCACACCTGCTCCATGCCCTGCGTGGGGGCGCCGTCCCCCGCGCTGGCCCAGTTGTACAGCGGCGTCAGGCGCGAGTAGAGCCGGCTCCCCTTGGCCAGGATGTCGTACGTGACCTCGGCGTGGGGACTGTACATGACGTCGGCCAGGGAGTCGAGGCGCGAGATGAGCGTGTCCACCGCGGCCTTCAGCTCGGTGGCGCCCGGTTGGTCGGCGATGGCCTCGCTGCGCTCGTCGAGTTGGTCGACGAGCCGCTGCGCCTGGTTGGAGGCGTCGCTCAGGCTCTCCAGCGCCGCGCCCAGCTCCGCCAAGAAGGCCTGCTGGGCGGCCCTGTCCGCGTCGCTCACGTGCACGCGGGGGTCCGCCCGCACCTCCAGCGGCGCGCTCACGGTGTCGGTGCCCACGGCCAGGCGCAGCGTGTACGTTCCGGCCGGCGCCCAGGGGCCGTTCGCGGGGTCGCCGGTGTCGATCATGGCGCCCTTGATGCGCTTCACGCCCTCGGTGTGGAGATCCCACACGACGCGCTGGATGCGCGCGGAGTCGGTGGTGAGGTCGGGCTTGGGCTCCTCCTCGTACTCGCTGTACTCGTCGCGCGGCTTCGCGATGCTGCTCAGCGTGCGCACCACGATCCCCCGCGAGTCCACGACCTGAAGGGTCACCGCGGTGCCGCTGTCCGGCTCGTTCTTCAGCCAGTAGTTCACGATGGCCCCGGCGGGAGGGTTGTCGCCGTGGATCCCCCGTCCCCGTCCGTAGGCGCGCCGCCACGCGATGGCGGGCTCGGGCGGGAACAGGTGCACGTCCTGCTCGGCGATGGAATCCGCCCACGCGCGAATCGGCGTGAGGTCGTCGAGGATCCAGATGCCCCGGCCGTTGGTGCCCAGCACCAGGTCGTTGTCCTTCACCACCAGGTCCTGCACCGCGACGGTGGGGAGGTTGAGCTTCAGAGGCGTCCAGGTGCGGCCGTCGTCGGGGGACACCATCACGCCGCGCTCGGTGCCCAGGTACAGCTCTCCCTTCTTCTTCGGGTCCTCGCGGACGGCGTGGAGGTACACGTTCCGCGGGAGGGAGGAGTCCAGGCGCGTCCACGACTTGCCGAAGTCCGTGGTCTTGTAGAGGTACGGGTGCATGTCGTCCAGGCGGTGGGCGTCCACCACCACGTAGGCCGTGCCGGCGTCGAAGGGCGACGGCTCGATGAGACTCACCGTTCCCCATTCCGGGAAGCCCGGCATGGCCTTCGTGACGTCGGTCCAGTGTGCGCCCCCGTCGCGCGTGACGTGCACGAGACCGTCGTCGCTCCCCGCCCAGATGAGCCCCGCCTGCACGGGAGACTCGGCCACCGCGAAGAGCGTGCAGTAGTACTCGGCCCCGGTGTTGTCCCCGGTGATGGGCCCTCCGGACCACTGCTCCTTGGTGGTGTCGTTGCGCGTGAGGTCCGGGCTGATGGCCGTCCACGTCTGACCCCCGTCGGTGGTCACGAGGAGCACCTGGGCGCCGGAGTAGATGACGTTCGGGTCGTGGGGCGACGCGGCGACGGGAGCCGTCCAGTTGAAGCGGTACTTCATGAAGATGTCGCCATGGCCCGATGGGTTGTTCGGCCAGGCGCTGACGTTCCGGGAGGTACCGGTGCGGCCGTCCCAGCGGGTGAGGATGCCGGGGTAGTCGCCGGCGTAGACGATGTCGGGGTCGTCGGGCTTGGAGACCACGTATCCCGCCTCGCCGCCACCCACGTCGTGCCAGTCATCGGGCACGATGCCTCCGACCCTGAGGTTGTCGTTGGGCGCCTGCGCCGTGCCGATGTCCTGCTGCGCGCCCTGCACGTCGTACGGCACGCGGGAGTCGGTGGCGACGTGGTAGAGCTGACCCAGGGGAAGCTGCGGGTAAGCCCATTTCTTGCCCCCGTCCGTGGTGATGGACACGCCGCCGTCGTGCCCGACGATCATGCGCCTGGGATTCTCGGGGTCGATCCACACGTCGTGATTGTCGCCGTGGGGCGCCGTCTCGTCGATGGTCAGCGTTTCGCCGCCGTCGATGGTGTGCACCAGCGCCACCTGCGGGAACCACACGTCGTTCTCGTTGGCGGGGTCGACGGTGAGGGTGGCGTAGTACCACGTCCGCTGCGTGAGCAGGTGGGACGGGTTCACGAGATCCCACGTGTCTCCGCCGTCCTCGGAGCGGAAGAGACCGCCGTCGTCGGCCTCGATGACGGCGTAGACGCGGTCCGGGTCGGAGGGCGCGATGGCTACGCCGGAGCGCCCCCAGATGCTGTCGGGCAGCCCGTGCCCCGTGAGCTGCTTCCAGGTGTCGCCGCCGTCGCGGGACACGTAGAGCCCGCTCCCCGGGCCGCCGTCCGTGAGGGACCAGGGGGTGCGCCGGGCCTGCCACAGGGTCGCGAAGATCACGTTGGGGTTCGACGGGGCCATGGCCAGGTCGATGGCGCCGGTGTTCTCGTCCTTCTTCAGCACCTGCTGCCAGGTCCGGCCGCCGTCCTCGGTGCGGTAGACGCCGCGCTCGGGGTTGGGACCGAAGGCGTGGCCGAACACGGCGGCGAAGACGACGTCGGGGTTCGTCGGGTCGATGACGATGTCCCCGATCTGGCCCTCCTGCGTCCACACGTGCGTCCACGTCTTGCCGGCGTCCAGGGACCGATAGATGCCGTCGCCGCCGGCCACGTTGCCGCGGATGTTCGCCTCACCCGTCCCCACGTAGACGACGTTGGGATCCGAGGCCGCCACCGCGATGGCGCCGGTGGAGGAGACCTCCTCGTGGTCGAAGACGGGCTTCCAGGAGGCCCCTCCGTCGGCGGACTTCCACACGCCCCCCGACGCGCTGGCCAGGTAGTAGGTCGAAGGATCCCCCGGGATGCCCGCCACGCGGCTCACCCTGCCGCCGTCGAAGGGCCCGAGGAGCCGGTACTTCAGCCTGTCGAAGGCGGGGATCTGCGCCGGCACCGAGACGGCGGCGGCCGGTGAGGGCGGCTTCCGCTGGGCCGCTACCGCGGCGGGAAAGGGGAAGAGGGAAGCGCAGAAGAGGGGAAAAGAGAGGATCGG
>JAJDNC010000125.1 GCA_022340865.1 Gemmatimonadota bacterium
GCGGAAGATCGAGTCCTCGGGGAACACCGCCCGGGCCACGCCGTTGAGCTCACGCGCGGACGCCAGGTCGCGTCCGAACGGCTTCTCGACGATGACGCGCGCGCGCTCCGCGAGGCCGGCCGCCCCGAGCCCCTGGATCACCGTCTCGAACAGCGAGGGGGGGATGGCGAGGTAGTGGGCGGGGCGCTCTGCGGGACCCAGAGCGCGCCTCAGCGCCTCGAACGTCTTCGCGTCGGCGTAGTCCCCGGGCACGTAGCGGAGGAGCGACAACAGCCGGCTGAGCTTGCGCGGCTTCACGGTGGCGCCCGACGCCTCGATGCTCTCGGTCGCCCGCTCGCGCAGTTGCACCACGGTCCACGGCGTCGACGCCACCCCCACCACGGGGACGGTGAGGGTGCCCCGCTCGACCATCGCGTACAGCGCGGGAAAGATCATCTTGTGGGCCAGGTCGCCCGTGACGCCGAAGAGCACCAACGCGTCGGACGGCGGCTGACGGTCATTCACGTGGGTCATGCAAGGCTCCTGCCCGTGGAGGGGACGAGGTCAGGGCAGCGGTGACGATGGTTTGCGCCTCCTCCACGAGGCGGCGCAGATGGTCCCCTCCCCGAAAGCTCTCCGCGTAGATCTTGTAGATGTCCTCGGTTCCCGAAGGACGCGCCGCGAACCATCCGCTCTCGGCCACGACCTTCAACCCGCCGATGGCGGCGCCGTTGCCTGGGGCCCGGGTGAGGACGGCCTGGATCTTCTCGCCGGCCAGCGCGGTGAGCGTGACCTGGTCGGCGGAGAGGTCCGCGAGACGCGTCTTCTGCTCCGGAGTGGCGGGGGCCTCGACGCGGTCGTAGACGGGCTCGCCCAGCTCGTGTGTGAGCTGAGCGTAGATCTCGCCGGGATCCCGTCCAGCCCGCGCCGTGATCTCCGCCGCGAGCAGGCACGGAATGAACCCGTCCTTGTCCGTGGTCCACACGCTTCCGTCCAGGCGCACGAAGGACGCGCCCGCGCTCTCCTCTCCGCCGAAGCCCAGCGAGCCGTCCAGCAAGCCGTCGACGAACCACTTGAAGCCGACGGGCACCTCGTGGAGCCTGCGCCCCAGCTTCGCCGTGACGCGATCGATCATCGCGCTGCTCACCACCGTCTTGCCCACGGCCGCGGCGTCGCTCCATTCAGGACGATTGCGGAAGAGGTGGAAGATGGCGACCGCGAGGAAGTGGTTGGGCGGGAGGAGCCCGGCGCTCCGGGTGACGATGCCGTGCCGGTCGTGGTCGGTATCGCAGGCGAAGGAGAGGTCGAACCGGTCCTTCATGCCGATGAGCCGTTCCATGGCGTACGGCGAGGACGGATCCATCCGGATCTGGCCGTCCCAGTCCACGGTCATGAAGGCGAAGGTGGGATCGACGGTCTCGTCGACCACGGTGAGGTCCAGGTGGTGGCGCTCGGCGATGTGCTTCCAGTAGTGGACGCCGGCGCCGCCCAGGGGATCCACGCCCAGGCTGATGTGCGCGCCGCGGAGCACGTCCAGGTCGATGACGTTGCCCAGGTCGTCGACGTAGGGGTGCAGATAGTCGTGGCGATGGGTGGTCGGGGCCCGCAGGGCGCGCTCGTGGGGGACCCGCTTCACGCCGGCCAGGCGTGCCTCGAGGAGCTCGTTGCCTTTCCCTTCGATCCAGCGGGTGACGGCGGTGCCCGCAGGCCCGCCGCTCGGCGGGTTGTACTTGAAGCCGCCGTCGGGCGGCGGATTGTGCGAGGGCGTGATGACGATGCCGTCGGCGAGGCCGGTCTTCCTGCCACGGTTGTACGTGAGGATCGCGTGGGAGATCACGGGGGTGGGCGTGTACTCGTCCTCCGCGGCGATCATCACGTCGACACCATTGGCCGCCAGCACCTCGAGGGCGGTGGCGCGCGCCGGCACCGAGAGCGCGTGGGTGTCGATGCCGAGGAAGAGCGGGCCGGAGATCCCCTGCCGGGTCCGATACAGGCAGATCGCCTGGGTGATGGCGAGGATGTGGCCTTCGTTGAAGGACCGCTTGAACGAGGAGCCGCGATGCCCGGAGGTGCCGAACGCCACGCGCTGGGCCGGGACCGCGGGGTCGGGCATGTCGGTGTAGTAGGCGGTGACGAGCCGCGGCACGTCCACCAGCATGGCGCGCGGCGCGGGCTTTCCGGCGAGGGGGCTCGTCTTCACGGCGTCTCCTTCGATGTCACTCCGGCGCCTTCTCGGCGTGGCCGCCGAATCCACTGCGCATCGCAGACAGGAGCTTGTCGGCGAAGCTGCCCTCACCACGCGAGCTGAACCGCTCATAGAGAGCTGCGCTCAGCACGGGTGCGGGCACCCCCGTGTCGATGGCGGCCTTCAGGGTCCATCGTCCTTCTCCGGAGTCCGACACGCGGCCCCGGAACGCCGACAGGTGGGGGTCGTGCAGGAGCGCTTCCGCCGTCAGGTCAAGGAGCCACGACCGGATGACGCTGCCGCGTCTCCAGACCTCCGAGACGGCGCTGAGGTCCAGATCGTACCGGTAGGCCTCGGGGTCCTCGAGCGGCGCTGTCTCGGCATCCGGTTCCTCCTGCGCGCTGCCCCTGTTGGCATGGTGCAAGACGTTCAGGCCTTCGGCGTAGGCCGCCATGATGCCGTACTCGATGCCGTTGTGGACCATCTTGACGAAGTGCCCGGCTCCGCTGGGGCCGCAGTATAGATAGCCCTGTTCCTCGGTGGCGCCGACGACCGCTCTCCCGGGGGTGGGGGGCGCGGCCTCCAGGCCGGGGGCGAGGGCGGCGAAGATCGGATCGAGACGCCGGGCGACCGGTTCCTCCCCGCCGATCATCAGGCAGAACCCCCGGTCCAATCCCCAGATGCCTCCGCTGGTGCCGACGTCCATGTAGTGGACTGCGGCCGACGAGAGATGCCCCGCGCGCCGGATGTCGTCCCGATAGTTGGAGTTGCCCCCGTCGATGAGCACGTCGTCGGGCTCCAGGAGCTTCGCGACGGCCGACACCGTCTCTTCCACCACCGCGGCCGGAACCATCATCCACACGGTGCGCGGACGCTCCAGCCTGGCGACGAGGTCCACGAGGGACCCGGCCCCGATGGCGCCGTCTCCCGCGAGGCGGGAGACGGCATCCGCCTGCACGTCGTAGACGACGCACTCATGCCCGGCCCGCATCAGGCGTCGGCACATGTTCGCACCCATCCGTCCCAATCCGATCATGCCCAGTTGCATCGTCCGTTCCTTCTCAGACAGGCTGTGGGATGCCGTGCGCATCCGCCGGCGGGGCGCCCTGCCGTGCATCCCCCGACCGGCCGCCAGGCGTTGCGTGGACGAGGCAACGGCTCCATGCACCGAGGGCAGGCCGCCGAGCTCCGCTCGGCGGCCTGCCACTCGTCGTAGTCCGCGCCCCAGCGACCGCGGTCGGGTGTCTCTCGTCCGGGTCCGTCCCCGCGACGTCACCGCGACGTCACCGCGTGGGCGGTGCGAGATTGCCGCAGGCCACGACCATCTGGGAGTTCGCTTCCGAGGCGTAGACGACCACGAAGTAGCCGCCGCTCCTGGGGATGCTCATCGGGATCGTCGCCGTCCCGCTCGCACGCCCGTCGGAGTCGACCTTCATCTGCTCGTAGGCGTCACTCGACCCGAACACTCCGTAGTCCGCGCCGGGACTGCACTGCCCCTCGTGCGCTTCCCAGGGGTGGAGACCACCGGGAGATGCGTTGGCCAGGGAGATGTTGATGACGGTGTGCGTACCGTCCGGACCGGGAGCCATGGACGCCGATCCATTCATCTGAACCGCACCGGCCAGGCTCGCGGGGGAGGCGAGGTTCGCGTGCCATGTGCTGTTGAGCGTCGCATCGCCGGGGCTCACCTGGACCGCCTGGCTGTGATGGAAGGGGTTGCAGGCCGTGGCGGATAAGGCGCATAGCATGATCGTGAGAAGCCGGTTCTTGGACACGGGACCTCCAACTCGAGAGTGCTCGGCTGTTCTGGGGTATCCTTCCAGCGATGAATGGAAGCTACCCGGTGGGTCCACGACGCGAATGCGCCATTCGACTGAATTGTGCTCTAGCTCGAAAGGACTATCCCATGTCGGGCCCAGGCACGGCCTACTCGTTCACGCAGCGGCAGCGCCATCTCCGATGCGGTCGACGTCCTCGTCCAGCCTACCCTCGCGCTACATCATTCGCTCGACCGGCCCTATGTCCACCTGGGCGACGAGGCGGACGGCGAGCTCTCTCAGGAAATCGATCTGCGGGGCGTTCCAGCGGCAGGGCCTGCGGTCCATCACCCTCAAGGTGCCCACCGGGCGGCCATCCGAAGCCACGAGTGGGATGCCCACGTGCGGCGTCGACATGACCATCAGGTTCATGAGCCGCGGGGAGACGGCCGAGCTGGTCGGAGCCCGCAGACCGCAACTGCTCACCATATTGTGGTGTTCATCCACCAGGGAGACGCACACGACGGGGACGTCCAGCACCTGCGCCGCCAACTGTGTGAGGCGGTCCAGGATGACCGGGTCTATGGGGTCCACCATCAAATGCGCCATCACGGGCTCACTTGCTATCTCATCGCTTCGGCGTAGGACCGGGCGAGCGCCGGATCCGCCGCGATGTCGTACATGAGGGAGTCGAAGCCCGCGCGGGTGAGTCCGTGCGCCCCGAGGATCGAATCCGCGGCCGTGGGCTTTGCCTGGATCGCCTGCGCCGTAGCCACTGCGAGATCCACGCCCGTCACCGCGGAAGAAGCGGCGGCCGCCTCGGCCGCCTTCCCTCCCGGGTGAGCGCACGCGCTTGCCAGGAACAACACCGCCCCGCAGGCGACACGTCGGACGTGCGTGTTCATGGTCTGCCTCCTCCGTGCTTGGTGGTGTCCCGTCCCGGAGGCTTGTGGCCCCCCGGACGGCCGATGCCGCGAGCCTTGTGCTCGGCCCGGATCGCCTGGGCCAGTGCCCGGCCACGGAGGCCCGCGTCGAGCTGCTGGTGCACGAAGCCACCGAAGTTGTCCTTGGGCTCACCGGCGTTCACGGCATCGACTTCCTCGCTGACCACCATGGCGGCTTCGTCGGCGGTCAGGCCGCGCCCGCGAAGCCCATCCAACACCTCCCTCACCACCGTCTCGGTGACCCCGATCTGACGGGCCTCGGCCACCAGCGCCGGAAGCCGGATCGCCCAGAGTATCGCGGGCGTGGGTTCGTCGATCTGTGAAACGGGCACCACGGTGAAGAGCAGTGCCAGCGCGAGGATCCTCAGCATGGGGTCATCCTCCCTTGGCCATCACCGTCAGCGGCTGCCTCAAGGTCAGCATCAGGTGCGAGCCTTCCGGCAGCACGATGTCCATGTCCTTGACCAGGGCGGAGACCGCGGCCCCGGCGGCGGCACCGGCCACGGCGCCGATGATCGTTCCCTTCGAGTTGCCGCCGATCACCTTGCCGAGAATCGCTCCGGCCGCTGCGCCTCCGGCTGTCCGCACGACGTCCGCCTTCTCGATCCCGCGGGTGTCGTTGACCGTCGCGAGGGAGTCGATGGAGGTCTCAATGCCATACCCTCTGCCGTTCACCGTCAGGCCGGTGACGGCGAGCGTGAGCGTGCCGACGGATCTGTCGCTTGAGGCGGGGCTCACCTCCGTGACGCTCCCCTGCATCACGGAGCCGGCGGGGATGACGACCGTGCCGGCGGCGTCCCGCACATCGCTCGCCACGAGTGCGGTGAATGCGTCGCCCGCGACCCCGTGCTGCGAGCTGATGGCCGTCGTGGTCGTCGCGTCGATGAGCGTGCCCGAGGCGAGCGTGTGGCTCGACGGCGCCCGGGCGGCGCTGGCCGGTTGATCCACGGGGGTCCCTTCACGGTTGTCCGCCGACTCGGCCTTCGAGCATCCGGCGAGCAGGATCATGGGAATGGCCATCAGGAATCGTTGTGTCGTCTTGGACATCATGGTTGCTGCCCCTCGGTGTTCTGTGTCGGTGTGGCGGCTCTTCCGCTTGTTCCGTTGTTCGTTGGTGCTTCCCCTTCACATGGCCCTTCGCCCCGAAATGACCCGCACCAGGACGACGATGATCGCGACGACCAGGAGGACGTGGATCAGGCCACCCATGGTGAAGGACGTGACGGTGCCGAGTGCCCACAGCAGGATGAGGATGATCGCGATGGTCCAGAGCATGGTGATCTCTCCCTTCGCCCCGACGGGCGGTTGTGCGGCAACTGTGCGCGTGTGCGCCAAAGCCACTTCAGCATGTTCAACGCAGGTAGCGGTAGAGCCCGATGAGCCCGATGACACCGCCGCCGACCATGATGATGGTCCCGGTGTCACCGTGGACGACGGAGCCCACCACCAGCGCCGCTCCGCCGACGATCATCAGCGCGACGTTCGCGCTCTGGGCACCCTCAGCGGGTAGCGGCGCGATGGCCGCGGCGGGGACCGTGACAGGGGTGATGCGAAGGCTGAGCGCCGTACTCTCTTTCGTGGGCGCGAGGGAAAGGACGGGCGTGGGTGCCGTGACCTGGACCGCGGAGGCGGCCGGCTGAGGGGCGATGTTCGCGGAGGCGGCCGGCTGGGGGTCGGTGTTCGCGGAAGCCGCTGTCTGAGCGGCTGCAGGTGCCGCGAAGACGAGGGCGGCACCGACTGCGACGAGCCAACTGTGGGTAAGTGACATCGGAGATGCTCCTGGGGTGGAAGGAACCGGTCGGCAGGGTCACCGGCCGGTGGCATGCTGTGGCTTCTCTGTGGTAATCGCGGCGGGTCCGACGACCCATTTCACGAGCCGGCCGGCTTCCAGAGGCGTATCGAGGGCGACCTGGTTGATGAGGGCGAGCGTCGCCGCCGAAACCGGCGAGGATCGCTGCCGTGCCAGCGCCGCGATGGTCGTGCGCCCGGCGATCTTCACGATCTCCACACGCCGCGGCTGCGCGTTCAGAGCGGCGGGATCGGTGAGCGCCTGGAAACTGTGCAGCGTGCCTTCGACCACTGTCTTGCAGGAGGGCCAACGTGCGTCCGGGGCGTAACCGATGAGCGCGAAGACCCCGCCGCGGTATTCGACGAACAGCGCCATCCCCTGGATGGTGCCGCTCGACGTCTCCGCACCAAAGGGAGCGCTCACCGTAGGGAGCCCGTGCACGCTCGCGCGGGACGTGGCACCGGCCGTGATCCCCTGCTGCGCGAGGAACGCGCCGGCCGCGGCGTTGGCGCTCGCCTCCTGCGCGGCCGCGACCTCGACGGCCCCGTCCTGCCCGGGGCTGACGGCGATGACCGCCTGCTTCCCGTTCTGCGTGGTCCAGCCCTCGGGGAACACCAGTTGGAAGCGCAATCCGGGGTGGAGGAACCGACTGCCCTGGAAGTAGCCCTCGCGCGGGTCGTCCCCGAACACCAGCCCGTCGAGGCGGCGCAGGTACGAATCGCCATTCACGGTGGTGCCGGAGAAGTTCTGCGGCAGGGCCGCGATCTGGGTGGTGATCGCGCCCACGCGATTCGCGGGGCTCGGGTGCGTGGAGAGCCATGTGGGGAGTTGGCCACCACCCTCGGACGCGGTCATCTGCTCGAGCATGCGGAACACTTCCGGCATCCGCCGCGGATCGAAGTCGGCGCGGGTCATGTAGCGCAGTCCGAGCTCGTCCGCCTGGCTCTCGTCGTCCCGCGAGTACTTGAGGTAGAGGATGCCCAGCGCCTGGTTCGCGGTTCCGGCGTACTTCGCGACCGTGGCGCTCGCCATGCTGCCCAGCGCCAGGCCCGCGCCGATGAGTTGCTGCTTGCTCATCTCCGCGGCCGTGTGCCGGGCGGTGATGTGGCCGATCTCGTGGCCCACGACGGAGGCCAGCTCGGCTTCGTCGGTGAGATGGGTGAGGAGTCCCCGTGTGACGTACACGAAGCCGCCGGGGACCGCGAAGGCGTTCACCGCCGGGTCGTCCACCACCCGGAAGGTCCAGGGGAGGTCGGGGCGCTCGGAGGTGGCGGCGAGGCGCGCACCGAACTGCTGGATATAGCTCTGCCAGGCCGCGTCGGGATAAAGGCCGATGGTGGCGATGATGGCCGTATCGGCCTGCCGCCCCATGGCGATGCCCTGGTCCTGGCTGACCAGCATGAGCTGATTCTTGCCGGTGGCCGGGTTGATCGCGCAGCCGGCCGCGGCCAGAGCGGCGAGAACCGCCAGTGTGCCCGGCGTCCGGACCCGTGCGCCACACGCCATGGTCGTACCTCCAGTTCGTGGACCGGGATTGACCCTCATGAAGGCTCGCGGCCGGTGTGGCCCGCGGAAATCGCCCGAAGGGGGGAAAAGCGACGTAGCCGGTGAGCGCCGGGTCCTCACCCGGAAGGACTAGCGCGATCGAGCCACCGCTTCCGGAGCGTCGGTACCGCTTCCCATGCCTCGTTTTTCACACCAACGAGCGATGGGTACCTACGATAGTCTCGGGTAGACTTGGCTATCGGTGGTGTCACATCCACAGCTCGGAGGACGACGATGCGGATACTCACAATCGTAGGTGCAGTGCTGATCGTCGCCGGTACCTTCCTCTTCTTCGGAGGGAGCTTCACGTCGCGCCGCAACGTCCTGGACGTCGGAGGCCTGACCGTGACTGCTGAGGAACAACACTCGGTGCGGCCATGGATCGCAGGCGTCGTGGTCCTCGCCGGGCTCGCCCTGGTAGTCGTGGACGTGCGTCGCAAGGCGTAGGGCATCAGCCCGACGACCTCCCTCACGTGGCGTGTCAGCCGGGAACGGAACACACAGAGCAGCTCCCATCTTCAGCGAGGTACCCATGAGCATCACGAAGTTGTCTACCGGATCGGCGCGCCTGATGAAGCACGCGCTGCTTCTCAGTGTCGCTCTCACGTCCACCGCGTGCGCCTGGAGCAACAAGACGAAGGGTACCGGCATCGGTGCGACCGCGGGCGCGGCCGCCGGTGCCGTGATAGGGAAGCAGACCGGGTCGACCGCCCGCGGAGCCATCATCGGCGCCGTGGTGGGAGGCGCCGCGGGCGCCATCATCGGTCATCAGATGGATCAACAGGCGAAGGAGCTGGAGATCGCGATCCCAGGTGCGGTCGTGCAGAGGGTAGGCGAGGGGCTGGTGGTTACCTTCGCTTCCGGGCTCCTGTACGACTTCGACTCCGACGCCATCCGTCCGGATGCGGCGCAGAACCTGCAGAGCCTCGCGGCCAGCCTGCAGAAGTACTCCAACACCGAGGTGCTCATCGTCGGTCATACGGACGACGTCGGGACTACCGCATACAACCAGGATCTGTCGACACGGCGCGCCAGCTCGGCAGCCCGTTATCTCGCGATGCAGGGCGTCGCCGGGAGCCGGATCCGAATCTCCGGCAAGGGCGAGATGGAGCCGGTGGCGTCGAACGACACCGACACGGGCCGTCAGATGAACCGGCGTATCGAGGTGGCGATCTACGCGGCGGCGGCGAACGGCACGGGATCGCGCTAGGCGGCGGTACCTCGACCAGCTACACCTGCTTCGGGGCCGACAGTCGGGGCGGCGCCCCCGCGGACGAAGACAGCCCGTGGGGGCGCGGCTAACGAGCGCTCACCGCGGAGGTTCTCGCTTTCGTATCCTCTTCGCGCCAGCTATGATTGGGACCACGTTCGAGCTGGGGGAGCGCGCGCCGAGGAGCACAGTCGATGTCCGACCCTTCCGAGAACGAGGCAGCACCCGACACCGCGACCATCCGCAGCGGCGTGCCCGAGGTGATCGCCGTCGCGGTGATCGAAG
>JAJDNC010000143.1 GCA_022340865.1 Gemmatimonadota bacterium
GTCGACGACCTGGCGGATCTCGAAGTCCCTTGCGAGCACCGGATCCAACTCACCTCGGCGTGCCTGCTCGGTGAGGTCCTGCGTGTACTTGTCGAGCTTTCCGGTCTTTCCGCTCCCGGGCCTCGCGGCCGAAGGCGCGCCTGCCTCCACGGGTTCCGCAGCGGCCCCCTCCTCCTCCACCGACCTGGCGACGATGCCCTCGAACTCCTGGCGGAGCTGATCGCCGGAGATCTTGTCGAGCTCGCGGCTCGAGGCCGTCACCCGGGACCGCAGATCGGAGCTCACCAGAAGCGCCAACAGCGTGTGCCCGGTGCGGATCCGACGGGCCCCGTAGTCCACGGAACCCAGAAGCCAGGCCTCTTGGAGCATGTCGACGAGCTTCGGACTCAACGAGGGGCGATCCCCGCTCCCGGTCTTCATGCGGTCCAGGTGCGCCGTGAGGTCCGAGGCCAGTCGCGCACGATCCACGCCGAAGTGCTTGAGGATGAACGCCACGTCCCCGTCGGTGGCGTCGAGCAGCTTCATCACGTAGTGATCGAGCTCGACGTCATAGTGCGTGAGCGACATGCAATAGCCCGCCGCCGCGTCCATGGCGGCCCGGGTCTCGTCGTTCAGCTTGCTGATGAGGGATTTGAGATTGACCATGGTTGACCCGCTCAGAGCAAGAGGACGGTATCGGAAGCGTCTTCCATGAATGGTGCCGACCGCAACCACGTGGACCACCCCAGCGGCGTGCCCTCGTCCGCGCCCAGGGAGATGGCCGGAACCTCGTCCTTCGAGAGGATCAGCCTGAGCTCGAACTCGATCTCGTCGTCCGAGAAGTAGCGCACAATCGCACGTAGCTCCCGGTAGGCGGAGCCGGTGGGGAGAAAATCGTCATATCGCGCCATCGGGACCGGTCCGACCACGATGCGCGCACGAAAGCCGGGATCCCATACCTCGTCACCCACAAGCGCCCCCATGCCTAGGCGGCCGGCGCCATCATCATCGCTGTCGTCGATCCTGCACTGGGCCGTATCCGACATGTCGTACCACGCGCCGACGAACTGCTCCACCTCCACCGGGACCTCGAAATAGTCCTCCAGAAGCTGCTGGAGGGCCCCGGCGCTGCGTTGATGCGGACCGAGGAGCCCCACATAGCCCAGCAGCGCACGGGCGTCGATCTCCAGGGCGTCACGGGCTCCGGTGTTGCCGAGCCCCACGAGATCGAACAGGTGATCGGTGACCCGATCGCCTTCGCCCCGCTCGAAGGAGACGTAGAACCGGTAGCGTTCCCATGCCCGGTAGAAGAGGGCGACCAGACGGTGGTGAAAGAGATCGAGGAAATCATGCAGGGCGCGGTCGCGATTCCTGTCCCGCCGCGTCACCAGGGTGGAGTAGTGATGGGGCAGCACCCCCATGTGCCCCACGAGGCCCATGAAGTTGACGGTCATGCCCCAGGGCCGATCATCCGGTTCCCGGGACACGTCCTGGATCTCGCCGGCCGGAAACGCCAGGTCCGCGTTCACGCCGAAGCGCAGGGCCTCGTCGCCGGGATGAGCGAAGTGGCCCACAGTGGACCGTCCCGCACGCAGCCGCTGCAGCACGCGCACGGCCTGGAAGAAGCGGAAGGAGTGGGCATCGTCCACCAGCTCCCGATCCAGCGCCTCGCGCGGTTCGGCGTCGCTCACAGGAGCGGCTTGTTTCCTGCTCTCGGTGGCCATGCCTTGAGAATCTCCGGACGCTGTTTCGTTCTCGCAACGAGCCGCGAGAAGCTGTTCAGCGAGGCGTACTGGGCAAGGAAGCGCTCGAGCACCGACGCGAACAGGAATACGCTCCCCCCCGTGAAGGCCTCTTCGTCGAACTCGATCTCGATGCTCTTTCCTCGGGCGAACGCGAGGCCGTGGTCGCTCTGAACCGGCGCGTGCAAAGGCTCGCCCCGCACCGCCGTGATGCCCTCGACGTGCCGTTCGCCGAGCGTCGAGGCGCCGAAATCGTGGAGGCGTATCATCTCCCGGAACGCTCCCGCTCCACGGTCGACCAGAGACAGCTGGTTGAGAGAGAGCATGGAGACGAGCCGCCAGAAATGCTCGCCTCCCAGGGGCGGGCGCACCGTCCGCGTGGGCGCCGTCAGCATGAAGATGCCGATGAGCGGGGCGCTCTCCTCCTCGAGGTGGAGGTCCGATTCCGTGGTGCCGAACGGGAGCTCGTTCGGGAGGTTCCCGTTCGAGCACAGCACCTTCGCGCCCACCGAGTGGAACTCCGGATACACGGTCGTCCCGTCCAGGTCGACCAACGCGATGGAAACGTTCGACGCACTGCTCTCACCCCATCCGCGCCGCTCCCGCTTGGAGTACCAGAACAGGCCGCCGTCGGAAGCGGACCTGCGGTGCCTCAGCGCGTAGAACGGCACGAACGGGATCCTCTCGGTCGAGCCCGGGGAGATGGCGAAGACCTCCTCGATGGAGAATACCTCGGCGTCCCCTTGCACCGTCACCTGGTACTCGGTCTTCCGTTGATTGAGGTTGATCGGGCGCGCCTCCGCGGGAAACAGGTTCACGACAGGGGCACAGAAGAGGCGCATCGTGTGGTCGCCCACCCCCTCTTGAAGCCGCGCATGCCTCTCCGGCCTCTGGAATTTCGATATGTAGAACAGGAGCTGCAGCGATGTGCCCAGCCCCGCTCCCGCGAGTCGGTCTAGGCCTTTGACGTCGACGAAGAAGTACTTCTGGGGAAACGCGAAGTACTCCTGAATCATCCGGTACGGCAGGAACGAACGCCCGGGGTACGGCAACATGCCCTGCTCGGCATCGAAGCCGACCGGGTGGACGGCGCTGCTCGGCAGACGTACCGGGCGCGCCGCCGCGCCCGCGTTCGGGTTCCACGCCACCACCTCGACACAGTTGTTCAGCAGCAGCTCGTAGAGCGACCCCACGAGACCCGGTTCGCCGTCGAGGTAGAAGCGCAGCTCGGGTATCTCGAGGTCGTCCAGCGAGAGCTGGCCCAGCGTCTCGAGATCGACTCGCAGAACGGCGAAGGCGCTCGTGGGGCTCGGACCCTTCACTTCATGCGCCGAGTGCCACCCCGCGCCCCGTACTTCCAGTGGCCAGAGGGTGGTCTCGTACGCCGTGCGAAACCGGCAGCGGGTCCCGGAGGTCGTGGGGGGCGTCACCAGACGTGCGCCCCGGGGGATCCTCCAACCCGTCGCCTGGGTGGCCTGGTCCGGGTCAAGGCGGAACTCCGCGAGCGACATCGACGGCAACGGCCGCAGGTAGTGCGGGTAGATGACGTTCAGGAGGGCCTGGGAGATCTCCGGAAAGTCGTCGTCGATCTTGAGATGAACCCGGGCGGCGAGGAAGGCGAAGCCCTGCAGGAGCCGCTCGACGTGAGGATCCTCTGCCTTGGTTGCCTCGATGCGCAGGCGAGACGCTACGGCCTTGTAGGTGTCCGCGAATTCCGCGCCCAATTGACGCAGGAAGGTGAGCTCTCGCTCGTAATAGTCCAGGATCCGGTCATCTCTCATACGGTCATTCCGCCAACGTAAAGCGACCGCTGTTCAGCTCGAGGACGGTGTCGAAGCGGACACGCTCGGGATCGGGGTCGAGACGTAGCGTCGCCTCAATGACGAACTTCAGGCTGCGGCTCTTCTTGCCGTCCTCGTCCGTCCTCGAGATCCGGACATCGGACAGGCGGGGCTCGAAGAGCTCGATCTCCTGCTCGATGGACCTCAGAAGCCGGGCGGGCGTCGCCGACGCATCCGCGCTCATGGACGCGAAATCGGGGAGACCGTAGTTGTAGATCGACCGCTCCACCTCCACGTAAGGCGCGGCAGCTGGACTGCCCGTCTCCCTGGTGTTGAGCAGCCACTCCAGGTCCCGCAGCAGATTGGACTTGAGCAGCTCGACCGAGGCGTCCCAGTCCGACGGCTCGCCCCGGTCCCTACTCACCAATCGATCCAGAATCGACTGACGTACCGTCCTGGGCCTGGTCCGCTGGTTCATCTCCAGCCTCCGCTTTGGCCGATGAAGAAGTCGCTCCGCCGTGGCCGGCCTGACCCTCGAGCGAGGCTGCGAGCACCGGATCGAGGCGGCAGATGTCGTCGTACAGCTTGCCGCGGCGTCGCTCGTTGGGGGGAAGACAACGATAGAGGAGCCCCATGGGTCTCGCCACGATCGCGGCGGCCTCCCACTCCTCGAGGTTCCGCTTCTCAGCCAGGTCGACCAGGTCCTCCAGCATGGGGCGGGCGATGGAGACCATGCCCGCGTCCACGAGCACGGACGCCGCCAGCGAATGGGTTATGAACCGCGCGCGTGCGCTCTCCTCTCGGTCGGCCCGTTTCTTGAGCAGCTCGACCCCCCGCATGGGATTGCCCGAGGCTGCCCACTCCAGCGCCTTCTCGTGGGTGGCCTCGCTCAGGATACGCTCTTGATCGTAGTCGGGAGGGGACGCGGCGGTGGGCTGCTCACCATCGCCACCCGTGACACCCGACAGGCGCAACCACTCCTGAGTTTCCGCATTGGCCGTGGGGGTGTCATCCATGAGCGCCGCCGACAGGAGCTTCGGGACGTCGCGCAGAAGAGCCGCGAGCTCACCCCTGATCGCGTCAGCGGCGGGGCGATACGTGCTTCCCAGGGCCTCCAGAGCCGTGAGGACATAGCGCTGCAGATCCAGCCACCCTCGCCCCGAAGGAGTCGCCATGACCTCCTCCGCCGCTTCCACCAGCTCGCTCCAGCTCCCGTTGAGGAGCAGGGTCTTCAGGCGCTTGCGCAGCTCCGTCGGTGGCGCGTCCAGGAGGCGCACGTCCAGCCCGCTTCCGCCCTTCCTGAGCTCGCCCCACCGCAGGCCACGGATCAACAGGTACGAGGCCGGGTCGGTGGGATCGTCCCGTCGGAGGAATCGAGCGGCGCTCGCGATGCGACGGTGTGCGTCCGCGGCATCCGACGGTTCCGGCGACAGCCCGGACGCCGCGGCACCTCCCCCACCGGTGGGGGCGCCGGAGGAGCCCTCGGGCGAGGCCTGGTCCACCTGTTCCTCAACCGGATCGGGCTCGAGCTCGAGCTTCTTGTCCAGGAGGACCTGAACGGCCGTCGTCGCCCGCCCCAGCACTTCCTTCAGCTTGCCGAAGCTCGGCTTCGGACCCTTCAGCTCCTTGAAGCGCTCCTTGACCAGCTCTTCGAGCGTGCCGACGGCGTCCGAGCAACTCCCGACCTCGGCCCGCCACTTCTTGTATCGCGCCTTGGGAGTCTCCGCGAAGCCGTTCTCGAAGTTCGCGGCGGTGGGTGCGCGCGGGTCGTCCTCCTCTTCCTCGTCTTTCTTCTTGCCCTGCTTGCCACCGGCCTCCGCACCGCCGAACGAGTCCTTCCGGATGCCCTTCCATTCCTCGAAGTCGTGGATGTTGTGCCCCCAGTCCGTGATGGCCACGAACTTGACGGGCTCGTGCCTGTCTTCCCGCGACTTGAAGCCCTCTCCGGCGAACTCCAACGCGAACGCACGATCCTCCACTTCTTCGGGATAGAGGTTGTCCCAGAACTGGTCGAGGAGGCCATGGATCAGGGTGAGTCCGGAGTTCAGCCCCTCGAAGCCCTCCAGGTTCAGCAACGCCTCGGTCAGCCAGATGGCGAGCGTCAGATCCTTCGAGCGTTTCCGGAGGATGTCGGTGGTGAGTTCGACGACCTCCTCGAAGTCATGATCGGGGCTTCGTGCGTCGCGAAGCGCCGCGACACGCGAGTAGTCCGCCTCGTACGTGACGTCCGCCCCTCCGGGGCGCTCCTCGGAGATCGGCGCGAGAAGATCCTCGGGAAGCGGCATGGGAAGGTCTTTCAGCTCAAGGGGGCGGAAGTGCCTTCGATCTCGAGCTCACGCACCTCGAGAATCGGGAAGTCCTCGTCGTCGACGAGGAGCATCCTCTGGCCCACGGGCACCTGCAGACCATCCGGAAGATCGACCCACCGGGTCATCCGTCCCAGGCGCACCAACTCGTCCTCGTCGCGCGAGGCGGAGGGCGTCAGGACAGGCAGCAACGCTTCACCCAGGTCGACACCGGCCAACGATTCGCCGGCCTGTAGATGGACGGGAGCCCACAGGAGGTCACGGAGCCTCTGCGGAGGATCGAGGGTGACGGACGTCAGGTGCTCGAGCGGGATCCACGAGTACTGGCCGCCGATGAAGAGCTCGAGGCGGGCACCCACACGCGGATCGGCGTCCTCGAGGCTCTCGAAGGGTCGGCCATTCAGCGTTCCACGCACCGGGTGCGGCTCCTTCGGCGACTCGGGAAAAGTGCCTTCGTCGAACATCGCGGCGCGCTCCTGCTCACACTCGAGCACCCGCCCGTATGCCATGATGCCGAGCGTGGCTTCGGGATCACCTCGTGCCAGCACGTCGAGCTGCTTCAGAGCACGCCCGTAATCGCCCGCGAAGCACAACAACTCGAATAGGAAGGTCCGCCGCTGCGCGTCCGTCGGCCGGTCCCGCACCTCGGCGTTGAGCACCGCGATCGCCTCCGTAAGCCTGCCTTCCTGGTACAGCGCTTTGGCGTCCAATGCTCTTCCTTGGCAACTCGAAGTCCCGCCACGGGGCTTGAGAGGTCCCCACGGGACTCCCCGCAGCGGGACTTCGGTGTGGGGTTACGGTCTCCGGGTGCGGACGTCCCAACTCCCGACGTGGTCACCACCCTTGGTGCCGTCCTTGTTCTGCTCCGAATAGGTGATCTTGACCTTGCCGAAAGCGAAGGAGACCGCCTCGTGAGGTATGGGGTCGGGGCCGTCCGCGCCCGACCAGTTGATCGAGGTCACGTACACCTCGTCGAACTCGTACAGGAGGTAGTCCAGGGGACCGGCTGAGCCCCCGGACTTGTACAGCGTGACCTTCGCAGTGGGAAAGTGCTCGCCGTCGCACATCATCTGGAAGAGCTCGGCGCTGGTGGCATCGGTCTTCTTCGTGATGGCGAACTCCTGCAGGGCGACGGTCCCCGTCCCACCCCCCTTACCGTGACCGACGCTCGAGATGTTGGAGCCTCCGAACGAGAAGGACTCGAGCTCGATCTCTCCCTCGTGACCTTCCCTCAGCGACTCCCCCGTCACGCCTTCCACTGTCATGTACGCGTCCCATCCGGCCATGGTACTCTCCTGGGGTTTGAGGCTCGGTCATGACGGCCGCACTCGCGGCTGCCTAGGCTTCTGGAACATCCGCGACCAACCGGAGCGAGAAGTCAACGGCGTCGAGCTGGAAGTGGGGCCGTAGATAAGCCACGGCCTGGTATTGACCCGGCGCACGCGGGTTCTCGATCACATCGATGCGAGCATCCGAGAGCGGCTTCTTGGCCTTGGCGTCCTCGGGAGCGTTCTCGCTCTTCAGCACGTACTCTCCGATCCAGTTCTGCAGCATCTTCTGGAGCTCGCCCTTCGTCTTGTAGCTCCCGATGTAGTCACGCATCATCACCTTCAGGTAATGCGCGAAGCGGGACACGGCGAAGATGTACGGGAGCTGAGCCGAGATCGCGGCGTTTGCGGTGGCCGCATCACCTCCGGTTCCCACATACTCCTTGGGCTTCTGCGCAGATTGCACGCTGAAGAACACGGCATTCGCCGTGTTCTTCTCGTTGGCCAGCGGGGCGAACCCCAGCTTGGCCATCTCCATCTCGTGGTCGTCCGGGATCACGGTCTCGGTGGGGCACTTCATCGCGATGTCGCCGGAGTCCGTCTCGAAGTTGTGCACCGGTAAGCCCTCGAGCTTTCCGCCGGACGTCACGCCCCGGATGCGCGCACACCACCCGTGCTGCGCGAAGGCGCTTGTCACCCGTGCACCGAGGCCCCAGGCGGCGTTGCCCCACAGGTACTTGTGGTGCTCCTTGCCGGAGACGTCCTCCTCGAAGTCGAACTCCTCGATGGGGTTTTGCGTGCCGAACGGCTCACGGAGGAGCATGCGCGGCGCGGTGAGGGCGACGTAGCGCGCATCCTCACTCTCGCGGAACGAACGCCATTGAGCGTACTCCGAGCCCTCGAACACCGACGAGAGCTGGTACATGTTGGTCAGCTCGGTGAAGCTCTCGAACCCGAACATGTCAGGGGACGTGCCCGTGATGAACGGCGCGTGCGCCGTCGCGGCGATCTTCGACATCGCATCGAGCAGCTTGATGTCCTGGCCGCTCTTGCCGAACTCGAAATCGCCGAGGAGGGCTCCGTAGGGATTGCCGCCGAAGACGTTGTACTCTTCCTGGTAGATCTTCCGGAACAGCTCGCTCCGGTCGACGCCCATGGCCGCGCGGCCGGCCGTCACATCACGCAGGAGCTCCTTCTTCGTGATCGGGAGCACCCGCACCTTGAGCATCGGTCCTGTCTCCGTGTTGGCGATCAGATACCGCAGCCCCGTCCACGTCGCCTCGAGCTTCTGGAACTTCTCGTGGTGCAGGATCTCGTTCAGCTGCTCGGAGACCAGACGATCGATCTCGGCGATCTGGTGATTCAGCATCGCCTCGGTGTCGGCGCTGAACGTGACGGCGCCCTCGAGGACATCCTTCACGAACAGCTTGATCATCTCGCGGCCGCGCTGCTGGGCCTCGGTCTCCTTTCCGAACCTGCCTTCTTCGACGATCTGGTCGAGGAGACTCCCTTCGGTGACCTCCGCCTCGGCGGGCGCCGCGGCCTGTTTCTGTTTCGCCTCAGCCATCTTCGCCTCCCTCGGCCTCGATCTCCGCCTTCAGCTTGCCCTTCCCCTCATCGTCCCCCAGTGCCTTCTGGATGGCCTGATCGAGCTTGTAGTTGCTCGCCAGCTTGCCTCTCAGGTCCGCGAGCTGCGACCTCTTGTCGAGAAGGGCCTTCAACGGCTCGACCCGTTGGGCCACCCGGGCCGGGGAGAAATCATCGAAGCTCTCGAAATCGAGGTCGACGCCCAGCTTCCCACCTTCTTCGGAGAGCTTGTTGTCCACCGAATACGTCAACTTGGGCTTCGTGGACTTCATCACCTTGTCGAAGTTCTCGGGGCCGATCTCGATGAACTTGCGATCCTTGAGATCCGGAAGCTCACCGGCCCCGTCGCCGGCCAGATCGGCCAGCACGCCCATGATGAAGGGAAGCTCCCGCTTGACGATGGCGTCACCGACCTCGACGTCGTACGAGATATTGACCCGGGTGGGCCGCTGCCGATTGCGTCGCTTCTGAAAGCTCTCAGCCATGGTAGGACTCCTGCGCGTGTTCGGCCCGCGCCAGTGGGGTGGGGAGGGGACACCGGATCCGCCCGCTGCGACGGACGCTGAGCTCAGAGAAATGACAACTATCTCGCGGGCGGAGTCCTGTCAAGCTATGTACGACGCTCATATGAGGGCCGCCGCACGGCACGCATCGTGCCCGAGTAGCGGCAATGGCCCTAGGGTGTACTCCACCAGGCCTGAAGAGAGCCTCGCGGCTCGGCCACCGGGCCGATCCACGGAATGCGCACCCGCGCCTCTTCCGGGAAGGTCACCAGGGGCATCACGCCGCGCCGGAGCACGCGCTCGACTGTGCTCGCGGTCCACGCCGCCGCAGTGGGGTGGGCGCCCACCTCCCCGCCGGGAAGCACGTGGATGGGTCGGCTGTCGAACTCCGCGGGCCCCGTGGGATCCAGATTCCAGGCGTGCTTCTGGTACGAGCTCGCGAGGGCTGCCGCGCACATGAACGCCGGATTCCCCCAGACGTACGGATCAGGGCTCGTCTTGGTGGCCTCGGTGGCAGACGCGTGAGTCACCTCCTCGAGGAAGGGCAGCTCACAGGGATCGGTAGTGGGTCCGAACGGGAGCCTCGCCAGGAAGGGAGGGGAGGCCAGCCCCACCGATCGGGCCGCCGGCGTGACCCGGAAGGCGTCCCAGATGGCCGGCGTGCCCTCGGCATCGGGATCGAGCTCGTCCAGGCTCTGGAAGGACGGCCCGCCCAGGAGGTCCGGGGCCGCCGCCGACAGCCACGGGGCTCCGACGACGTGCGCGATCATCGCGATGCGGTTCAGGAGCGCGATGTCCCGGGCACTTCGGCCGAACTCGTACGCCCCGACCAGAAGAGCCGGCGAGCTCGCGCCACACGGTCCGGGGAGGGGCTCGAGGAGGATCCGGAGCAGCGCGCTCTCCTCGACGTCCTCTCTGCCGAGGTCGGCTTCGAGGTCGGCTCGCGTGAGGTCGAGTACGTGGACACGGACTCCCATGCTCGGGTCGGCCACCGAGAGCAGGAGGAGCAACGACCGGAGGAGCCCCTCGAACGCTCGTACGACCGGAGCCTGGAGCACCCGCACCACCTGTTCCGCCGCCTCCCGTTCGAGCCGCTCGCGGAGCTCTCCCTGGGCTTCGGTCTCTTCGCGCTGGAGGTGGGGAGCCACCACCGACCGGATCCACGGCTCCAATTCGGGCAGCCCTCCGGCGGGGGCCGGCTCCACGGACGGGGTGGCCTCGATGATCTCGTCGAGGAGCCCTTCCCTCGAAACGGCTTCTCGGGCACCTGCGTCGGGGCCTGTGGCGGCTTGCGCCTCGATCCCGGCATCGTCTTCCTTCCTCGGCTGCCGATGCGTGGCCACCATGGGCTCGATGGCCTCGATCAGGGACCGGAGATGCGGCATGCGCTCGGCCAGGCGATCCGGGTGCAGGTCGTCCAGCTCCCGTACGTCTATCCGCAGCTGCCCCGGCCCCTCCAGGGTGAAGTCGAGGGTCGGCTGGAGCTTCTCCAGCAGGTCTTCCACGGACCGCACCGGCACAGGGCGCCGTCGAGCGAGAGGTACGCCTTCCCCCACCGAACCACCCCCGCGCGCGGAGAAGTCCCCGAGGACGAGAACGCAGAACGGCGGGGCCTCGGAGGCGCCGCTACCTTGCCGTTCTCGAGGATCCACGGACAGGGAAACACGTACTCGTTCCGGGGTCTGGCTCATACGTCGGCTCGCCGATGTCTGGCCGCGGCCGACCACGGATGATATACCTCAGGTCGCCGCGTGAGGGTGTGAGGACGCTCACCAGCCATGGTAGGGAAGCATGAGACAGATGCAAAGCGTCTTGTGGACCAAGGGGGTCCTGCTCAATCCGCAGCACCTGCAGACGCAAGACCGCTACCTGGAGGACAAGCTCGCCTTCCACGTTGCGAGCCTCGCGTTCTGCCCCTGGGGATTTACGGAGCTTGCGGTGGACGCCGACGCCATCGCGACCGGTGAGGTCCGGCTGATCCGCGCCGTCGGGCTGTTTCCCGACGGTCTGATCTTCGACATCCCCCGGTCCGACGAGGCTCCCGCTCCCCGGCCCATTGAAGGACACTGGCAGCCGGACCAGAAGACGATGACGGTCCACCTCGCCATCCCGGAGTTCAAGAGCGGGGGACGGAACGTGTCGGCGAGTCGGGACGATGCCGGAACCCGCTTCTCGCCCCAGGCCTTCGCGGTCAGGGACGAGAACACCGGTCGTGGCGAGAAGGAGATCCTGGTAGCTCGGAAGAACGTCCGAATCCTCTTCGAGGACGAGGCTGCGGAGGGCTCGACGACCATGCCCATCGCGCGGATCGTGCGCACGGCTGCGGGTGAGAACCAACTCGATACCGCGTTCGTCCCGGAGCTCCTCGATATCTCGGCAAGCGATCACGTGATGGCCATCGCCCGACGGCTGGTGGAGATTCTGTCGGCCCGAAGCACCGAGCTGAGCGGGATCCGTCGCCAGCGGAGCAAGGGCCTCGCCGACTTCGGGCGTCTGGACGTGGCGCACTTCTGGTTGCTCTACACCATCAACTCGTATCTGCCGCTTTTTCGCCACCTTCAGGCGCAGACGGCGCCTCCGAGCGGCGCCGGGGAGTCGGCGGGTGCGAGGCGTGCGCACCCCGCTCAGCTGTACCGGATCATGTCCGAGCTCGCCGCTGTCCTGATGACCTTCTCCCCTGCCCGGCATCCGAGAGACCTCCCGCCGTACGACCACGCGAATCTCTCAGGGTGTCTGACGGAATTGGACGCCGTTCTCAGGGAGCTGCTGGATACCGCCATCCCCACCAACTGTGTCACGCTACGCCTCGAGGAGAAGGAGCCCTCGATCCACTCGACGGCTCTCGACGACGACCGGCAGCTCACGGCAGTCCAGGCGTATCTGGCGGTCACGAGTGAGATGGATCAGAGCCGCCTCATCCAGAAAGGCCCCGATTGGATCAAGGTCGCGTCGCGGGACCAGCTCCGGGATCTGCTCAATCGCGCCGTGCCAGGGGTGACTCTGAGGCACCAGCCCTCGCCACCCGCCGCGGTACCGCTCAAGATGGGGTGCCAGTACTTCCATCTGGAGACGACCGGACCGTTGTGGTCGGCCATCCTGCAGTCCCGAAGCCTGGCCGCGTGGGTGCCGTCGGAGATTCCCGCACCGGAGATCGAATTGGTGCTGCTTCTTCCGCCCGAGAAGCAGTAGAGCCGCCGCCGCAGTCTCGTCAGCTCGAGCGGAGGGCGAAAAAGAGAATCACGGCGACGAGCACGGCTACCGCGACCACCAGCATCACGATGATCGGAGTCCTGGAAGCCGGCGGCGCCGGCTTGGGCGCCGCCTTGGGCGCCGGCGGCGGAACCGGTGTCGGGGGTGGCCCTCCGTAGGCCCCGGGTCCGGACCCACTTCGGCCGACGGATGCGGCTTCGGCTCCGCGGATGACACGCGTATACTCGCTCGGCCCCGAGGGCACGGACGGCACCGTCGTCCTCATCCCCGGCTGGGGAGGGGGCGGCGGCGGCGCTCCCCCTGTGCGAGAACCCACGGAGTCGTCCGGGGTCTTTCTGCCCCGTAGACGGTCCAGATAGCTCTCCGTGCCGCCGTAGCCCGAACTCATCGCGTCGTCCGGGCCCGCGGGAGAAGGCGATCGAGGTTGTCCCGAGTCCTTGTAGGCTCGCATGGCGCGCGTGTAGGGGCCGGGCTCGGCCCCATGCTCTCCGGGGGGCGGCGGCGATGGCGCCTGGAACGGCAGGCCCGGGGGCGGAGCCGCCTGGGATCCCGGGGGCGGCGGTGGTGCGGCGCTTGGACGTGCCGGCGGCGGCGTGCTGTCGGATCGCGACGGCGGTACGACGCTTGGACGCGTCGGCGGTGGAGCGCTAGTGGGACGCAGTGGGGGTGGAGCACCTCGACGCGCCGCCGGCGGGGGAGCGCTGCCGGGACGGGGTGGGGGTGGAGCGCCCGGCCGCGCCGGGGGCGGAGCGCCGCCAGGGCGCGGCGGGGGTGGGACACCCGGACGCGCCGGCGGACGTGGAGCGCTGCCGGGCGGTGCCGACGATGGAGCCCTGCCCGGGCTAGCCGGCGGTTGCGTCGAAGGGCTTCTCGCGAACGGTGACCGACCGGCGCTCTCCGGTGGAACTGCGTCGACGGAGCCAGGGCTCTCATGCGCGGCACCCATGATCCGCGTGAACGTCCCGGTTCCTTGCTCTGCCGGCGGTTCGGGCGGCGGCACCGACGACGGGGCAGACTGTGCTGGATGCGGCGGCTTCAGGGGCTGTGCCACGCCGGACGTGGAATCGTCCGCCGACTCGGTCGACGCGGCCGGCGGCTCGGCTTCGGGAGGCACCACGAGCTCCGCAGATCGATCCGGCTCCGCCCGGGGCGGGGCAGGCGTAGGCGGAGGCTGCTGCAGGGCGCCGAAAGCACGGGTGAATTCCCCGGCCTCTTCTACCGGCTCCGCAGATCGGCCTGACGGTTCTCCGGGGGGCTGCACCTGGAAGATACGAGTGAACGCTCCTGGACCGTGCTCTTCGGGGGTCCGCTGGTGCTCGGCGACCCAGGTCTCGAACGTCGAGAACGGCTCGATCACTTCCGTGACGACGACCGTGATCCCTTCCACGTCCAGGACCTCACGCACCGCCTCGCCCCCTGCCTCGTCGAGGAGCGAAGCGTCGAACTCGGGCGCGGACTCTCCGCGAAAAGCATGGACCAGGGCGTCGCCATCCCGATCATCGGAAGCAAGATAGCTCACGATGTCGCCATGGCTCAGCTGTTCCCTGAGCCGATATCGTGCCGTGAACTCGTCGCCAGTCATCGGTGGCAAAGGTACGTAGGGGTGGCTCGGCGCAGCAACCGCGGCACACTTGCGAAGCAGCCCCTCCGGTCGGACTTTGCTTCGGAAGCCGCCATCGATGCCCGATACCCGATTCCCGTTACCCAACGTGGCCTGACCCAGTGGGTGTTCCAACGCTCTCTCGCTTGGTGTGGACCGAGGGCATGCATCTCGCTCAGCACCATTTCCAGGCTCAATCCCGGTATTTCGAGAGCGCGATGCACTTTGCGCTCTCCTCCGTCATACCGAGCATCTACGGTCTGGTGGCGATGGAGCTGGATCACGACGCCCTGTGGAACGGAACGGTCTCCCTCGTGCGCGCCAGCGGGATCATGCCGGACGGCCTGGTCTTCGATCTCGGTGATTCCGACCCCTTGCCGGCGGCTCGGGCCGTGTCCGACCTCCTCGAGAGCGGGGGCAAGGGGACGACAATCTATCTGGCCATTCCGCCCTACGACCCCCGCCACGCCAACTGCATCGTCGACGGTGAGCCCTCGGCCGGGGATCGGCGGTACCGAGCCGAGACGGTGTCCTTCTACGACGAGACCACGGGCACCGACCCGCGCACCATCCAGGTCGGGCACCGGAACCTGGAGATTCTCGGCGAATCCGATCTCCCGGAAGGCTATGTCTCCCTCCCCGTCGCCCGCGTGCGACCGGACGAGAGCGGCCATTTCCTCTACGATCCTCTGTTCGTACCTCCCACCCTGCGCATCGGCAGCAGCCCTCGCCTGCTCGCGATCGTCGAGGGCCTGATCGAGATCCTGGAGGCGAAGGGAGAAGCGCTCCGCCGACAGCTTCCGGGTGCCGACACGATGTCGGAAAAGGCCGGACACGAGTTGACCGGCCTGTGGCTCACGCACGCCATCTACTCGGGTCTCGGTCCGCTCCGCCATCACGCGCAGTTCGGCCGAGCGCACCCGCGGGACGTGTACGAAGACCTGGCACGCCTGGCCGGCGCCCTCTGCACGTTCTCGCTCGAGTCCGATCCCCGGGACATTCCGTTGTACGAACACGATCGCCCCGGCGAGGCCTTCTCCGCTCTCGATCGGCACATTCGCAGGCACCTGGAGGTGGTCATCCAGGAGCAGTACATCTCGATACGCCTCGATCGCACGGCCGCGAACCTCCATACTGCGCCGGTGACCGACAAGCGGGCCCTCGAGCCGGCCGAGTGGGTGCTGAGGATCCACAGCCGGACCCCGACGGCGACCGTGATCGCGGAGGTTCCGCGGAAGGTGAAGGTCTGCTCCGCGGAGGATGTCATGCGTCTGGTGGGAAGCGCGGGGCTGCCGGCCTTGGGGATCGAGCACCTGTCGACCCTCCCGGAGGGGATCCCCGTGCGGGTGGGCAGCCAGTACTTCAGACTGCTCCGCGAGGGTCCGCCCTGGGAGTTGATCCGGGTACGTGGCTCAGTAGGCGTGTACATTCCCGACTCCATCGCGGACGCCGAGCTGGAGTTGCTGGTCGTTCCCGAATGACGTCCGCGAAGAGCCCGGAGGGCTGATGGAACCTCAAGTCTCCGCCACTGTCACGATGCAGGCTGGACGTGCCCCCACAGGCCGTCTCGCTCTCGTGTTGCAGGAAGTGCTCACCGCGGTGGTGCGCCTCCGCGAAGGACGCCAGGTTCCGAGTGATGCGGCTGCGTTCCGCACGCACATGAAGGACCTGCTTGCAGCCGCTGACCAGGACGCCCGCCGGATGGGCTATCCTCCCGAGTTCGTGAAGGTGGCGGTCTACTGCGCGATCGCCTATCTGGACGAGACCGTGATGGGTACTGCGGGCCCGCTGGCATCCGCCTGGGTGGGCCAGCCCCTTCAGGAGGAGGTATTCGGGGACCACGTGGCCGGCGAGACCTTCTTCCGGCACCTGGAAGACCTTCTCTCCCGCCAGGACTCCCCGTTCGTCGCCGACGTCCTCGAAGTCCCTCTCCTGTGCATGCTCCTGGGCTTCAGGGGCCGCTACGGATCTTCGGACGGGAGCGAGCTGCGGAGCTTCATCCGGGCTACCGAGGAGAAGATCTCGCGCATCCGCGGGGGACAGGCGTTGCTGGCTCCCCACGGCCTTCCCCCGCAGGACGAGGGAATCGTGAAGAAGATCGACCCCTGGCTGCGCCGCCTGTCGATGGGGTTGCTGGGCTCGGCGATCGCCGTGTTCGTGGTGTTCGTGTTCCTCCGGTTCTTCTCGCTTCCGGGCGGCGTGGCCCGGATCCGTGCGATCACCGGGTAGGACCTCGCTAAGACCCGCTCCAGGAGACCCCGGCCGCCATGCCCCGACTGCGGATGCCCAAGGCTAGAACCCTCGCGTTCGGCGGTCCCGCCCTGTTGATGGTCCTCGTCTTCGGGTGGCTGGCGGGACGATGGCTCCACCTTTCGGGCTTTCTCCTGTGGGGCGTCCGCGCGCTCTTCTGGATCCTCGGGGCATTCATCGTCTACTTGTTGCTCAAGCTGCTCCGTCCCTCGGCGTCGTCGGCTTCCGCTTCCGGGCCCGATCCGGTCGTCGAGCTCGTCGACGAGGCACGCAAGCGCTTGAACGCGGCCGGCCTTCGCGGCCGAGGCGTCCTGGGCAAGCTTCCGGTCCTCCTCGTCCTGGGCCAACGCGGCTCGGCCAAGTCCACGTTCGTTCAGCAGTCCGCCCTGGACGCCGAGCACCTCGCCGGCAACCTCTTTTCCGGCGACATGATCGCCCCCACCGAAGCGCTCAACGTCTGGTACCACGAGCAGAAGGTCCTCGTGGAGGCCGGGGGAGCCCTTTCGGTGGAGCCGGCCCGCTGGGCTCGGCTGGTACAGAAGATCCAACCGAAGAAATGGATCCCCGCGCTCCTTGGCCGTCCGCAGGCGCCAAGGGTGGCGATCGTGTGCTTCAGCACGGAGGAGCTTGTAGCCGCATCCGGCCCGGAGGCCGTCCTGCCCGCGGCGCGCAACCTCCATGATCGGTTGGCCGAGCTCTCCGAGAGTATCGGCATACGACTGCCGGTCTACGTGGTCTTCACGAAGGCGGACGCGATCCCCCACTTCAGCGAGTTCGTGAAGAACTTCACGATGGAGGAGACGCACGAGCTCCTCGGCGCCACGTTGCGGGCCTCGAGTGAGCCGCCGACCTCCACTTCCTACGGGGAGCGTGAGACTCCGCGTCTCAGCGCCGCCTTCGAGGAGTTGTTCAGGTCGCTGGCCCAGCGCAGGCTGACCGTTCTGGCGCGGTCGGGGAGCCTCGACGGCAACGGGGCCGCATACGAGTTTCCGCGGGAGTTCAGCAAGATCTCCCGTTCCGCGATCCCGTTCCTGGTGGAGCTGTGCAAGCCGAGCCAGCTCCGTACGAGCCCGTTCCTCCGCGGCTTCTACTTCGCGGGCGTGCGACCGGTGGTGGTCGAAGGCGATGCCGCTTCAGTGGCGCCGTCGCCATCCGTGCAGAAGGAAGCCGCAGCCGGCGCGACCCAGGTGTTCGACCAGCGTGCGATTCAGCAGCAGGGGGTCCGCCAACCGCCGCCGCCTTCGGGCCGCCAGCGACGGGTTCCTCAGTGGGTCTTCCTGGACGGGATCCTCCGGCGCGTCGTGCTTCGGGACCAGGTCGCTCTGGGGATCACCATGAGTGGGTTCGGCCTCTCGATCCTTCGACGCCTTTCCCTCGCCGCGGGAATCGCCTTCATGCTGCTCCTGGGCGTCACGTTCATGGGACTCGACCATTTCGAGTCAAACCTGCAGCAGGACGTGCGTTCAGCCGTGGCAGGGGTCCAAGACGTGCAGGGACCCGCCACAGGGCTGCCGTCCCTCGACGAGCTCCAGCGCCTGGACACCTTGAGGCAGGTCACGGAGCGACTGTCTCACTATGAGAACGGACACCGCCCGCTGCGGAGCCTGTTGTTCATGTACACGGGTGGGGACCTCTACCCTCTCGCGCGGCGGGCGTATTTCTCCCACTTCCGGTCCCTTCTGTTCGACCGTGCCTTCGACGATGTGCGCCAGACGCTCCAACGTCTTCCGGCAAAACCGACCCTCGACCAGTACGACCGGATCTATCGGGCACTCAAGGTCTACGTCGAGATCACCAAATGGCCCACCGAGGCCAGCGGGCCCTTCTTCGGGAGCGTTCTCACCGGGCACTGGATCGGTGATGCAGACGTGGACCAGGAGAGTCGCACGCTGGCGGAGCGGCAGTTCGCTTTCTTCGGTGCGGAGCTGCCCTACGGGAATCCGTACGCCGAGGCAGAGAATACGGGGATGGTGAACACCGCTCGCTCCTTCCTGGCCGAGAACACCAACGAGGATTCGTTCTACAGAAGCCTGCTAGCGCAGGGGGACCGCCTGCCTCCCGCGATACTGGAGCGGGACCGGCCCGAGACCAGAGGCTTTTTGGCGGGCTCTCCCGAGGTTCCCGGAGCGTTCACACGTGCCGGTTGGGATTCCGTGCACGCGAGCCTGGCCTCGACAGGAAACGCCGCGAGCTTCGACCTGCACGTCGTGGGCACCGAGTTCTTCGACCGACTGCGCTCCCGCGGCTTCGATTCGAAGACGGCGGCACCCCATCTCCAGGAGCGCTACGAGCAGGCGTATCGGGACACCTGGGTGAACTTCCTCCAAAAGACCCATCTGGAGAACCGTAGGCTCCAGGGTGGCGAGAGCTGGCTGACCACCCTGGGTGGGAATCGGTCGCCCCTGTTCCAGCTCTTCGCCTATGTAGACTCGCAGACCAAGGTGGACAGCCCCCTCGTGGAGAAGGCGTTCGCGGCGTTGCGGGGATTGGTCGGGCCGGACACTCTGCCGCAGTTGTTCAGTGACGCTAGTGGCCGGCCCTACCTGGGGCACGTGCAGACGCTGGCGCAGGGTATTGGGCGTCTGACTCAGGATCCAGGCTCTTCAGCCGCGTCGGATGGAGTTCGCGACGCCACCTCGTCGGGTCTCACGTTCGTTCAGGGCCTCGAGGTGGGCTTCCCGACCGAGCCACCATCCGCAAGCGAAGCGAGCACCGCGGTCGGTGCCTTGCTCGCTGGCCCGTTCCACTGGGCGGGCCAGCAGGTGGGGAAGGGACCCCAGCTTGCCGCCAACCAGCTGGCCGCGGAGTTCTGCCGCCGTCAAGAGAACCGCGTGCTCAGCCAGTATCCCTTCCATGTGGGGTCGCAGGATGCCGCACTTCAGGATGTGGAGGCGCTTCTCAAGCCTGACGGCGGTGAGTTGAGCACCTTCCTCAAGGCCGCGGATGCGTCGGGAGCGACGCTGAACCAGTCCTACGACCGATTCCGCACCCGCGCACAGGACATCGCCAGCGCCTTCTACGGGTCCGGCGGACAACACCCGGGCTTCAGCATCCTCTTCCAGGTTCGAAGCTTCCAGGGGGTCGATCGGGTTCAGTTGCGGGTGGATGGTCAGTCGCGCACCTTCACGCCGACCCAACAGGAGCGCCAGCGCTTCGTGTGGGATGCGTCGCATGCGGAGCAGGCGGACCTCCTGGCCCAGTCCGGAGACCACCGTGAGTCACTGGACTTCAACGGGACCTGGGCAATCTTCAAACTCTTCCACCAGGGATCCTGGCAGAGCGTCGGCAACGGCACCTACCGCGTCACCTGGACGATGCCCAACGGCATGCGAGTGATCGCCGACGTGAGCGTGCGCGGAGCGCCGATCCTGGAGCGCAGCTACCTGTCTACATTCGCCTGCCCCAGGACCATCGCTCGATGAGAGTCTCCGATTCATCTCATGACTGCCCGCCGAGCTCCCCTCGACGGGGTTTCCCAAGGAGGAATCGAATGCGATCGATCCGCTTCCTTCTGATCGTTTCGCTGGCGGCTTCGGCGGGGGCGTGCCGAGGTAAAGCGCCCGCGCCCGTCGCGCCCAGCCGGCGAGCCCAAGCCGTACAGGACGCGGATCGGCTCTTCAGCGATGACCGTACCGAGACCGACTCGGCGAGAGTGGTGATCAACGATCCGGGGACATTCAAGCTCTGGTGGCAGAGGGCGACCGCCGACACACCTGCGCCCAAGCCGGAGATGCCCACCATCGACTTCACCCTGCATACCGTGCTGCTGGTGGCGGCCGGCCGTCGGAACGCGGGCGACAGAATCCGGGTCGACAGTGTGGGCTTCGAGATCCAGCCGAAACCAGGTGGGGGCCAACAGGAGGTCTGGTTCGCCATCGTAAGAACCATCCCCGACTGCAACCCGTTCCCCGGAACGGCCTACCCGCTCGAGTTCGTGCGTATCCCCAAGGTGGGGTCTCACCTGGAGTTCATCGACCGGGTCGTCTCCTGCAATTGAGACCCTCGGCGTCGGGTGGCGCAGGTCGCATCGAGCCAAGCTGACCACCCGACCGTCGAGTTAGACACCTCTGGCAGCACAAAGAGGAACGACGACTCTTCTGATGTCGTTACATACATGCCGGGGGCGGGAGTCGAACCCGCATGCCCGTGAGGACAGCGGCTTTTGAGGCCGCCGCGTCTACCATTCCGCCACCCCGGCGACGGCACGGCAGGAAGCTACTTCCGCGGGGCCGAGGCCTCAACGGTCCGGCCCTCTCCGGCCCTCTGGGTCGCGCGCCCCACGGCCGACACCGCCCCCTTACTCGGCCGCCGACTTCCCTTATCGTTAGAGGCTGTCGGCGTCCGACCGCGCGCCGGGCGCCTCGAATCCCGACGACCGACTGGAGCCCACCGTGGCCGTGCCCCTGAAAGATCCTTTCGGCGCGCTCTCGACTCTCGATCTGAGCGAAGGCGTCACCGCGTTCTATGACCTCGCCCGACTCGAGTCGGAGGGCGTCGTCCGCTCCCTCGACCGGCTTCCCTTCTCGATACGCGTCCTTCTCGAGAACGTCTTGCGCCACGCGGGGGGCGGCCATGTCTCCCGCGACCACGTGGCGGCGGTGGCGGCATGGAGCCCCACCAACGCCGGCGCCGATCTTCCCTACATGCCCGCGCGCGTCGTGCTCCAGGACTTCACCGGCGTCCCCGCGGTGGTGGATCTGGCGGCGATGCGTGACGGGATCCGGGAGCTCGGCGGCGAGCCCGGGCGCATCAATCCCGTGGTCCCGGCGGACCTGGTCATCGACCACTCGGTACAGGTCGACTACTTCGGCACGGGGGACGCCTTCCGCCTCAACGTGGAGCGGGAGTATCAGCGCAATCGCGAGCGCTACGCGCTCCTGCGCTGGGCCCAGGAAGCGTTCGGCGGCTTCTCCGTCGTGCCGCCCGGAACCGGCATCGTGCACCAGGTGAACCTGGAGTATCTGGCCTCCGTGGTGCACCGCCGTCAGCACGGGGACCGATGGGTGGCGTACCCGGACACGTGCGTCGGCACCGACTCCCACACCACCATGATCAACGGACTCGGCGTGTTGGGGTGGGGCGTGGGCGGCATCGAGGCCGAAGCCGTCATGCTGGGCCAGCCGTACTACATGCTCCTCCCGGAGGTCGTGGGCATGAAGCTCACCGGGACGCTCCCCGAGGGCGCCACCGCCACGGACCTGGTGCTCCGCGCCACCGAGATGCTGCGCGCACACGGGGTGGTGGGGCGCTTCGTCGAGTACTGCGGCGCCGGCCTGTCCAGCCTGACGCTCCCGGACAAGGCCACCCTCGCCAACATGAGCCCCGAGTACGGTGCCACCATGGGGTTCTTCCCCGTGGACGCCCAGACGCTCCGCTACCTGGAGGGCACCGGCCGGAGCCGCGAGCTGGTGGAGCGCGTGGAGAAGGTGACGAAGGCGCTCGGGCTCTTCCGCACCGACGACACCCCGGACCCCGAGTTCACGTCGAGCCTGGAGCTCGACCTGTCCACGGTGGAGCCCAGCCTGGCCGGGCCCAAGCGTCCGCAGGACCGTATCCGGCTGGCGGACCTGCCGGCCTCGTTCGCGAGGGACCTGCCCGATCTGGTCCCGTCCGGCTTCTCCCTGGAGGGCTCCGACGGCGGCACCGCCGTGGCGACCGAGGAGCGGCGGGCCGTCTCCGTGGAGATGGGGAGCGAGAGCGTCGAGGTCGGCGACGGCACCGTGGTCATCGCGGCCATCACGAGCTGCACGAACACGTCGAACCCCTCGGTGATGGTGGGCGCCGGCCTCCTGGCGAAGAAGGCCGTCGAGCGCGGCCTGAAGGCCGCCCCGTGGGTGAAGACCAGCATGGCACCCGGGTCGAAGGTCGTCACCGACTACCTCGAGGCGTCGGGACTGACTCCCTACCTGGACAAGCTGGGCTTCAACGTGGTGGGCTACGGGTGCACGACGTGCATCGGCAACTCCGGGCCTCTTCCCGAGCCGATCGACGAGGCCGTGCGGGACGGCGGCCTGGTGGTGTCCGCCGTGCTCTCCGGGAACCGCAACTTCGAGGCGCGCATCCATCCGCTGGTGCGTGCGAACTACCTGGCCTCGCCGGTCCTCGTCGTCGCGTACGCGCTGGCCGGGCGCATCGACCTGGATCTCTACAACGAGCCCCTGGGTCACGACGGCGACGGCAAGCCCGTCTTCCTGGCGGATATCTGGCCGTCACCCGCGGAGGTGCGCGAGACGGTGGCGAAAGCGCTGAAGCCGGAGATGTACGAGCGCCGCTACGGCGAGGTCTTCCAGGGCGACGAGAACTGGCGGGCGCTTCCCCTCCCCGAGGAGAGCAGCCTGTACGAGTGGGACGACGGCTCCACCTACATCCGGTGTCCCCCGTTCTTCCAGGGGATGTCCCTCGAGGTCCCCGACCCCGCCGACATCGTCGGCGCACGGGCTCTGGCGCTGCTGGGGCAGTCGGTGACCACGGACCACATCTCCCCCGCGGGCGCCATTCCGAAGAACGAGCCGGCCGGCGCCTATCTGCGTGCCCACGGCGTCGAGCCACGGGACTTCAACACGTTCGGGTCCCGTCGCGGGAACCACGAGGTGATGATGCGCGGCACCTTCGCCAACGTGCGCATCAAGAACCTGCTCGTCCCCGGGCGTGAGGGTGGCTACACCGTGCACATCCCCAGCGGCGAGGAGATGAGCATCTACGACGCGGCCATGCGCTACGAGGCCGACGGGACGCCGTTGGTGGTGGTGGCCGGCAAGGAGTACGGCACCGGAAGCTCCCGGGACTGGGCCGCCAAGGGCACGCTCCTCCTGGGGGTGCGCGCGGTCATCGCCGAGAGCTTCGAGCGCATCCACCGGAGCAACCTGGTGGGCATGGGGGTGCTCCCCCTCGAGTTCACCGGAGACGACTCCGCGCAGAGCCTGGGCCTCACCGGGCGCGAGACGTTCGCCCTGGAGGGCATCGCGGGGGGTCTGAAGCCCCACTGCACCGTCACCGTGACCGCCACCGACGACGACGGCGCGACGAAGCGCTTCGACACCAAGGCGAGGCTCGACTCCGATGTGGACGTGGAGTACTACCGCAACGGAGGCATCCTACAGACCGTCCTCAGGAAGATGGCGCGCGGCGAGATGTAGCGAAGCCGGCCGGGGCCGGAGGGCGCCCTCAGCTCTCCGGCCCGGTGGGCCACACCCGGCGCACCACCAGGCGATACCCTCCGCTGCCGACGATACGGACGGGGGTCCCCGAGGGGATCGGCTCCGACTCGGACACCACCTCGATGCGCTCCTCCCCGAAGAGCGCCGTCCCCGAGGGGCTCAGGTCCGTGATGGCGGAACCCTCCCGGCCCACGACCCCCGTGGGGTGTCCCGCGGAAGCCAGGCCGGCGTCGCCTCCACCGCGGTGAGGCAGGAAGATCCCCCGGCCCCCGGGCCGAGCCTCCGGCGGGAGCGAGCGCAGGAGCATCCACGCCATCAGGGCCGTGAGGGCGACGGCGCTCACGAGGACGAGCCCGGCGCGCACGAAGTCGCCGGCCAGGGGATGCGAGCCGAGAAGGCTCGAGTAGGTGCCCGCGAGGATTCCGAGCCCCCCGAGGATCCCCACGAGCCCGAAGCCGGGGATGACGAAGAGCTCCAGGCCCAGGAGCACGAGGCCGACACCGACGAGGAGCACGTCTCCGATCCCCGCGCGACCGACGGCGAGGTGTGATCCGAAGAACAGCCCGAGGGCCAGCAGACCCGCCGTGCCCGCCATGCCGAAGCTCGGTGTCCTGATCTCGGCCAGCAGCCCCAGGAGGCCCAGGCTGAGGAGGAAGGGAGCCACCACGGGATTGGCGACGAACGCCGCCACTTGTCCCATCCAACCCAGAGTCGCGGCGGCCACGGCGCCTCCCTGCTAGCGGGACGTCATGAGCGCGCGCGCATAGTAAGCTCTGCGAATCGCCAGCACCCAGTTGCCCTGCTCGAGGGCTTCCCGTCCTCCCTGCACGAGCCTGCGCATGCGCTCGATGTCTGTGGGAGAGTACGCGGGACCGGGTCCGATCCTTCGCATCCTCTGCTCGACGTCGTCCACCAGGGTGCGAGCCACCGCCTCGGGGCCGACCTCACGGAGCGCGTCGGCGCCCCGCAGGATGTGCACCAGGGCACCGGTGACGTCGTGCCCGTCACGGGCCACCGCAGCAGCCGTGGCTTCGGTTTGGGCTGTCGTCAGCCCACCGCGCACGGTAGGCGGCAAGGCTTCGGCGGGCAGGGCCTCGGCTCCCCGGAGGGCGTTCCTCAGCGTCGTGAGATCCTCCGCCGCCGTCGCTTCCCTCCGGTCCGGGGGAAGCAGCCCGACCAGCGCGTCGTAGCTCGCCTCCCGCACCTGCCTCCCGCTCGCCGCCGGCAGATTCCATGAAGAGCGCCACGCGGCCAGGGCCGCGTTGCCCGCCGTGGAGTCGGTGGCCGGCTGCGCCCATGCGGAGGGGTCGGGCAGCACGACACCCAGCGCCAGCGCGGGCTGCGTCTCGGGGGTGACGATCCCGGCGAGCACGTCCGTGGGCGAGTCCCGGCAGGCCCCCGTCGCCAGAGCGGCGACGACGGCCATCATCCACCCCCTGGAGAGGAGGCGGGAAACCGGTGGAGGATGAGGGGTACGCGGGGTGCGGCTCACAACCTGCATGATCGCGGAGGACGGTGCGGTGCGCCACCCCGCGCGGGGATCGGAGGTCGGGTTGACCGGTCCCCTCAGTGCCGGATAAGCTTGCCGCCGGGCCGGACGGCCCGCAGACCCCCCCAGAGAACACAGGGAGCTCCGATGCTCGGGAAGGAACTGGTCCACTACGAAGAAAGGGACAAGATCGCGATTCTCACCCTCGACGATCCCCCGGCGAACACGTACACGCACGAGATGATGGCCGAGTTGGACGCGGGCATCATACGGGCCCGCTTCGCGGACCACATCGAGGTCATCTTGATCACCGGCGCGGGAGAGAAATTCTTTTGCGCCGGCGCCAACATCGGCATGCTGAACTCGGTGACCCCGGGCTTCAAGTACTGCTTCTGCCTGCACGCCAACGAGACGCTCAACCGTCTCGAGCACACCCCCAAGCTGGTCATCGCGGCCCTGAACGGGCACACGGTGGGCGGGGGCCTCGAGATCGCTATGGCGGCGGACATGCGCATCGCCCGCAAGGGCGCCGGCAAGGCGGGGCTCCCCGAGGTCTCGCTGGGCGTGCTTCCGGGCACGGGGGGCACGCAGCGCCTCTTGCGCATCGTCGGCAAGGCGAGGGCCATCCAGCTCATGGCGGAGGGCGCCACCTTCGACTTCGAGAAGGCGGCCGAGCTGGGCCTGGTCAACGAGATCATCGAGGCCGACTCCCGTGACGACTTTCTGGCGAAGGTCCTGGAGTACGCCCAGCAGTTCACGACGCCCAACAAGGCCACCAAGGCCGTGGGCCTCATCAAGCGCTCGGTGCAGACCGGCTCGGAGCTCCCCTTCGAGCTGGCCCTGACCCTGGAGCGCGAGCTCCAGGCGCAGCTCTTCGCGAGTCAGGACGCCAAGGAGGGACTGTCGGCCTACGTGGAGAAGCGGCAGCCCGAGTTCAAGGGGCGCTGACGCTCATGGCACGCATGACACGGGGTCCGGACGCGTCCGGGCCCCGTGTTTCTTTCCGCACCGCTTTCCTCCGGACCCCGGTTCCCACATGAGCGACGCCGTTCGCAATCGCCTCTGGATCGCCAACGAGTGGGTGGACGCCCGCGCCGGCGAGACCTTCCCCACCACGAACCCCGCCACCGGCGAGGTCATCGCCCACGTGGCGGAGGCACGGGCGGAGGACGTCGACGCGGCCGTGGAGGCGGCACGGGGGGCGATGGCGGACCCGGCCTGGCGGCGGATGGGCCCCCACGAGCGGTCCAGGCTGCTCTGGAAGCTCGCCGACGCGCTGGAAGCCGACGCCGACGCCATCGCAGCGCTCGAGACCGCCGACAACGGCAAGCCCTACTTCGAGTCCCGGAAGGTCGACCTGCCCAGCATCGTGGAGAACTTCCGTTACTTCGCCGGCATGGCGGACAAGGTGCAGGGAGCCACGATCCCGGTGTCGGGCCCGTTCTTCAACTACACCCTCCGGGAGCCCGTCGGCGTAGTGGGGATCATCACGCCGTGGAACTTCCCGCTGTCGCTGGCGGCGTGGAAGGTGGCCCCCGCCCTCGCGTGCGGGAATGCCGTGATCCTCAAGCCCGCCGAGCAGACGCCGCTCACGGCGCTTCGTCTGGGCGAGCTGGCGGCCGAGGTGGGCTTCCCGCCGGGGGCGCTCAACGTCGTCCCGGGCTTCGGTCCCACCGCCGGCTCCGCGCTGGTGCGTCACCCCGGCGTGGACGCCATCGCGTTCACGGGATCCACGGAGGTGGGCAGGATCGTCATGCGCGAGGCCGCGGAGACGCTGAAGAAGGTCTCCCTGGAGCTGGGCGGCAAGTCGCCCAACATCGTCTTCGCGGATGCGTCGCTGAAGGATGCGGTGCGGGGGGCGTCCACCGGCATCTTCTACGGCATGGGCGAGGTGTGCGCGGCGGGCTCCCGGGTGCTGGTGGAGCGGGCGGTCTACGGCGACTTCGTGGCGCAGCTCGCCGCCCGCGCCGAGAAGATGACCGTGGGAGACCCCATGGAGTCCACGACCCGCCTGGGTGCCATCGTAAGCGAAGAGCAGCTCGACCGGGTGATGAGCTACGTGGAGGTGGGCAAGCGCGAGGGCGCCCGCCTGGTCACCGGGGGCGAGCGGACCACGGTGAACGGGAAGGGCAATTTCGTCACGGCCACCGTCTTCGCCGAGGTGGAGCCGACCATGAAGATCGCCCAGGAGGAGATCTTCGGGCCCGTGGTGGCGGTCATCCCGTTCGAGGACCTGGACGACGCCGTCGCCAAGGCCAACGAGACCATCTACGGCCTGGCGGCGGGAATCTGGACCCGCGACGTGGGCAAGGCGCACCGCGTCGCTTCGGAGATCCAGGCGGGCACCGTCTGGATCAACACCTACAACCAATACGACTCGGGCTCGCCGTTCGGCGGATACAAGCAGAGCGGATTCGGCCGCGACCTGGGGTGGGAGGCCGCGCTGGAGAAGTACACTCAGGTGAAGAGCGTCTGGGTGGCGCTGGACCGCTGACGAGCGCCGTGGCCGGTGCCTGCGGCGGCGGCCACACGGGGAGCTCCGATTCGAGATACGAGGAGCGAACGAGACATGCGCGAAGCCTGGATCATCGACGGCGTGCGCACCCCCATCGGCCGCCTCGGCGGCGCGCTGGCGCCGGTGCGGCCCGACGACCTGGCTGCCCTGACCATCGAGGCTCTCCTCGCCCGCACGGGTGTGGAGGGTGCCACCGTCGACGACGTGATCTTCGGATGCATCAACCAGGCCGGCGAGGACAACCGGAACCTGGCGCGCATGGCGTTGCTGCGCGCCGGCCTTCCCGTGGAGGTGCCCGGCCAGACCATCAACCGCCTGTGTGGCTCGGGGATGCAGAGCGTGCTCTCGGCATACCACGCCATCGTCGCGAACGAAGGCGACGTCTTCGTCGCCGGCGGGGTGGAGAGCATGAGCCGGGCGCCCTACGTCATGCTCAAGGCAGAGAAGGGCTACGCGTACGGCAACCCCCAGGTGGCGGACACCGTCATCGGGTGGCGCTTCCCCAATCCCGTCTTTCCGCCGGAGTGGATCATCGGCCTGGGGGAGACCGCCGAGGTGGTGGCGGAGGATTTCGGCGTCACCCGCGAGGCCCAGGACGCCTTCGCCCTCCGCAGCCAACAGCGCTGTGCCGCGGCCATGGAGGCGCACCGCTTCGACGACGAGATCGTCCCGGTGAGCATCCCGCAGCGTAAGGGCGATCCCGTGGTGGTGGACACCGACGAGCACCCCCGCCCCGACACCTCCGCCGAGGCGCTGGCACGCCTCCGTCCAGCGTTCAAGAAGGGCGGCACCGTCACCGCGGGGAACTCGTCGGGGATCAACGACGGCGCCGCGGCGCTTCTCGTGGTGAGCGCCGAGCGGGGCAAGGAGCTGGGCCTCGAGCCCATGGTCCGCATCGTGGCCGGCGCCGTGGCCGGCGTGGAGCCCCACCGCATGGGCATGGGCCCGGTGCCCGCCACCCGCAAGGTCATGGGACGGGCGGGGTGGAAGGTGGCGGATCTGGACCTCGTGGAGCTCAACGAGGCCTTCGCCGCCCAGTCCGTCCCCTGCGTGGAGCAGCTCGAGCTGGATCCGGAGAAGGTGAACGTCAACGGCGGTGCCATCGCCCTGGGGCACCCGGTTGGATGCTCCGGAGCGCGCATCGTGGTGACCCTCCTGCACGAGATGAAGAAACGGAAGGCCCGGCGGGGGCTGGCAACCATGTGTATCGGCGTCGGACAGGGCATCTCCGCGCTGGTGGAGGCCGTATGAGCGAGACGAAGGGTACCCCGGGAGCCCCGGAGATCCGGAGGGTCGCGGTGCTGGGCGCCGGGACCATGGGCAACGGCATCGCCCAGGTGTGCGCGGGCGTCGGGTGCGAGGTGGCGCTGTACGATGTCGACGAGGGCGCGGTGGAGCGGGGCCTGGCGCGCATCCGCGCGAACCTGGACAAGGGGATCGAGCTGGGGAAGGCGACGCCCGCGGACCGTGACGCCGTGCTCGCGCGCGTGTCGGCTGTGACGTCCATCTCCGACGCCGCGGAAGGCGCCGACCTGGTGGTGGAGGCGGCACCGGAATCCCTGGAGCTCAAGGCGAAGGTCTTCTCCGAGGCCGACGGCGCCGCGCCCGAGCGGGCCATCCTGGCGACCAACACGTCGTCGCTCTCCATCGCGAAGATCGCGCGCTCGGTCTCGAACCCGGCGCGCTTCATCGGCCTGCACTTCTTCAACCCCGTCCACATCATGAAGCTGGTGGAAGTGGTGTGGGGACCCGACACCTCGGACGCCACGCGCCTCGCCGCCGTGGCCTTCGTGCGCCGGCTGGGCAAGGAGCCCGTGGTGGTGAAGGACTCGCCGGGCTTCGCCTCGTCGCGCCTGGGGATCGTCCTGGGCATGGAGGCCATCCGCATGGTGGAGGAAGGGGTGGCGGCCGCCGAGGACATCGACCGCGCCATGGAGCTGGGCTACCGCCACCCCATGGGGCCGCTCAAGCTCACCGATCTGGTGGGGCTCGACGTGCGCCTGGGCATCGCCGAGTATCTGCACGGCGCCCTCCACTCCGAGGCGTTTCGCCCGCCCGAGCTGCTCAAGCGCATGGTGGCCGAAGGGAAGCTGGGCAAGAAGAGCGGTCGGGGCTTCTACGACTGGAGCGAGGGCTGACCATGGCCGAGGATGCCCTGCTCGTCGAGAAGCGCGAGGACGGCGTCGCCGTGCTGACGCTCAACCGCCCCGACAAGCTCAATGCGCTCAACGCCGACGTGCGCCGCCAGCTCATGGACGCGTTCGACGCACTGGCGGGGGACGACACCGTGAAGGTGGTGGTGATCCACGGTGCCGGTGACAAGGCCTTCGTCGCCGGCGCCGACGTCAACGAGTTCGCCGAGCGCACCGCCATGGAGCAGCGCACGGTCTACATGCGCAGGCGCATCTACGAGACGGTGGCGGATTTCCCCAAGCCCGTCATCGCCGCGGTGCACGGCTTCTGCATCGGCGGCGGCTCCGAGCTGGCCCTGGCCTGCGACATCCGCGTGGCCGACCGCACCGCGCGCTTCAGCCAGGCGGAGGTGCGCATCGGCCTCATTCCGGGTGGAGGCGGCACGCAGCGTCTGGCCCGCCTGGTGGGACGCGGACAGGCCATGCTCATCGCCTGCACCGGCGACTTCGTGGACGCCGAGGAGGCTCACCGCATCGGCCTGGTGGAGGTGCTGGTGGACGAGGGCCGGCACCTGGAGACCGCCCTGGAGCTCGCCGGCCGGATGGCACGTTGGAGTCCGGTGACGCTCCGCCTGGCCAAGCAGGCAGTGAGCGCCGCCTTCGAGATGCCGCTGGCCGCCGGCCTCGAGTACGAGAAGGAGCTCTTCCTCGCCGCCTTCGGCAGCGAGGACGGGAGGGAGGGCGTGCGCGCATTCGTGGAGAAGCGCAAGCCGGACTTCAAGGGGCGGTAGGCGCGGCGTCTCGCGGTCGTCCGTCTCTTCCCGGACACCGACGTCGCAGGCCCCCTCCGGCAAGCGCAGCGCGGGGCCGGACGGTGCCCACCATGCGGCACGCCGCCGAGGACGCTATCATGGCGCGTCCACCCATCAGGAGAGAGCCGAGCCGATGAGACTGCGCACAGCCCGCGCCCTGGCCGGGGCGTACCTGATCCTCTTCCTCATCGGCACGACGTGGCCCGGAGTGCTCGTCGCGTCGCGGATCCACCCGTTCGTGCTGGGCCTTCCCTTCTCCTTCTTCTGGTACGCCGCGTGGATCGCGTTCTCGCTGCCGGTGCTGTACCTGCTGGACCGCGTGGAGCGCCGCTACCGGGATCAGCGTGACGGAGGCCAGGACCGATGACGCGCTGGGTGATGGTCACCATCATCATCGGCATCTACCTGGTGGCGAACCTCGTCATCGGTCTCATGGCCGGGCGGCGCTCCTCGAAGAGCGTGACGGGCTTCGTGGCGGCCGACAGGAATTTCGGCCTCCTCATCATGTATTTCGTCACCGGCGCCACGATCTTCAGCTCCTTCGCCTTCCTCGGGGCACCGGGGTGGGCATACTCCCGCGGGGCAGCGGCGTTCTACATCCTGGCGTACGGCGTGCTGGGCATGGTGCCTCTCTACTGGATGGGGCCACGCATCGCGGCGCTGGGCCGGCGCCTGGGCCACGTCACGCAGGCACAGCTCATCTCCGGACGCTTCCCTTCCAGGACGTTGTCGGCCCTCATCGCCGCCGTGAGCGTGGCCGCGTTCATCCCCTACATCACGCTTCAGATCGAGGGGGCCGGGATCGTCATCAACTCGGTGACGGACGGGCACATTCCGCTCTGGCTGGGCGGACTCCTCGCCTACGGCATCGTGGTGGTCTACGTGTTGGTCTCCGGCGTCTCGGCCGTGGGATGGACCAACACCTTCCAGGGCGTCTTCATGGTGGTGATCGCCTGGGCCCTGGGCATCTACCTGCCCTTCCACCTTTACGGCGGTATCGGGCCCATGTTCGAGCGGATCGCCCAGGCGCGGCCGGAGCTGCTTGTCCCGCCGGGGCTGACGTCCACCGGCACCCACTGGGGCTGGGGGGCATTCTCGAGCTACATCCTGATCAGCGTCGTCGGCTTCCTCATGTGGCCCCACCTGTTCATGAAGGCTTACACCGCCAAGGACGACGACACGCTCAGGCGCACGGTCATTCTCTTCCCCACCTTCCAGTTCTTCCTCATCCCGATCCTCCTTATCGGCTTCAGCGGGGTGCTCTTCCCTCAGGCGCCGGCGGATCCCGACTCGATTCTGCCCTTCCTGATCCTGCGGACGCAGCTCCCGAGCCTGGTGGTGGGGCTCTTCTGTGCCGGGGCCCTGGCCGCGTCCATGTCCACCGGCGACGCCCTGCTGCACGCATCGGCGTCCATCCTCGTGGAGGACGGCATCGCCCCGTTCACCAGGATGAGCGACCGCGCGCGGCGTCGCCTCATGCGCTGGCTGGTCCTCGTCACCGGTGCGGTGGCCTACTGGCTCGCGCAGACCAACACCTCGTCGCTGGTGCAACTCCTGGCCAGCGCGTATGGCATCATCGCCCAGCTCGCGCCCGCGGTCTTCGCCGCGCTGTACTGGCGGCGCGCCACCACTGCCGGCGTGCTCTCCGGCCTCGTCGCCGGCATGCTGACCACGGAGCTCTTCCGCCTCTACCCGGCCTTCGCGCCCTTCGGCATCCACGAGGGCATCCTCGGCCTGCTCGTGCAGATACCCGTACTGGTGGCGGTCAGCCTGCTCACGCGCCCGCAGCGCCAGGAGCATCTGGACGCATTCTTCCCGGCGGGCAGCGCGCAGACCCGGTGAAGCCGGCACTCGGAGCGGGCAAGCTGCCCGCGAGTCAATCCGCCTTGTGGAGTCCCGTGCGGCCCAGGGCCCTCACCACCTTGGCCGCGTCCCCCACGGGAACGCGGATAGGATACGTCTCGTTCGGGGGTGTCATCCCCTGAATGAGATACGGGTTGAGGCCGCTCATGACCTTCGTCTCGACTCCCAGGATATGCGCGACCTTCCGTAGCGTGGTCCCACCGGGTACGAAGACACGGTCGTAGCGGTAGGGGCGCATGTCGCCGTTGTCGAAGCCGGCGGAGTCGGCGTCCTGCGCCAACAGGCCGGCCGCGATGAGCCGAGGCACGTACTGCCGGGTCTCCAGGGGGAGGTACTTCACGACCTCCCAGTAGCGATCCTCACCATGAGTCGTGGTGTCGGGATGCAGGGCGAGGACCCGATCGACCCGTGCCGGCCCCGCGTCGTATGCCGCGGCCGCCAGATACCACGAGTCGTACCGGTTGTGGAGCCAGCTCAAGTAGTCGAGGGCGGCGGCCGTCGCGCGCACGGGATCCTTGCGCTCGTCCACCCACCGATCCACCCGCAGGCCGTACTGCTCCGCCGTGGGCGCCATGAACTGCCAGATCCCCACCGCGGACGCCGACGATCTGGCGCGGGGCTTCAGGCCCGACTCGATCATGGCAAGGTAGAGCAGCTCCTCCGGCATGCCCCGCTGACGGAGCTGCTGGCGGATCAGACCTTCATACGCCCCACGGCGGCGAAGCATGGCCTCGAACTCGGTGCGCTGGTCGGTCCGCAAGCGCTTCATCCACGCGCGCACGCGATCGTTCACGTGCAGGGGAAGGACGTCGGCTCCATCCGTGGTGGCGTCGTCCACGTTCGCGTCGGTCCGGTCGGGCGAGGGAGCGGGGGGGGCGACGTGCACGAAGAGGAAGGGAACCAAGAGGAGAGGTAGCGTGCGCCAACTGGACCGGACCCAGGTGCGCGTCTCCAGACTGGCCGCGAATGCCTTCGCGGCCTTTCTGGTACTCGGGGGGTGTGTGCGCCCGGCGCCTCGGACGTCGTACATGGGGGGCCTCCTTGGCTGCCGTCCTTCTCCGTACGGATAAACCCCTCCCGAGGTTCCCGGAGATAATAAAAACGAAGAAGGAAGGTGAGGAGGTCGGGCTCTACGGCTTGGGGGAGCCGGACCTCCGTAGAACGGATCGGGGGGTCACTCGGTCGGGTAAACCGAGACCACCGCCCTACGGTTGACACGTTCGAACTTAACCACCCCGTCCACCAACGCGAAGAGGGTGTCGTCACGCCCCCTGCCCACGTTGCGGCCAGGATGGAAGCGAGTACCGCGCTGGCGTACAACGATGGTGCCAGCGTTCACCGGCTCACCGCCGTAGCGCTTCACCCCCAGATACTGGGGGTTGCTGTCACGTCCGTTGCGGCTCGAACCGACGCCCTTCTTATGTGCCATCTGCCGATATCCGTCGAATGTCGGGGGGCGGCGGGGCGGCTCTCAGGCGAGTGCCACCTCGTCGACTCGGATCTCAGTGAACCCCTGCCGGTGTCCCTGCTTGCGGCGGTAACCCTTGCGCCGCTTGCGCTTGAACACCACCAGCTTCCTGGCACGGCCGTGACGGATCACTTCCGCCTTCACGCTCGCACCGTCCACCATCGGGGTTCCCACCACCACCTGCTCGGCGTCGTCGCCGGCCAGAAGCACCTGGTCGAACGTCACCACGTCCCCCGGCTCTGCCGGAAGACTGGGTATGCGAAGCCGGAAGCCGGGCTCGGCCCGGAACTGCTTCCCGCCGGTCTGAAACACCGCGTACATACTGGGTTCCCGATCTGGGTCGGAATACGATTATAGAGCCTGTTAATTTCTGCGAACCCCGCTGAGGGGTCAAGACTGTCGTCGAACCGGGTGACGGGTCGCCGGCCCAGGTCCGTCGAACCGTGGGTGTGTCGAAACGACTCGCCGGCTCCGGAACCCGGCGCGGGCGGCGGTCTCCGGGCGGCGCTCCGGCCCCGCCACACCCGGCGCTCAGACCACCGCGTACTTCTCGGTCACGTCGGTCTCCGCCGGTCCCGAGAGAAGTCGGAACTCGTCCTGACGCATGAGCGGATCGTCACGCATGTCCAGCTCCAGGCGCGTACCCTTGCGCAGGCGGCGCAGGAAGTCGGGCTCCTCCTCCACCACCCTGAGGGCCACCTCGGGGTGGACCCGGACGACGATCCGCTTCTCTTCCTTGCTCGTGGCGGCCCGCCGAAGGCTGCGCTCGATCCACCGTACGACGGTGGCCGGCGTGTACACGCGGCCGGCGCCGCCGCAGGAGGAGCACACGTCGGTGAGCGAGTGGAAGAGCGGAGGACGTACGCGCTGGCGCGTCATCTCCACCAGCCCCAGCGACGATACCTCGAACGCCTTCGTGCGCGCCCTGTCACGCCCCAGGTGCGTGCGCAGCTCGTGGATCACCTTGTCCCGATTCTCCTGGGACTCCATGTCGATGAAGTCCACGACGATGATGCCGCCCACATCCCTGAGCCGCAGCTGCTTCGCGATCTCCCGGGCCGCATCCATGTTCGTCTTGAGGATGGTCTGCTCGGGGTCCTTCTTGCCCTTACCGGTGAAGCGTCCGGTGTTCACGTCGATGGACACCAGGGCCTCCGTGGGCTCGATGACCACGTGGCCTCCGGACTTGAGATCGACCTTGCGCTGGAAGATCTGCTGGATCTCCTCCTCGACGCCGGTGGCGTCGAACAGCGGCTTCCTTCCCTTGTACAGGTGGACCCGGTCCATAAGGTCGGGATCCACGTTCTTCACGTAGTTCACGACCTCGTTGTAGACCGCCTTGTTGTCGATGCGCAGGGCATCGAACTTGTCGCTGAACAGGTCCCGGATGATCCCGCTGATGAGCTTGGCCTCACGCTGGATCACCGCCGGCGGCTGCGAGGAATCCGCCCGCCGTTGGATCTTCTGCCACACGGCGTGCAGGCGCTTGAACTCCCCCTCGAGGGTCTTCTGGGTGACCTCCTCGCTCACCGTGCGCACGATGATGCCGCCGCTGTCCGCGGGCAGCACCTCCCGGGCCATCTTGCGGAGCTTCGAGCGCTGGTCCCGTCCCTCGATCTTCCTGCTCACGCCCACGTGGGACGAGTAGGGCATGTAGACGAGGAACCTGCCCGGCAGCGAGATCTGTGCGGTCAGACGGGGGCCCTTGGTGCTGATGGGCTCCTTGGTGACCTGCACGAGGATCTTCTGACCCTTCTGCACGTGGTCCTGGATGGGCGGGTACTTCTTGTTGCGGCGGCGACGACCCCCGCTGTTCCCGTCCCCGTTGTTGTTGCCGTTGTCGTCGTCCAGATCCTCGTCGTCGACGTTGAGGTCCGACACGTGCAGGAAGCCGGCCTTCTCCGTGCCGATCTGCACGAAGGCCGCCTGGATGCCGGGGAGAACGGCCTCCACCCGGCCCAGGAAGATGTCACCGAGAATCCTGTCCTGGTCGGGGCGGTCCAGCATCACCTCGACCAGCTGTTCGTCTTCGACGAGCGCCACCCAGCTCTCCTGCGGGGTGGAGCTCACCAGAATCTCTCTTTTCAAATCGTCGCTCTCCGGCGCTTACGCCGGCTCCTCTGACCCATGCCGGGCCCCGCGCACCTCCCGGGTCCGCCGTCCCGATCGACCGTCGGTGATCGGCGGAGCGCGGCGATCGCGCGTGGCCTCGGCTCCTCGGGTGCGGCGGTGTCGCCGCCGGGAGATTCTGGGCTCCGCGGCGTCGGCACCCGGCCGCCAGGGGCCGGCCGTCTTACGTAGTGTGGCTTCCGGCAGGCTCCAACGCCTCCCGGAAGGATGAATCCTCGACAGGGTCGGTCATCACTTCCGCAAGCACGTGACGGCCAATGACCAGCCTCTGAATCTCGTTCGTCCCTTCTCCGATCTCACAAACCTTGGCGTCGCGCATCATGCGCTCCACCGGGTAGTCGCTCGTGTATCCGGCACCGCCGAGGACCTGAATCGCCCCCAGCGTCGCCCGCATGGCAAGCTCGGAACAGAATAGCTTCGCCATGGCGGCCTCTTTGGAAAAGGCCTCCCCCTTCTCCTTCAGCCACGCCGCATGGTACGTCAGGTGCCGGCCGGCCTGGATCTCGGTGGCCAGATCCGAGAGGCGGAACTGGACGGGCTGGAAGTCCCAGATCCTCCGGCCGAACTGCTCGCGCTCCGCGGCGTAGCGGACCGCGGCGCGGAAGGCGCCCTCCGCCAAACCCAGCGACAGAGCCGCGACGCCGATGCGGCCGGCATCCAGTGTCTTCATGAAGTTGATGAACCCCTGCCCCTCCTCGCCCAGCCGCTGCTCCTCGGGCACCCACGCGTCATCGATGATGAGCTCGCGGGTGTCCGAGGCCCGCCATCCCATCTTGTCCTCCTTCTTCCCGGCGCGGAGCCCCTCCGTGAACGGCAGGTCGTCCCGGTGACCCGTCCCCACCGCGCGGGCGCGCTCGAGATCCACGGTGGGCTTGAACATCAGGAAGCTGCTGATGCCGCGTGCGCCCCGCTCCGGGTCCGTCACCGCGGTGACGGTGAAGATCTCACCCACGCCGGCGTGCGTGATGAAGATCTTGGAGCCGTTGATGCGGTAGCCCCCGCCTTCACGCACGGCGCGCGTCCGGGTGCCCGAGGCGTCGGATCCCGCCCCCGGCTCGGTGAGGCCGAAGCCTCCCAGAACCTCTCCCGCGGCCAGGGGTGGCACGAACCGGCGCTGCTGCTCGGGCGTGCCGAAGTTCAGCAGCGGTGATGTCCCCAACGTCGTATGCGCGGAGACCGTGATGGCATGGCTGGCGTCGTACTTCGCCAGCTCCTCCACCACCACCACGTAGCTCATCTCGTCCAGGCCCATGCCCCCGAGCTCACGAGGCACGGGGATGCCCATGAGGCCCATCTCCCCCATGGTCTTCACGTTCTCCCACGGGAACGTGGCACCCTCGTCCAGCTCGCCGGCGACGGGCTCGATGGACTCCTCCGCGAAGCGTCGTACGCGCTCCCGCAGGCGGATATGCTCGTCGGTCAGGTACCGGTCCATGTCGTCAGGCTCTGGGCGGTGAGGGATTCTGGGCGCTGGCCCCGCCGGCAGCGGTCGCACCTGCCACATGTCGGCGGTGCGTCCTCTCCGAAATATGCTAGAAGAGCCCTGCGGCGGCAGCCACGCGTAGCCGCGTAGCGGCGTACGGCGCGAAGCCTGGCGAGGGCGGCTCGCCTCAGACGGTGGGCCCCTGAGAGGTCGGCCCGCGTCCGCACACCCACTCGGAGGCTCTCAGACCCTCCAGGTGGGTCGTCGGTTCCTTCGGCGTCCTCCAGGCTGCCGGAGAGGACCCGTGCGGCCCCACACCGCACCAGGGCTCCGACGGCGGCCGCCACGTCCTCCCTGGTGGCTTCCTTTCCCAACGCCCGGACGAGGGTCTCGGGTTCCAGGGTCGCGATGCCCCCCGACCCGGCGCGGGCCCGGAGCACCTCCAGGACGCGGTGCAGCGTCCGGCGCCGGGGGTGGGCTCGATCGATGAGCCGGTCGGCGAGGACCCCGTCCCTGGGCCCCGTGAACGCCAGGCAGAGCGCGGGGTCGCCGTCACGGCCGGCGCGACCCGCCTCCTGGTAGTACCCCTCCAGCGTCCCTGGAAGCTGGAGGTGTGCGACGAGCCGGACGTCGGCCTTGTCGATGCCCATGCCGAAGGCGTTCGTGGCCACCACGACGCGGGACTTCCCCGCCATGAAGAGCTCCTGCACACGGGTCCGCTCCGGCGCCCCCAATCCCGCGTGGTACGCCTCCACCCGCACCCCCAGACCCGCCAGCAGGTCCCGCGCGTCCTCCACCGACCTGCGCGTCGGCGCGTACACGATGGCGGTGCCCGGCAGGCGCCGGAGAAGCCGGTACAGCTCCGTCACCCGGGCCCGGGGCGTGTCACCCTTCGTCACGCACCAGGACAGGTTGGGGCGATCGAAGGACTTGATCACCACCCGGGGATCGCGCAGCCGCAGGCTCGCAGCCACGTCCTCGCGGACTCGGGGCGTGGCCGTGGCGGTGAGCGCCATCACGGGACAGCGAAGGCGCGTCCTCAGGCGGCCCACGCGGCGGTACGACGGCCGGAAGTCGTGTCCCCACTGGCTGATGCAGTGTGCCTCGTCCACCGCCAGCAGCGTCACGTCCGCCGCCTCCAGAGCGGTGAGGAAAGGCTCGAGCTCCAGCCGCTCCGGCGCCACGAAGAGGAGGTCGAGGGTACCGGACCGGGCCGCGGCGAGAACGCTGCGCTTCTCGCGGCCGGGGAGCCCGGCGCTCAGGTGGGCGGCCCGCAGTCCCGCTCGGCCGGCGCGCGCGACCTGGTCCTCCATGAGCGAGATGAGAGGCGTGACCACCAGGGTGAGCCCCCCGGACACCAGCGCCGGCACCTGGTAGCACACGCTCTTGCCTCCGCCGGTGGGGAGGATGCCCAGCGCGTCCTCTCCCGCCAGGACCGCGCGCACGAGCTCCTCCTGCCCGGCCCGGAAGCCGGGGTAACCGAAATGGCGACGGAGGACCTCGACGGGCTCGGCGGAGGACACGGACCACGATGCCGCGGTCTCCGGGTCGCGGGAATGGTCCCGCGGGACGCGTCAGAGCCCTGTGTCGCGGGTACCCCACCCTCGCCCGTCGTCGTCGCTCTCGTGCTCCTCCTCGTCCGCGTCCTCGTCTTCGTCCGGGGACGCGGGGGCCTCACCGTCGGGAAGAGCCCGCAGCACCACACCCACCGCCAGGACCACCAGGGCCGCGCCGATGACCCGCCGATCGTCGAGGAAGATGCCGACCATGGCCAGGGTCGCTCCCGCCAGGAAGATGCGGATCTTCCACTCGAACCAGCGTCCGGCTCGCGCGGTGCGGCTGGGACGGAAGAGGCCCATGGTACGCCTACTCGCCGCCGGCCCGGGCCCGATGCCCCTCGAGGAAGCGTCGCACTCCCTCGCGGCACGCCTCGGTCATGCGGGCCTCGACGTTCACCTCGGCTCCCCGCTCGATGCCCTCACCGAAGCTCAGGTCTCCCAGCTCGTACAGCAGACCCTTCGTCAGCGTCAGGGCCGTGGGGGGGCGGGTCGCCAGGTCGCGCAGGTAGCCGTCCACGTCCGACGCGAACGTGGCGTCCGGAAAGACCTGGTTCACGATCCCCAGACGCCGGGCCTCTTCGGCGGAGATCCGATGTCCGCGCGTGACGAGCTCGAAGGCCCGGCCCTCCGTCACCTTCCTCCGGAGGATGGCCATGACCATGGCGGGCACGAAGCCCAGGTGGACCTCAGGGTACCCCAGCTCCGATGCTTCGTGGGCCAGGACCAGATCGCAGGCCGTGGCCAGGCCGCAGCCCCCGGCGAGGGCCCGCCCGTGGATCACCGCCACCACCGGCTTGGGAAACGTACGCAGCCTGGAGAACAGGGCCCCCAGGGAGCGCGCGTCCTCCAGGTTCTCCTCGGGGCTCATGGCGGAGATGCGCTCCAGCTCGGCGAGGTCGCCGCCGGCGCAGAAGTCCTTCCCCGCCCCGCGGACGGCCACGACCCTCACCGTGTCGTCGGCCTCGGTGTCGCCCAGGGCGTCCTTGAGCGCGGCCACCAGATCCGCATTCAGGGCGTTGCGCTTCTCGGGACGGTTCAGCGTGAGTGTCGTCACGCCATCCCCGGTGTGACGCAGCAGGATCTCCTCGCTCATGATTCCTCCGGCGTCCAGCCCTCCGGCACCCTGCCCCACCCCGCCGTGCGCGCGGCGACGTCGTCGGGCACCTCGATCTCCATACGCAGCAGCGCGGCGCTGAGCACCTTGCCCTGCGCGTCGGTGCGCAGCGACACGGTACCGCCTCCGTCCAGCGCGCCGCGGAGAACGAAGTTGAGGGCGCACAGGTTCGGCAGCTCGTAACGCGTCACCGGGCCCGTGACCCACGTGCCGAAGTGCTCCTTCACACGCTCGGCGCTCACCTGCTCCACCAGAAGAGGATACAGCGTCTCGTCGTACGCCACGACCCCGATGTTCGCCGAGTCTCCCTTGTCCCCGGAGCGGGCGTGCGCCAGCTGCACCAACCGCACGCGCGTCATACCAGCCTCACCTCCACGCGGACGTGGGGGTCCACCGCCTTCTTGGGGATGAGCGCCGGCCAGTACGCCATGATCTCCTGCACGCGGGCCCGGCCTCCCGCGTACCCGGTGACCGACGGCGGTCCCGTGAGGACCAGCGGAGCCATCTCCCGGGAGAAGCGCTCCACCGACGCCCGGTGGGTGGAGCGGACCGCCACCCGGAGCTGCACCTCCGGGGCATCCGTCGGCGGGTCGCCGGCGAGGGGGCCGTGGCCGGCGTTCCACCCCACCAGCTCGGTGTGCACGGCATCCAACCGCAGGCCCAGGCGATCGAATCGCCGCCGGAGCACCACGTCCGCCGCCCTGGCCTTCTGGAGAGCGTCGGGCCAGGTGTAGAGCAGCGTGCCCGCGGCCGTCCAGCCGGCGGCGTAGGCCACCGACACCTTGTAGGAGTCCGTGGGCGGGGCTCCGCGGATGCCCTCCAGGCGGACGCGGTCCCCGCCCTGGTCGGTGAGGCGGATGGTGGTGAAGTCGGCCACCACGTCCGGGGTGATCACCCGTCGGGGATCTCCGATCTCGTACACGATCTGCTCACTCACCGAGGCGCGATCCACCCGCCCCCCGGAGCCCGGGTGCTTGGTCACGGTGAACGCGCCGGACGGCTCCACCTCCACCACCGGGAAGCCGGCGATGTCCAGGCGGGGGATGCTCCACCACTCCGCCATGCAGTTGCCCCCGGTGGACTGGGCACCGCACTCCACCACGTGACCGGCCAGGACGGCCGCCGCCATGCGGTCGTGGTCGTCCATGGCCCAGTCGTGCTCGTGGATGAGGGGCGCCGCCGCCAGCGCCGGATCCGCGACCCTCCCCGTCACCACCACGTCGGCGCCCTGGCGGAGGGCCTCCACCACCGGACCGGCCCCCAGATAGGCGTTGGCGCTGCGCACGCGATCCACGATGGACGACAGGGGAGCGCCGGTCTCCAGGTGCGCCATGTCGTGGCCGGCATCCAGAAGCTCCTCCAGGTGCGGGATCAGGTCGTCGCCCCTCACCAGCCCGATGCGGGCCTTGCCGGCGACGCCCACCTCCCGTCCCACGTCCTCCAGGGCGTCGGCGCAGCCCCGGGGGTTGATCCCGCCCGCGTTGGCGATCACGCGGACGGAGCGCTCCACGCACGTCGGCCAGATGCGCTCCATGAGCGTGACGAAGTCGCGCGCATATCCAGCGGACGGATCCCTGTTGCGCAGCTTGCGCAGGATGGACATGGTGACTTCGGCCAGATAGTCCAGCATCAGGTAGTCCAGGGGACCGCCCTCCACCATGCGCACCGGGGCATCCAGGTCGTCGCCCCAAAAGCCCTGGCCGCCACCCAGGCGCACGACGTCCCGCTCAGCCATTCCGGCGCCCCGGCCGTCGCCTCACCACGTGCCTTCGGGCAGATGGAACGCCCCTACGTGCGGGCCCGGATTGTGTCGGGCGGCGCGCAGCAGCAGGCCGAGAGCGGGACGTACCTCCTCGGGGAGGACGACCTCGTCGACGAAGCCCCGGGCTCCCGCGAAGCGCGCGTCGAGCTGCCGGTCGTACTCCGCCCGCACCTCGTCCATGCGCGTGCTCAGGTCCTCGTCGGGCACCTTCCCCTCCGCCCGCAGGCGGTCGAGCTGGGCGCTGAACAGGGCCATCACCGCGCTCTCTCCCTCCATCACCCCCATCCGCCCCGTGGGCAGCGACAGGATGAAGTCGGGGTCGAAACCCTGGCCCGCCATGGCGTAGTAGCCCGCGCCCGACGCGTGGTTCAGCGTGAGCACCAGCTTGGGGACGGTGGCCGTGGCCATGGCCTCCACGAACTCGGCGCCGGCGCGGATGATGGCGGAGTGCTCCGCCTCGGGTCCCACCATGAACCCGGACACGTCCTGCACGAAGAGCAGCGGCGTCCGATGGCGATTCATGGTCTCGATGAAGTACGCCACCTTGCGCGCGCTCTCGGAGTACACGATGCCGCCGAAGCGCGGGGGCCCGCCTCCGGGGTTCTTGATGAGCCCCCGCGCATTGGCGATGACGCCCACGCCGATCCCCTCCACGTAGCCCGTCCCACAGATCATCTCCCGGGCATGCTCCGGCTGGAACTCGTCGAGGCCTTCGCCGTCGAGGATCGCCTCCAGTACCGCGTGGGAGTCGTACGGCTGCCTGTGATCGTCGGGCATCAGGTCGTACAGCTCGAAGGCGCTGCGCCTGGGCGGCGTCACCTCCTTCCCGTCCCCGCGCTCCCGGGGCGGGGGTAGCTCGGCCATGAGCTGCCGAAGTCGCACCAGGCACGCTTCGTCGTCCTCTACCAGATAGTGGGCGACCCCGCTCACCTCGGTATGCACGCGGGCACCCCCCAGCTCCTCGGCCTCCACGCTCTGTCCGGTGGCGCCCTTCACCAGGTTGGGACCGCCCAGGCCCATGAACGACGTGCCTTCCACCATGAGGATCACGTCGGAGAGCGCGGGCAGGTAGGCGCCGCCGGCGATGCAGGGGCCCATCACCGCGGCGAGCTGGGGAATGCGCAGGTAACGCCGCATCACCGAGTTGTAGTAGAAGAGCCGAGCCGCGCCGTACTGGCCGGGAAACACACCTCCCTGGTAGGGAAGGTTCACTCCCGCCGAGTCCACCAGGTAGACGATGGGGATCCGGCAGCGCATGGCGATCTCCTGGGCCCGGAGCATCTTCTTGATGGTCTCCGGCCACCAGGAGCCCGCCTTCACGGTGGCATCGTTGGCCACCACCACCGCCTCGCGGCCCTCGATGACCCCGACGCCCGTCACCACGCCGGCTCCGGGCGCCTCGCCGCCGTACAGGTCGTGGGCCACCAGCAGGCCGACCTCCACCCAAGGCGCACCCTCGTCGACGAGGCGTTCCACGCGCTCCCTGGCGGTGAGCTTCCCCTGTCCGTGCTGGCGCTCGATGCGCTCCTTCCCGCCACCTGCGCGCAGGCGGTCCCGGAGCTCGACGAGCTCCCCGGAAAGCTCGGCCAGACGGCCGCGGAGCGTAGTCACGTAGGGCGCCGAGGCGGCCTCAGACGGGCTCGTGCTGAGCGAACCAGTCACGGACGTAGGCGATGGCGTCCTCCGTGGACGTGCCGGGTCCGAAGAGCCGTCCGATCCCCTGGCCCTCCAGGACGGCGGCGTCCTCCTCGGGGATGATCCCCCCCCCGGTGAGGAGCACGTGGTCGGCGCCCGCCTCGTCGAGAAGGGCCTTCACCCTGGGAAAGAGCGTCATGTGCGCACCGGAGAGGATCGACATGGCCACCACGTCCACGTCCTCCTGCACCGCCGCATTGACGATCATCTCCGGCGTCTGGTGGAGGCCGGTGTAGATGACCTCGAAGCCGGCATCGCGGAACGCGGCGGCAATGACCTTCGCGCCCCGGTCGTGTCCGTCCAGGCCGGGCTTGGCGACCAGCACGCGTATCTTTCGGTTCTCGGACATGCATCCGCTCCGTCTCAGTCGAGTGGGCTCGGAAATCTACCCTCGCGATGCCCTCAGTTCGAGCCATGCCCCGAGGTCGGCCAGTCCTTCCACGGTGGGCGCCCGATCGACGTGGAGGCCGAGGGGATCGAGAAGCACGGCTTCCATCCCCGCTCGGGTGGCCCCGAGGTAGTCGACGGGGTAGAGGTCCCCGACGTACAGGCACGCTCCCGGATCCAGCTCCATCCGCCGGCACGCTTCGAGGAAGATCCCCGCATCGGGCTTCTCCACGCCCACCAATTCCGAGTCCAGCACGACCTCGAAGCAGTCGCGGAGCCCCACATCACGGAGCACTCCCTCGACACGGCCGTCGGCGTTGGACACCACGGCCAGACGATACCCGGCGTCCAGGAGACCCTGGAGCGCCTCGCGGGTCCCGGGCTCGATCCAGGTCCATAGATGGCGCTCGGTGTGCGCTTCCCTGAGTCGGCGCCCCAGGTCGGGGAGGGCCCCCTCGTCGGCTCCGCCCTCTCGGAGCACACCCTGGAAGTACTCGCCCCACAGCTCGGGCTCGGTGCCCCTGTGCCCCTCGGCGATCCTCTGCTGGAACCGACGCCGTGCGGCCAGCTCCGCGCGGCGGACCCGTGCCAGGTCTGTGGTCACGCCTCCCTCGGTGAGGATGCCCAGCACCCGGCGGGGATCCACGTAGACGAGGGTGTTTCCCGCATCGAAGACCACGGCCTGCAACGCACGCACGAATCTACGCCTCCCCCACCACGGGCCGGGGCAGGACCGGACACGTCCCCATCGGCCGTCGGGACCGGCGGGTCGTCATCGGAGGCTCACGCGGCGCTTCCGGAAGCCGGGGCAGGTCAGAAGAACACCGGCTCTTTGTACGATCCGAAGATCTCCTCCATGGCGTGGCGGATCTCGTAGAGGGTGCAGTAGGCCCGGGCGCAGTCCAGGATGCGCGGCACCAGGTTCTCGTGGCCGCGGCATGCCTCGGTCAACGCGGTGAGGGTCCGCTCGACCTCGGCCGCGTCACGGCGCTGCCTGAGCTCCGCCATGCGGCTGCGCTGCTTCTCCTCCACCGACGCGTCGATCCTCAACACGTCGATCTCGATCTTGCCCGAGCCCTCCTCGAAATCGTTGACGCCCACCACGACGCGCTCCCCCGCTTCGATCTCCCGCTGCTGGCGCATGGCCGCGCTGGCGATCTCCTGCTGGAACCAGCCCGTCTCTATGGCGGGAACCACGCCGCCCAGGTCGTCGATCTCCCGGAAGAGGGCGAGGGCGTCGCGCTCGAGCTCGTCGGTGAGGCTCTCCACGAAATAGGAGCCGGCCAGAGGATCGATGGTGTTGGTCACCCCCGACTCGTAGGCCAGGACCTGTTGCGTCCGGAGCGCGATGCGGACCGCCTTCTCGGTGGGCAGCGCGAGGGTCTCGTCCATGGAGTTGGTGTGCAGCGACTGGGTGCCCCCGAGCGCGGCCGCCAGGGCCTGGTAGGCGACCCGCACGATGTTGTTCTCGGGCTGCTGGGCGGTGAGGCTCACGCCCGCCGTCTGGGCATGGGTGCGCAGCCTCCACGACTCGGGGCTCTTCGCGCCGTACCGATCACGCATGCCCCGCGCCCAGATGCGCCGGGCCGCGCGCAGCTTGGCGATCTCCTCGAAGAAGTCGTTGTGCACGTCGAAGAAGAACGAGAGCCGAGGCGCGAAGGAGTCCACGTCCAGGCCGGCGGCGATGCCCCGTTCCACGTACTCGAAACCGTTCCGGAGCGTGAAGGCCAGCTCCTGGGCGGCCGTGGCTCCGGCTTCTCGGATGTGGTAGCCTGAGATGGAGATGGGGTTGTACTTCGGCGCGTGCGTGCTGCACCACGAGAACATGTCCACGATGCAGCGCAGCGCCGGCTCCGGCGGGAAGATCCAGGCGTGCTGTGCCTGATACTCCTTGAGGATGTCGTTCTGCACCGTGCCACGCAGGATATCAGCAGACACGCCTTGCTTCTCGGCGGCGGCCACGTAGAAGCAGAACAGGATGATGGCGGGACCGTTGATGGTCATGGACACCGAGACCTGGTCCAGCGGAATCCCGTCGAAGAGCGTCTCCATGTCCGCGAGGCTCGAGATGGCCACGCCGCACACGCCCACCTCGCCCAGCGAGCGGGGGTGGTCCGAGTCGTACCCCATGAGGGTGGGGAAGTCGAAGGCCACGGAGAGCCCGGTCTGTCCGTGCTTCAGGAGGTACTTGTACCGCTGGTTCGTCTCCTCGGCCGTGGCGAAGCCGGCGAACTGGCGCATGGTCCAGAGCCGGGTACGGTACATGGTGGTGTAGGGACCCCGGGTGAAGGGGAACTCCCCCGGCAGGCCGACACCCTCTCCGTACCCCTCGGCCTCCACACGGTCGAGGGGCGTATACAGCGCCTTGACCTCCCGGCCCGAGATGTTGGTGAAGAGCGCGTCGCGCGCCGGTATGGCGCCGAAGGCATCCTCCCACTCCCTCAGCCGGACCTTCAGCTCGGCCAGCTCCTCCTCGCGCTCGCGAACCAGGGCGGCGAGGTCCCGGGTCGTGGTCACGTCTTCTTCGATGGTCGACATGCAATGGCTCCTGTCCCACGAATGCGCCCGCCCGAGGTCTCCCACGTCCACCCCTGCGCACGGGGCGTTGCGCCGGCGGAAAGGGCAGGCCGTTCGCTACCCCTCACGCCGAAAGATGTCCCTGGCGCGGGAAGAGGGTCAACGCGCCTCGGGGTCCAGGAGGTCGGCCAGCACCTCCCGCGCCACCGAGTACGGCGTCTCAGCGCCCTGGACGATGGCGTCGAGTCCATGCTCCAGGCGCCCGCCCGAGGCCGCCGTGTGCCGGGCCAGACGACGGAGCTCCCGGTCCACCACGTTCTGGACGCGGACGCGCGCCCGGGCCCTCCGGCGGAGGCCCAGCTCCCCGCTCTTCGTCAGCCACTCCCGGTGGCGGTCCACCGCCTCCAGCACCTCCGGGAGACCGTCGCCGCTCTGGGCGACGGTGCGCAGGACCGGGATCTCCCAACCCTGCGGCTCGGCCCGGGCCGGTCTCTCCTTCACGGCGCGCGCGGACCCGGCGCCCCCCAGCCGGCTCAGGTCCACGCCGTGGTGGGCGGGAACGTCCCTGAGCGCGCTCCCCGCGCGCAGATGGATGGCCTGGCGGATCTCCTTGACCAGGCGGTCGGCCCCCGGGCGGTCGGCCTTGTTCACCACGAAGACGTCGGCGATCTCCATGAGCCCGGCCTTCATGGCCTGGATCGCATCTCCCGACTCCGGAACCAGCACCACCACAACGGTGTCCGCGGCGGCGGTGATCTCCAGCTCCGTCTGGCCCACGCCCACCGACTCGACGAGGACGCGGGCGAAGCCGAAGGCGTCCATGAGGTCCATGACCTCCTTGGTCGTGGTGGCCAGCCCACCCAGAGAGCCCCGGGTGGCCATGGAGCGGATGAAGATCCCGGCGTCGGTGGTCAGCTCGTTCATCCGGATGCGATCACCCAGGAGCGCGCCGCCGGAGAAGGGCGACGTCGGATCGACGGCGACGACCCCCACGTCCTCTCCCCGGGCGCGGTAGGCGGTGGCCAGCGTGGCCACGATGCTTGACTTGCCGGCTCCCGGAGGACCGGTGAAGCCCACCCTCGCCGTGCGTGGGCCCACCTTGAGGACCTCGTGCATGAAGTCCTGGAAGCCCTCGCGCTCGTCCTCGACGAGGGAGATGGCCCGTGCCAGGGCCGTCGTCGTTCCGGCGTGGAACCGGTCGAGAAGAGCCTGGAGAGATGCGCTCAGCGCCATTCGTCGGGCCGGATTCCGCGCGCGTGGCGCAAGGGGTTCTCGAGGAGGTGCGTGGGCAGGAGGAGGATCACCACGTACATGACCAGCGACGCGATGAGGCCCACCGCCAACAGCCACCAGTTGCGCACGGCGACGAAGAGGATGGAGGTGATGACGGCCGTGCCGGTGGCGAAGAAGGCCAGGAGGAGCCTGCGCGCCTGCAGGTGGAGGAAGCGCTCCTGGGTCTGGATGTCCCGCGGGTGGATGCGCACGCGGAGCTCCTCCCGCTCCGCCCGGGTGACGAGGTCCCGCACCGAGCGCAGCGTGGTCTGGGTCTCCTCAATGACGCCGCGCGCGATCTGGGCGGGCTGCTGCCCGGTGGTCCTCACCAGCTCGGTCTGGTTGCGGCGCACCACGCCTCGGATGAAGGCCAGGCCGTCGAAGCCCTGGTCGTAGTGGAACGCCAGCCCCTCGATGAGGGCCGCGGTGCGCAGGAAGTACACGAGCTCCTGGGGAAGCATCAGGGGCCAGGTGTAGAACGTGTCGAACACCTCTCCGATGAGCTCCTCGATGATGCGCTGCCGGTTCGTGGTCTTGGCCTTCTCCACGATCCGCAGGATCTCTGTGGCAGCCTCGCGGATCTCACCACGGGACACCTCGGGACTGATCATCCCCAGGTGGTACATCCCGTTGATCACGCCATCGATGTCTTCTCGTCCCAGCGCCAGCGCCACGCCCAGGATCGACTCCCGGGTCCATTTGGGGACCTCCAGAACCGCCCCCCAGTCCAGAACCACCAGGGTGCCGTCGTCCTGCACGAGGAGGTTTCCGGGATGCGGGTCCGCGTGCATGAAGCCGTCCACCATGAGCATGCGCATGTACAGGAAGGTGAGGGTCTCCATGACCTGCTTGAACGACAGGGTCCCGTTGCTGAACAGCTCGTGGAGCCGGTCGATCTTCGTGCCCGGGCAGTGCTCCATCACCAGGACCCGCCGACGCGTGAAACGGGGCAGCACCACCGGTGCCCGAACCTTGCGCTCCTTGCGGAAGAAGCGCTGGAAGCGCTCGATGTTCTCCGCCTCCCGGCGAAAGTCCATCTCCGCCTTGACCTGCACGCTGAACTCCCGCACGACGTTGGTGACGGCACGCACGTGGTGGTTGGGGAAGATGATGTTCAGCCAGAACAGGATCCGGAACGAGATGTCCAGGTCCAGAGCGATGGCCCGCTCGACCCCCGGGCGCAGCACCTTCACCACCACGTCCCGCCCCTCCACCCGCGCCCTGTGGACCTGGCCCAGGCTCGCGGCGGCCACGGGCTCCTCCTGGAAGTCCCGCAAGAGCTCCTCGGCAGACGTTTCCAACTCCTCCCGCATCACCTGGATGATGTCCTGGGCGCGGTCCGCCGGAACGTGGTCCTGGAGCTTGCTGATCTCGGAGAGGTACGGCTCCGGGAGGATGTCCGCCCTGGAGCTGAAGAGCTGGGCGAGCTTGACGAACGTGGGGCCGAGCCGCGCCAGGCGGGCGGTGAGCCTCTGCGCTCGCCGCCTGTGCGCCTCCTCCGTGCGCCGGCGGGGAGCCCCGAAGAGGATCCACCGCCTGCGGTCGCGCAGGAACGCCAACAGGAAGGGGCTGAGGCCCAGAACCACCGAGAACCCGCGGAAGATGCGCTTCACGTTATGACAGGATGGCGGACGCCAGACCGAGGAGAAGGAAGAACCCACACATGTCCGTGAACGTGGTGACGAACACCGACGACGCCACCGCCGGGTCGATGCCCAGGCGGTCCAGCACCATGGGTACGACGGAACCGGCGAAGCCCGCCACCACCAGGTTCCCCCACATGGCGAGCATGACCACCAGGCCGAACTTCACGCTCTCGTCCATCGCCAGCGCCGCCAGGGCGGTGACGACACCGAGGATCACGCCGTTCACCAGGCCGACGCCCACCTCCCGGAAGACCAGGATCAGGCCGGCTCTGCCGCCCAGGTCTTCCTTGAGGGCGAGGCTGCGCACGGCCACGGCGAGGGCTTGCGTGCCGGCGTTGCCGCCCATCCCCGCGACGATGGGCATGGCCACGGCCAGGGCCACCATGCGGTCCACGGTTCCCTGGAAGATCCACACCACTGAGGCGGCGAGGAACGCCGTGAGCAGGTTCACGAAGAGCCACCGGAGGCGGGCCCACACCGTCTCGCTCCAGGTGCTGCGCAAGGCCTCCGGATCGGTCACGCCGGCCAGGCGCAGGATGTCCTCGGTGTGCTCCGCCTCCATCACGTCGATGACATCGTCGAAAGTGATGCGACCCAACAGCACCCCGAACTCGTTCACGACCGGGATCGAGGCCAGGTTGTACCTGGAGATGAGGCGGCCGACCTCCTCCTGGTCCATGTCCGGCAGCACCGTGGCCACGGGAGGCTCCACGAGACCGGTGACCCCGCTGCCGGGATCAGCGGTGACGAGGTGGTCCAGGCGCATGGTTCCCAGAAGCCGGTCTCGGTCGTCCACGACGAACACCGAGTAGAAGTCCTCGACCTCACGCCCGAGGACGCGCACACGATCGAGGGCCTGCCCGGCCGTGAGCGTGACCGCCACCGAGACGAGCTCGGTGGTCATCAGGCCACCGGCGGTCTCCTCGTCGTAACGAAGGAGGCCGCGGATGTCGCCCGCATCCTCCAGGGGGAGCGCCTCCAGCAGGCGCCGTCGCTCCTCGGGCTCCAGCTCCGCAACCAGGTCCGCGGCATCGTCGTCGGGGAGCTCGGACAGGAGCTCGGCTCCCCTGGCCGGCTCCAGGGCCGCCAGCAGCTCGGCCCGCTCGTCGCCCTCCTCCATCTCGGCGAGGGTCTCCGAGGCCAGGTCGGCCGGGAGAGCCGAAAGGAGCATCACCTGGTGCTCGTCCTCCAGCGACTCCACCACGTCCGCCAGGTCCGACGGGTGCATCTCGGCCACCGCCTCCTGGAGGGCATCCGTGTCTCCGGCCGCCGCGAGGCGTGCGAGGCGCTCCTGAACCTCGTCGTTCTCGTGCTCGGGCGTGCTCATGGGACGATGGCTTTCGCGGGGTGCGGAAGGCAGCCGCTGCGCGGCCGGGGACGCAGCGCGACGACGTCGGATGCGACAGAGGGGAAGATCCTCAGCGGGCGCGCGGGTGGCAAGGCGCGGCCGTACCCCGCACGTCGACGCGACGCGGGCGCGTCAGCGCGTGTCCCTGTCGGAAAGCAGCGCGCGGACCAGCTCTTCCTGCCGGACGAACATCGGGCTGCGCACGCGCTCCTCGCCCTCCGGGTGGTCGTAGCCGAGGACGTGGAGGGTCCCGTGCACCGCCAGCCGGACCAGCTCCTCCTCCAGGGTCACCCCGTATTCCCGGGCCTGCCGCACCGCCTGAGCGGCACCCACGTAGACGTCCCCTATCGGCGAAGACCCGTCACCCAGGGAGAACGCGATGACGTCGGTGGGTCCCTCCCGGTGCAGGTACCTTCGGTTGAGGTCGGCGATGGCGTCGTCGTCCAGGAGCGTGAGCGAGACTTCGCCGGCGCCGCGCCCCTCGGCCGTCCAGGTGTGACGCACGGCGGCCTCGAGCAGGTGCGCGAGGGAGGCGTCGACGCCCTCGACCCCCACTGTGCTCACCTGTACCTCCAGCGCGTCCCCTGGCCTCACGTGCCGGGCCCGCCGGCGTCCGCCGGAGCTTCCTGCGCGGTGGGCTCCGCCGTGGGGGCGTCGGTGAGGTGCTTCGTGGAGGGATACTCGATGCGTCGGTGCATCACGCCGGAGAGGATCTTCACGAACTGCTCCTCGACCCCCGCCACCTCCCGCAAGGTGAGCGGCGCGTCGTCGAGCTGGCCAGCTTCGATCTTCGCGCGGACCACCGTGCGGATGAGGTCGCGCAGGCGCTCGGGCGTGGGGTCGCGCATGGCGCGCGTGGCGGACTCGCAGGAGTCGGCCAGCATCACGATGGCGGTCTCGCGCGTCCTGGGACGGGGCCCCGGATAGCAGAAGTGCGCCTCGTCGAGCTCCCCCTCGGCCTCCTCCATGGCCTTCTCGTAGAAGAAGCCGATGCGTTGCGTGCCGTGGTGCTCGAGGATGAAGTCCACCACGACCTCGGGAACCTTCGCGTCGCGGGCCAAGCGGACCCCCTCGGTGACGTGCTCGCGCACGATGGTGGCGGAGGTCTCGGGCTTGAGCTTGTCGTGGGGGTTGCGGCCGTCGGGCTGGTTCTCCACGAAGTAGTGCGGCTTGAGCATCTTGCCGACGTCGTGATAGTACACGCCCACTCGGCACAGAAGCCCGTTCGCCCCGATGGCGTTGGCCGCCGCCTCGGCCAGGTTGGCGACGTTGATGCTGTGGGCGTAGGTGCCCGGCGCCTCCAGGGAGAGCCTCTTCAACAGGGGCCGCGTCGGATCCGCCCACTCCAGCAGCGTCTGGTCCGTGGTGATCCCCGTGAAGAGCTCGAAGACCCACAGAAACCCGATGGCCAGGAGCGCCGACACCGTGGCGTTCCCGGCGGCGAACGCCGAAGCGCGCGCCACGCTTCCCAGGTCGCGGGAGGTGGCGAGGCCATGGCCGAGGAGCACCAGGGCCGTGGCCGCGGCGATGATGGCGATGGACACCCAGGTCTCCGAGCGGCGCCGCACTGCGCGCACGCTCATGGCGGCCGCCGCGCCCCCCGCCATCACCACGAGGACGATGCCGTAGTCCGTGAAGGGGGGCAGTGTCCCGGTGATCCCGGCCAGCACCAGGACCAGGACCAGCGCCATGCGCGTATCCCACAATACGCCCACCGGCAGGCCGACGAAGGCGATGGGAAGCAGCTCGGCGGCCAGGTGATTTCGCGCGATCCCCGCCGCCGCGCCGAAGTAGACGGCAACCAGGACCCCTATGAGGAGCACCCAGCGGAAGTTCGCGTACACCTCCCGGCGGAAGAACAGGAGCAGGAGCCCGAAGATGGCGAGCAGCATCACGTTCAGGAGCTCCGCGCCGAGCACGGGCACCAGGCGCAGGCCCCCGCCCTCCAGGAGCCCGTCCTTGCGGAGCTGCGCCTCGTACGCCGACAGGCGGGCCAGCTCCGGTGCTCCGATGGGATCCGCCGCGCGCACGATGGCCTGCCCCTGGAGCACATGGGCCTTCGTCGTGTCCACCGAGCGCGCCGCGGCGTCGCGGTCCAGCTCGGTGGCCACGACGTCCAGGACGTAGCTGAGCCGGCTGTTCCGGATGAGGATGAGGCGAAGCAGGTTGGCCACGTCCGGGGGAGTGGACGACGGCAGCTTGCCCAACGCGGCCTCGAAGAAGTCCTGTTGCGTGGAGACGTCCTTGGTGGGGATCGAGCGCTCGTTGTTTCCCACCCGCACGGTGACCGTCGCCGTCGAGATCCCCAGCGTCTGGCCGGCGTCCGCCACCCCCTTGGGAATGAGCTCCGCGGTGGCGGTGAGGGCCGTTCTCCTGAGGAGGCGGCGCGTCTGGGGATTCATGAGCGCGTCCACCTGGGAGGCGTCGGCCACCACGGAAGCTTGCTGCAACAGGCTCTCCACGGCCGCACGCCCGTGGGCGGCGGCGGTGTCCACGCGGTCGAAGAAGTTCCGCAGCCGCGTCTCCATGGTGTCGGCCGCGGCGGGTACGAGATCGAACGTGGGCGGCACCGACTGCATGGCCAGGTTGCGGTCCCGGGCCAGCTCCGCGGCCGATTTGGGCACGGAGAACGGCACCTTCGCGATGATGTTCTCCGGAGCCACCATCCCCTCGGTGTAGCGCGTTACGCGGAGGCCGGCCGCGGGCAGGAAGAGCACGGTGATGAGGGTGGCCAGAGCGAGGAGGAGGAGGAGGCGCGCTCCGTGGTGCACCGCGCGCTCCCCGAACGCGCGGCCTGGCTCGCCGGAAAGGCTCTTGAGGGCGGAGACGCCGGCGCTGTCGTCGGTGGTCTGGCTCAACGTAGACCTCCTCGGTGCGGGGATGAGCGGTCCGTGGCCTGCTGCGGCCTCGCGGCGGGGACCGTCACGGCGACGGCTCCCCCGTCTCCGCATTCTCCGCGTTCTCCGCGTCGTCTGCTCGCTCGTACGCCCGGATGATGTCCTTCACCAGCCGGTGACGGATGACGTCCTTGGTGTCGAGGTAGACGATGGCGATCCCGTCCACGTCGGCGAGGATCCGCTCCACCTCCAGGAGGCCCGAGTCCGAGCGGTGCGGCAGGTCGATCTGGGTCTTGTCCCCGGTGATGACCACCCGGGAGTTCACCCCCAGCCGGGTGAGGAACATCTTCATCTGCGCGGTGGTCGCGTTCTGTGCCTCGTCGAGGATGACGAACGCGTCGGACAGCGTGCGGCCGCGCATATACGCCAGGGGAGCGATCTCGATGGTGGTGTCCTCCAGGGCCCGACGCACCCTGTCGTGGGGCATCATGTCCTCGAGGGCATCGTACAGGGGCCTCAGGTAGGGGTCGACCTTCTCCTGGAGATCACCGGGCAGAAAGCCCAGGTTCTCGCCGGCCTCCACCGCGGGGCGGGCCAGGATGATGCGACGCACCCTCTTCTTGTACAGAGCGTCCACCGCCGCCGCCACCGCGAGGTACGTCTTCCCCGTCCCGGCGGGACCGATGCCGATGACCACCTCGTTGGCGAGGATCGTCTGGAGATAGCGCCGCTGTCCCTCCGACTTCGGGACGATGATCTTGCGCGATCCAGGAAGCGCCAGGCGCACCTCGTCGTCGGGCTGGACGACCCCCGACGGACCCAGCGCGTCCATGCCGTCGGCGAAGCGGGCGATGTCCGGGGTATCGAAGGGGATCCGCAGGCGGGACAGCTCGATGAGGTGCTGCGCCACCGGGGTGGCGCGCTCCACGGCCTCGAGCTCTCCGGAGAGCACGAGATGGTCCCCCCGGAGGATGGTGCGCACGCCGAAGAGCCGGTTCAGCTCCTGAATGTTCCGGTCGTTGACGCCGGTCAACATGAGCTGGTCGACGCCCTCGGCGTCGAGGCGGTGCTCGACGATGGTCGGTCCGTTCGCCACGACGATATCCTACGACGCTCCGCCCCGGCCCACCACCCGCAGGCCGAGCTCGCTCAGCTCGGCGTCCGTGACGGGTCCGGGGGCGCCCTCGAAGAGCGCCCGAGCGGCGGTGGTCTTGGGGAACGCCACCACGTCGCGCAGGCTCCCGGCGCCCACGAAGCGCTGGACGATGCGGTCCATCCCCAGCGCGATGCCCCCGTGGGGCGGCGCTCCGGCCGCCAGCGCCTCGAGGAGGAAGCCGAACTTGCGGTCGATCTCCTCCTCCGAGAGCCCCAGGGTGCGGAGCACCTTCCGCTGCAGGGCCCCGTCGTGGATGCGGATGCTCCCGGAGCCGAACTCCGTACCGTTGTAGACGAGGTCGTACGCCAGGCTCCGGGCGGCCGACGGATCGGAATCCAGGAGGCGCAGGTCGTCGGGATGGGGCATGACGAAGGGGTGGTGCCCGGGGGCGAGAGCCCCGTCGGCCCCCTCGAAGAGCGGGAAGTGCGTGACCCAGAGCCAGGCGTGCTCCCGCTCCAGGGGCAGATCCATGGCCCGGGCCGCGGCGGCGCGGGTCGCCGCCAGCCCCGGCGAGGTCACCCTGTCGGGGCCCGCCGCCAGGAGCAGCAGGTCACCCACCGCTGCGTTCATATCATCGAAGTGTTTATCGGTCAAGAACTTGCTGATCGTACCCGATGTTCCCTCCACGGTCCGTTTCGCCCAGAGGAGGCCGGGCACGCCGGCGCCCTTCGCCTCGGACTCCACGGCCTCGATCTCCTTTCTGCTCAGACGCGCGCCCCCCGGAACCCGGATGCCCCGCACCCGTCCCCCGCCCTCCACCGCCGAGCGCAGGATGCGGAAGTCCACGTCGGCTGTGGTCCCGGTCCAGTCCTCGATGGGCAGCCCGTAGCGGAGGTCCGGGCGGTCGGATCCGTACCGGTCCATGGCCTCCGCCCACGTCATGCGCGGGAACGGCAGGGGCGCGTCGACGGCGGCGACCTCGGCGAGGGCGGCCATCAGCCCCTCCATCCAGCCGAGGATGTCGTCCGGCTCCACGAAGGACGCCTCCACGTCGATCTGCGTGAACTCCGGCTGGCGGTCGGCCCTCAGGTCCTCGTCCCGGAAGCACCTGGCGATCTGGAAGTACCGGTCGAAGCCCGCCACCATGAGGATCTGCTTGTAGATCTGCGGGCTCTGAGGGAGGGCGTAGAACTCCCCCTCGTGGACCCGGCTGGGCACCAGGTAGTCCCGGGCGCCCTCCGGCGTGGGCTTGGTGAGAATGGGGGTCTCCACCTCCACGAAACCCTGCTCGTCCATGTAGCGGCGGGCGACGAGGATGAGCTTGTGACGGAGTGAGAGGTTGCGCTGGAGCTCGGCGCGGCGCAGGTCGAGGACCCGGTGGCGCAGCCTCAGCTCCTCCGAGGGGAGCTCCTCCTCCGGCGCGCGGTACACCGGGATCGCCGGCACCCGGGCAGCGGAGAGGCGCTCCATGCGCACCGCCCGGAGCTCCACCTCCCCGGTGCTCAGCTCCGGGTTGGCCTCGGGGCGGCGCTCGACTCGGCCCGTGACCGCGATGACGTCCTCGGGGCCCAGCTCGTGTGCCGCGGCGAGGCTCTCCGGCTCCGTCCAGTCCGGCCCGAAGGAGACCTGGAGGAGACCACTGCGATCGCGGAGGTCCACAAAGAGCAGGCCGCCCAGGTCCCGCCGCCGGTGCACCCACCCGGCCAGACGCGGCTCCGTACCGATGTCGGCGCGACCGAGCCCGCCCACCATGCGTGAGCGGAGGGACGTACGCTCGATGTCGTGGTCACTCATGCGGGTCATGCCCCGGATCGGTGGATGTGTGGGCCTCCGCGCCACCGTAGGCGGCCGGCCAGAGGCGCATGAGGAGGAAGAAGCCCCAGTACCCGACGGCGGTGCCGATAGCGTCGGCGGCGAGATCCCCCAGGGACGGGTCGCGCCCGGGCACGAACGCCTGGTGGAGCTCGTCGCTGGCGCCGTACAACACCCCCAGGAGGACCAGGATCGAGGGGGCGGCGCGGCTCCCGGAGCGCCACCGGCCCCGCGCCAGGAGAGCACCCATGACGCCGTAGAGCCCCATGTGTCCGACCTTGTCCGCATAGGGCAGCCATGCGGGGGTCACGATCACCCGCTGCGCGCTCAACAAAAAGAGGACCGCCGCCCAGACGGCGACAGGTCCCCACGCGAGAAGTCGTCGGATCAAGAGGGCTCTCGGGATCGCTTGGCCACCGCCTCCTACTGGATCTCCGCCAGAGAGCGCTAAGTTAAGCCGCTCACCACCCCGGTTCAAGAAAGGCCATGGCGGATCCTCCCCTACCCGACCTGCTCTCCCTGGAGCCCGACGAGCTCCATCAGGCCCTCCTCAGGCACTTCGAGGGCCGAGGCCAGCCGGGCTATCGGGCAGGCCAGGTCCAGCGATGGATCTACGAGGGGCTCGCCCGCACGCCGGAGGAGATGACGGATCTCCCCGCACCGGAGCGGGCGGCCCTGGGCGAGGCCTTCCGCCTGGACGAGCCTGCGGAGGAGCGGCTCTCGGAGAGCCGCGACGGCACGGTGAAGCACCTCTGGCGCCTCTCCGACGGACACCTCGTGGAGTCCGTGTTGATCCCCACCGAGCGCCGGCTCACGCTGTGCATCTCCTCCCAGGCGGGGTGCGCCATGGGGTGCACGTTCTGCGCTACGGGGTGGGGCGGATTCGATCGGCAGCTCACCCCCGGCGAGATCGTGGGCCAGTACCGGGCTTCGCGCAGGTGGGTGGAGGGCCGCGACCTGGGAACCGTCACGAACCTCGTCTTCATGGGGATGGGCGAGCCCCTGGCCAACCGGGGCGCCCTCCATCCCGCCCTGACGATCCTGAACCAAGGATACCGCGTGGGGGCCCGACGCATCACCGTCTCCACCGTGGGCGTCGTTCCGGGGATCCTGGAGCTGGCGGAACGCCCGGAGCAGTTCCGCCTCGCGCTGTCGCTGCACGCGCCGGACCCCGAGCTGCGCCGGGGGCTCATCCCCCTGGAGAAGCGCTATCCCCTGCCCCAGGTGATGTCGGCCCTGCGCCGCTTCGACGAGGCGGGGGGCAAGCGCATCACCTTCGAGTACACGCTGATCCGCGGCGTGAACGACGCGATGGAGCTGGTGCCGCCCCTGGCCGACCTGGCGCGGGAGGTGGGGGCCTTCGTGAACCTCATCCCCTTCAATCCCATCCCCTACCAGGACTGGAGGCCGTCGCCGGCGGAGCGCATCCGCGCGTTCGCCGCGGGGCTGGAAGCACGGGGGGTGGAGGCGGCGGTGCGCGAGACTCGGGGCCGGGACATCGAGGCCGCGTGCGGACAGCTCCGGGCCCAGGTGCTCGTGCAGATGGGGAAAGGTCGGTCGGGGTAGCCGCGCTCCCGACGCTCTCGAAGCTCGGGCACCCCCCGGGGAGCCTCCGGGGCTTCGGTCGCGGCGGCACGGCCGGACCGCTAGTGGAGTGTCTCCCCTACCCTAGTGGATCCCCTTGCCGATGCGGCCCCAGCGGATCTCCCGGAGCCACGGGAACGCCTTGTAGGGGTCCCTGTGGTACGAGAAGTAGATGAACTCGGCCCTGCCCTCGAAGCGCCACCGCTCCACCAGCCCCCAATAGCGTGAGTCGAGGCTCTCGTCGCGGTTGTCGCCCATCATGAAGTACCGGCCCGGGGGAATGATGAGCGGCCCCCAGTTGTCCCGCGTGGGCGAGTACGTTCGCGGGTCCACCCCCGGCTCCAGGTATTTCTTCTGCCACACCATCCAGGGATACGACTCGTCGGGGCCGCCGGTATGCCTCACGTACGGCTCGTTCTGCTCCTTGCCGTCGATGTAGAGCACGCCCCCCTTCATCTGCAGCGTGTCTCCCGGCATGCCGATGAGACGCTTCACCAGCTTCATCTTCACGGAGTCCGGGGGCGGCGGCGTGAAGACCAGGACGTCCCCGCGGTGGGGCTCGGAATACCCGGGAATGCGGATGTTCGTCAGCGGAATCCGCGTGCCCATGGCTGCGCGGTTGACCACCAGCATGTCCCCAACGAGCAGGGTGTTCTCCATGGACCCCGACGTGATGACGAAGGTCTGCACGATGAAGCTGCGGAGGACGAGGAACAGGATGCCCGCGATGAGGATGGACTTGCCCCATTCCCACGCCCATTCCCCGAAGGTCGTGGATCGGCTGGTCCGCTTCTGCGAGCCTCCCGCCCGACGGCGGGTAGGGCGCTTCCCCTTCCCGCCGCTCTCCTGGTCTCCCCGCTCCTTGTCGCCGTTCCCGGCGGTTCCTCGCTTGGCCATCCTTCTCCGTGCCTTACCCGGCGGTCATCGCTTGAGCCATCTCCTCGGGTCCCACCAGGCGCGCTTCGGGGCCTGCGACACGGCAGACACGCGCCCGCTCCCTGCTTCCCAGTCCTTCCCCAGCAATACGGAAACGTCCAGGTAGAGGTTCGAGTCGGGCTCGCTGCGGACCCTGCGGATCCCCAGCGCGTCGGCGACGCCCCGAGCCTCGTTCAGGTGGCCCGTCCTGTCCAGGACCACGGACGAGTCCCTTCCGAAGGTCTGCGCGTTTCCGAAGAAAACGACGTCGAACCCCTTGTCCCGCAGCCGGTCCGTGGCCAGGCGCGCCGCTCCCTGGCTCCCTCCGGCGTTGAGCACCTCCACCCGCACCCGAACCTGTGGAGTTCCCTCTCCGGGAGCTCCCGGCCCTCCACCCCTGTGGCCCCACCACTGGGACCAGGCCGAGCCGATGAAGGTCCCGGCCAGGAGCACCACCACCACCACCGCCAGCGCGCGCAGGCGAGCCCCCATCACCCCTCCGACGCAAGGGAGTTCCAGAAGCTCATGGTCTCCGGACGCACCGGCCGACCCGTCTCCAGGAGATGCCGGATGCGTGCCCCGAGGATCTCCCGCACCACCTCGTGCAGGGCCTCCGGCATGCGACCCCGGAGGCCGGCGCGCCATTCGTCCCTCAGGCCCGTCCTTCCCGGCTCGAGGAAGTCGGCGCAGTAGAGCGCGTGTCCCTGCCGGCCGAGGTCCGCATGGCCCAACGTGTGGTACGCAACCGCCCGAAGCAGCCCGCCGTCCTCCACACCGTCGATGCGCAGGCGTTCGGCGGCAGCGGGCCCGTGGAGGATGGACGGGGGAAGCGCCGTCAGCCCGGGCGGCACACGCCCGCGCAACTTCTCGGGGTCGGCGTCCCGAAGGGCATCGTGGAGGTATGCGAGGGCGACCCAGCGCGTGCGCTCGTCTTCGGGCACGCCGAGCCCGGCGCTCCACGACGCGAGGAGCGCGGCCACCCTGCTCATGTGCTCCCTCCGCTCCTCCGTAGCCTCGGCCCAGGTCGGCAGCTCACCCGCCGCCGCCCGCTCCACCACCCTGTGCGGCCCCATGGTCAGCTCAGCTCGACGTTGTCGATGAGGCGCGTGGTTCCGCAGAAGGCCGCCAGGGCCACAACGTCGCCGGGTGAAGCGCTGTTCACGGCCTCCAATCCCTCCGGCTCCACCACCTCCGCGTACTGGAGGCTCAGGAGCGGGTGGTTGGCGATCTCACGCTCCACCGCGGCGAGCAGGGCCGCGGCTCGCCGCTCGCCGCCGCCGAAGAGGGCCGCGGTCGCCGAAAGCGCACGGTGCAGCCCCACGGCCTGGGTCCGCTCCGGTCCGCTCAGATACGCATTCCGGGAGCTCATCGCGAGGCCGTCGCTCTCCCGGACGATGGGCCCGGTCTCGACGCGGACGCCCAGGTTCAGGTCCCGGGCCATGCGCCGTATGAGGACGGACTGTTGGAAGTCCTTCCGCCCGAAGACCGCCACGTCCGGCCGCACCAGACCGAATAGCTTCGCCACCACCGTGAGGACGCCACGGAAATGTCCTGGGCGGTGCGCGCCGCAGAGGCGGCGCTCCATGGGGCCGGGGGAGACCGTCACCTGAGGGTCTCCCGCCGGGTACATCTCCTCGACGGTGGGTACGAACACCACGTCCGTGCCGCGCGCCTCGAGCAGCGCCAGGTCCCTGGCCTCGTCCCGTGGGTACGTGCCGAGATCCTCTCCCGGGCCGAACTGGAGCGGGTTCACGAAGATCGACACGACGACGGTCTCCGCGAGGTCGTGCGCACGGTCCACCAGGGACAGATGCCCTTCGTGGAGAAAGCCCATGGTGGGCACGAGGCACACCTTCCGCGAGGGCCCCCGCAGGTCCCGGGTCGCCGCCGTCAGCTCCTCCCGGGTGCGAACCGTCAGCACGTCGGGCGCCCGGGCGCAGATGCCCCCAACGCCACCGCGTTCCCTGCCTTTCGCACTAATCCTCTCCGAAGGAGTGCTCTGCGTCGGGATACGAGCGCTCCCGGACCTCCCGTGCGTATGCGCGCACCCCCTCGAGGGCGACGTCGTGAAGCTCCGCGAACCGCTTCAGGAACTTGGGCCTGAAGCCGGGATTGAGGCCGAGGGCGTCGTAGAGAACCAGGACCTGACCGTCGCATCCCGGGCCGGCACCGATGCCGATGGTGGGAATCGTGAGGGATGCCGAGATCTCCCGGGCCAACGGGGCGGGAAGGAGCTCCAGCACCACCGAGAACGCCCCCGCCTCCTCCAGGGCGGCCGCCTCGCGGCGGATGCGCTCAGCCGCGGCCTCGTCCCGTCCCTGCACCCGGTATCCCCCCAGCGCGTGCACGGACTGGGGCGTGAGGCCGATGTGCCCCATGACCGGGATGCCGGCGGCGACCAGGGCCCGGACGGCCTCGCACGTGCGCTCGTGGCCGCCCTCGATCTTCACCGCCTCCACCCCGGCCTCCTTCAAGCCGCGGCCGGCATTGCGGAGCGCGTCCTCCACCGAGGCCTGATAGGTCATGAACGGCATGTCCAACACCACGAGGGTCTCCGGAGCGCCGCGCTTCACCGCCCGGGCGTGATGGATCATGTCGTCCAGCGTGACGGGGATGGTGGAATCGTACCCCAGGACCACCTGGCCGAGGGAATCTCCCACGAGGATGAGGTCCACCTCCGCCTCTTCCAGGAGTCGTGCGAAGAGGAAATCGTAGGCCGTCATCACGACGATGGGCCGGCCCTCCCGCTTCATCTCCAGGAGGCGCCGGATGCTCGCCCTGCCGCCTCGACCCTTGTCCCCGTGGGGCATCGATTCCGACCCTTGGATGAATGGCCCTTTGCCGACCCAGGACGCTAGATCCGCGCGGGGGTGGTGTCAAACCTCGCGATCCCCCCGTGCTTTCGGGGGGGGCGCGTCGCTCCGACCCCCCATTACCTTGATCGATGCCTCTGCTCTGGGACCCGTTGCTCGTCCGCCACCTCGCCCGGGAGCTCGACGGGGCTCTCCGGGGTGCGCGTCTCCGCGCCCTGCGCCTGGACGGGTCCACCCGGGACGCGGCCCTTCTCTTCCGTGAGGCCACCCTCCACTGGCCCCTGCACCCGGCGCAGGGCGCTCCCCGGGTCCTGCCGCCGGCCGAGCCGGCCAGCGGCGACCTGCCCCTCACCGGGCGGGTGCACCGCGTCGGCTCTCCGGCCGACGAGCGCATCGTGGTGCTGGAGGTCCTCCCGATCCGGCGCGGCCGGAGCGCGCTGGACATCCGCGTGGAGCTCCTCGGCAACCAGTGGAACCTCGTGGTGACCGAGGGTACCGACGCGCGCATCCGCCACGTCCTCGTGCGCCGCCGCGGCCGCCGCGACCTGGTGGTGGGCTCGGCGTACGCCCCGCCCGCATCGTCGGGGCGCGAGGGATGCCTGGAGCCGCTTTCCCTGGAGCGGTGGCAGGAGATCCTCACCGGCGCGTCCGCCCCGGTCCGACGCCGCGAGCTGGTACGCACCGTAGCGTGGACGTCGTCGGTGAACGCCGACGCGCTGACGCCTCCCGGCGATCCGCCCGACGTCGAAGCGCTCCGTGCCGGATACCTCCTGTGGCGTGGCATGGCGCACGAAGACGCACCGGCCCGGCCGGTGCTGCTCCAGACCCGAAGTGGCCCGCAGCCGTATCCGTGGCCTTTGCCCGGCATCCCGGCCGACCGTCACGCCACGCTCCTGGAAGCGCTGGACGCATGGACGTCCGCCGTCCAGGGAGGCGCCGGCGCCCTCCTGGCACCGGAGCTCGTCGCGGCGCTGGAGGCCGGTGTGGACCACGCGTCGCGCAGGGTGAGCCGCCTCCGTGCCGAGCTCGCAGGCGCGCCCGATCCGGCTTCCCTTCGAGCCTCGGGAGACCTCCTGCTCGCACGGCTTTCGTCGGTGCGGCCGGGTTCCCCGGAGGTCGTCCTCGAGGACTTCGAGGGACGTCCCGTGCGGGTGGAGCTCGACCCACGCCTCGCCCCCCACGAGAACGCCGATGCGCTCTACGAGCGCGCAGCGCGGGCGGAGCGCACCCGGGAGCGGCTCCCCGGCCTGGTGGTCGAGGCCGAGGCACGGGTGGCTCGCCTGGAAGACCTGCTGGATCGCGTCCGCCGCGGCGAGGCGGAGGAGAAGGAGGTGCGCCGCGCCCTGCCCCGGCCGGCCCAGGACCGAGCGGCCCCTAAGGGCTCTTCCGGCTCCCCGCTTCCGTATCGGAGCTACCGAAGCTCGGGGGGCATGGAGATCCGCGTCGGCAGGGGCGCGCGGCACAACGACGAGCTCACGTTCCGACACTCCGCGCCGCAGGACGTATGGCTGCACGCCCGCCACGCCTCGGGCGCCCACGTGATCCTGCGCTGGGGGCGCACGGAGAGCCCCCCGGCCAGGGATCTGCACGAGGCGGCGGTGCTGGCGGCACTCAACTCCAGGGCGCGCACCTCTGGAACCGTGCCCGTGGACTGGACCCTGCGGAAGTACGTGCGCAAGCCCCGGGGCTCGCCCCCGGGGCGGGTGGTCATGGAGCGGGCGCAGACGGTGTTCGTGACGCCGGACCCGGAGCTCGCCGAGCGGCTCGCCGAGCGGGAGGCGGAGTGAGGAGGTGAGGCGCGGCCGGCGGGAGGCCGTGGAGAGGCGGAGGTCCGAGCCCCTGGCGACGATTCCGCGAGCCTCCTCGCGTATCCCCGCAGGAGCTACACGCGCGATGGCGGGTGGCTCAGAGCGAAGGGGGTCGGGCCTCCGCCTCCACCGACCCCGGTGTCGAACGGCGCGTCGCTCCGAGCGAAGGGGCCGCGCCTCCGCCAGCCCCGGCTCCGTCGGCCGTGGGGCGAGGGCGTCAGCCCCCGTCCATGGCCCTGCGCAGGGCGGCCACGAACACCGCACCCGCCTCCAGGCCCTCTTCCTCCAGGGTCCTGACAAGGGCGCTCCCCACCACCACGCCGTCGGCCAAGCTCGCCACCGCCGCGGCCTGCTCCGGCGTCGAGATGCCGAACCCCACGGCCACCGGGATCGAGGACGCACGCCGGACCTCACGCACCTCCTCCGCCAGGGACTCGCGCAGGGTGGCCCGGGCGCCGGTGACCCCCGTGCGGGATATGTAGTAGAGGAAGCCGGACGACGACGCGGCGATGCGCGCGACACGCTCGACATTCGTGGTGGGCGCCACCAGCCGGATGAAGTCGAGGTCGGACGTGCGGATGCGCTCCTCGAGCTCGGGGTCGGCGCCCAAGGGGAGGTCGGTGACGAGGAGCCCCTGGGCGCCCGCCGCCAGGGCGTCGGCGAGGAAGGCGTCGATGCCGTAGCGGACCAGCGGGTTCAGATAGGAGAAGAGCACCACCGGGACGTCGCTTCCGGAGCGGAACGCCCGCACCTCGTCCAGCACCGTGTGCACGGTGGTCCCGCCCTGGAGGGCCCGGAAGGAGGAACGCTGGATGGTGGGCCCGTCGGCCAGGGGATCCGAGAAGGGAACACCCAGCTCGATGACGTCTGCCCCGGCGCCGGCCAGCCCACCCAGGATCTCGGCGGTGTGGCCCGGAAGGGGGTGACCCGCGGTGACGTAGGGTATGAGTGCCGAGCGCTCTTCGCGCCGACGGCGCCCGAACGCCTCCGCGATGGAACGGGCGGTCACGTCAGATAGTCGCTCACCCGGATCCCGTACTTCTGGGGGTCCGTCGTCTTGATGATGGTGCGAACGGGGCGGCCCGTCGCCGGATCGTCCTGGCTCAGGTCCACGGTGAGCGGCGTGGCCAGGGGCACTCCCCGCGGGTCCGAGATGACGCGGACCTTCGGTCGATGGAGGAGCTCCGGGTTCTTGCTCACCTCGGAGACCACGGCCAGCTCGTGGGTGTCCAGGATGGCCAGCGTTCCCACAGGATACACGCCCGTCGCCGTGATGAGCGCCTTCACGAGCAGCGTGTCGAAGCCCCGCTTGGGGTTGTCGCGCATCTCCCTGAGCACGACGTCGGGAGGCCACGGCTGGTACTGGTAGCTGCGGATCGACGTGCCGGCGTCGAAGGCGTCGGCCACCGCCACGATTCGCGAGAAGAGGCTGATCTCGCGAGGGCGATTGTTCGTGGGGTATCCGGTGAGGTCGATCTTCATGTGGTGCTCGTACGCCATGAGCATCTGGCGATACGGTGCGTCCGTGAACCCGTGCAGCGTGAAGAGCACCAGCAGCCCCTCGGTGGTGTGCTGCTTGAGCTGGACCCACTCCTCGTCGGTGAGGCCGCCCGGCTTGTTGATGATGTCCACGTCGACCCGCTGCTTGCCGATGTCGTGGAAGAGCGCCCCGAGCCCGAGGTCGTACAGTTGCAGCTTGTCCAATCCCAGACGTTGGCCGATGATCACGCTGAAGATGCACACGTTCACGCAGTGGGTGAACGTGTACTCGTCGAAGTCGCGCAGCGTGGTCATCGTGACCATCGACGACTCGTTCGAGAGCACCTGGTCCACGATGCCCTGCACCGTGCGCTTGACCTTCCGCACGTTGACGGCCTTCCCCAGACGGACGTCGCCCAGGGCGTCCCTGGCCACCTGCACGGACTGCGCGTACGTGCGCTTCGCCGCGGTGAGGGCCGCTTCGTCCTGCTCCGGCTCCTGAACGTCCCGCTCCGGCCTGACGTCGATGTGCTCCACCGGCGCACCGGCGAACCGATCGACGAACTCCGAGTACGGATCGTCGGTCCTGGGCTGGTGCAGGAGCATGGACAGGAAGGGCGCCCATTCGCTGCGCTCGACGTCGGGGAGCACGTCCACCGCCCCGATGCCGTGGTCCTGGAGTGCCCGTGCGAAGGAGCCGAACGTCGCGAAGTTCGAGAGATCCAGGCGGAGTCGCGTCTCGTTCAGGAAGAAGAAGTCGCCGACGACCCGCAGCTCGGCACCCCCGTCGGCATCGACGATCCTCCTGATGAGAACATGCAGCTCGTCGAGAGCCTGCTGCACCGTGTCGTTCTCGAGGGGATAGAGGCGCAGCGCGTTGAGCACGCTGTAGAACGCGGTGAGGACCTTGCGGCCCTCCTCCTGATAGTTCAGCGGCGCGCGACCCAACTCGTCACTCCTCGTTCCTGAGGGCGCGGTTCACGGCCGTGCGCACCACCGGGTCTTCCTCGTTCGACGCCTTCATCAGCGACGACCGTGCGTCCTCGCCCGGCACCTTGCCCAGACCCAGGGCCGCCGCAGCCCGGATCTCCGAGGGCTCGCGCTTGCGCAGGAACTTCTTGGCGTTGAGGAGCCTGTCGAGCATCGCCACCGCGCCGGCTTCAGCCACCATCCCGTACGCCTCGAAGAACGCCACCTTCTCCGAGATGTCCGCCGACCGGATCTCCTTGCTGGAGACGATCTCGGCGAGGCGTCTGGCAGCCGGCCGGTAGTGCAGAGTGCCCAGGGCTTTCGCGGCGGCGATGCGCACGTCACGCTCGGGATCGTTCAGCGTGTGCTGCAGGGCACCGGCGGCCGTCGAGGCCTTCAGGGTGACCGCAGCCTCCACGGCGGCGAGGCGCACGTCGGGGTGGCGGTGTGCCAGCAGCCCCGCCAACGCCGGCCCCGCTTCCTCGATCTGCAGGTCGCCGGCGATGCGGGCGGCGCCCGACGCGAGGATGGCATCGTCGTTCTCCATGAGGCGCACGACGGCTCCCCGATTGCGCTCGGCGATGCCCCGGACCGCCGCGCGCAGCACCGCCTTCAGCTCCTTGTGGTCCACGGTCTCCGAGGCCCGCAGCAGCGGGGAGAGCGCGCCGGCGCGGAGGAAGCGCAGGAAGGTCGCGAGCTGCTGCGGCGTTGCCCGGATGGACCCGTCGTAGAGCGCCTGGATGAGCTCCTCGATGGCCTCGGGGGAGCTCACCTCGTCCAGGAGCCCCCGGGACTCCGCGAGCCGCTCCTCGTCGAAGATGCCGGGCATGGCCTCGAGCTTCCGCAGCTCCTCGAGGGCACGCGTCGCGTCCGCGAGCAGGCCCCTGGAGAGGAAGCCCGGCAGCAGAGTGCGCAGGATCCCCAGGATCTCCGACTGGCGGCCGCGATTCTCCGGCTCTTCGAGGCGGTCGAAGAGGGCGGAGAGGACGTCGCTGCGCACGTCCCTGCTCAGCTCCTTCTCGATCTCCGTCGCGACGGCCGCCATCTCCCTGGGGTCCAGGGCGTACAGGGTCGGGTTGAAGTCCTCTCTGCTGACCGTCTGTACGGTCTCGGCGACGGCCTCCGTGGCGCGCTCCCCCGACGCCGACGCTTCCTCCTCCTCCCCCTCGAGCTCCTCGGTCTCGCTCCGCACCACGTTCGCGAGCTCGGCCTCGGTGTTCCCGCCTCCCGGGACCGGCAGGCCCACCCCTTCCGCGAGGAAGTCGACGTACTGGTACTGGAAGTACTGGAGGTCCTGCTCCCAGAGCACAGTGAGCAGGTCGTCCCCCTCGGGACGCAGCTTGCGCGCTCGCTGGAGCACGCCCAGGAAGGACTCCAGCTCCTCGCTCTCGAGGCCCGGGATGAAGGTGATCTCGCGGACGCCGTCCTTATAGAAGAGAAAGGCCAGGGAGTCGCCGCGCGCCTCGGTCTGGTAGACCTCCTCCCCCTCCAGAAGGAGACGGTCCTCCTCCACCGTCAGGGTCAGCCCGTCGAGCTCGGTCCACAGATCCTGGAACGCCTGGCGCAGGCTCTCGATGAAGCGGTGGCGGACGGGGTTGTTCTCGTCGTAGAGCTGGTAGGCCCGGAAGGCCTTGCCCAGGACGACGAACAGATCACGGCATTGCTCGAGGGGCAGGCCGATCTCACCGTCCGGCCCCTGGGGGTCGGGCGGAGAGGTGCCTACCGTGTCCTCGAGCTCGGCCATGTCTTCGCTCAGATCAGTGGGCCCAGGCCTTCGACCCGGGCCACGTGGGCGACGTCCTTGTCCCCGCGTCCGGACAGGCAGATCACGAGGGGACCTCGATCCTCGTACCGTCGACCGTCACGCAAGACGTGGGCCACCGCATGGGCCGACTCCAGCGCCGGAATGATCCCCTCCAGGCGTGCCAGCCGGTGAAAGGCACTCAGCGCCTCCGCGTCGGTCACGGACGTGTAAGATGCTCGGCCGGTGTCCTTCAGGAACGAGTGCTCCGGGCCCACCCCAGGATAGTCCAGCCCGGCGGATACGGAGTGGGCGGGAGCAACCTGTCCGTCGGCATCCTGCAGAAGATAGCTCAGCGATCCATGAAGGACACCAGGCGCTCCGGCGGCAAGGGAGGCCGCGTGCCGCCCGGTGTCAATCCCTTCCCCCGCGGCCTCCACGCCGACGAGATCCACCTCCCGGTCGGCGACGAACGCGTGGAAGATGCCCATGGCATTGGAGCCGCCCCCTACGCACGCCACCACCGCGGCCGGGAGCCGCCCCTCCGTCTCCAGGATCTGGGCGCGGGTCTCACGGCCGATGACGGCCTGGAAGTCCCTGACCATCCGCGGGAACGGATCCGGCCCCACCACCGACCCGATGATGTAGTGGGTGGACTCCACGTTGGTGACCCAATCCCGGATCGCCTCGTTGGTGGCGTCCTTGAGGGTGCGGGTGCCGGACTGCACGGGCCGCACCTCGGCACCCAGCAGCTCCATGCGGTAGACGTTCAGCGCCTGCCGCTCCACGTCCTCCTGCCCCATGTAGACGACGCACTCCATGTCGAAGAGCGCGCACGCCGTGGCCGTGGCGACTCCGTGCTGGCCGGCGCCCGTCTCCGCGATGATCCGGCGCTTGCCCATGCGCCGCGCCAGGAGAGCCTGGCCCAGGGTGTTGTTGATCTTGTGGGCCCCGGTGTGGTTCAGGTCCTCACGCTTGAGATAGACCGCGGGGTGACCCGCGGCGTCGCCCAGCCTGGGAGCCCGCTGCAGCGGCGTCGGGCGACCCACGAAGTCGGCCAGAAGCCCGTCGAGCTCCGCCGTGAACACCGGGTCGGATGTGGCCGCGGCGTAGGCCGCTTCCAGCTCGTCCAGGGCGTGGACGAGGGTCTCGGGGACGTAGCGGCCCCCGAACGATCCGAATCTGCCGGACCCTCTTGTCGTCTCGGTCGCGACGGTCACGACGGCGGCTCCCTCCTCGAAGGGGTGGCGTGAGCATCCTCCCCGGTCGCCTCCCGGGCGGCGGCGCGGGCACGACGGACGAAGAGGCGGATGAGCTCGTGGCCTTTCCGGCCGGGCTCCGTCTCCACGCCGGAACTCACGTCTACCACGTCGGGGCCGAAGCGTGCCACCGCGCCGGCGACGTTATCCGGATCCAGCCCTCCCGCGAGGACGACGTCCAGGCCCGACGGGACCCTGGACCGGAGGTCGGCGAAGCGCTCCGGGTGCAGGCTCACGCCCCCCCCTCCGACGACGCCTTCCCTCCAACCCTCCACGAGGAGGCCGTCCACCCAGGCCCCGTACCGATCCACCGCCCGGTCCACGTCGTCGCCTGCGCGCGCCCGGACGGACTTCCAGAGCGTCCAGCGTCCCGACCTCGAGAGCTCACGCACGACATCCTCGGGCTCGGAGCCATGGAGCTGGAGCACGCGGGCCCCCAGGGCTTCGGCCCGCACCGCGGCATCGTCGGCCGATTCGTCCACCAGGACCGCCACCGGCGTCGCGCGCACGCCCTCCACGAGGCCCGGAGCGTCGCCGAGGTCCACCGAGCGGGCGAAGCCCGCGCTGAGGATCACGCCGACGTAGTCGGCCCCGGCCTCGTCGGTCGCCAGGACGTCCTCACGGCGACGCAGCCCGCAGATCTTCACACGCAACGGAGCCGCACCCTCAGCACCCATCACGCCCCCTCCGCGCGACTCCCGCGAGAGCCGCGGCGGCGGCACCCGGATCCGGGCTGCGCAGGAGCGCCTCGCCCACCAGCACGGCGTGCACACCGGCAACGCCGAGGCGCTGGACGTCACCGCGCTCACGGATCCCGCTCTCCGACACCACCACCACGTCCTCGGGAACCTCCGCGAGGAGCTCGAGGGTGGTCTCCAGCCGCGTGGTGAACGTCGCCAGGTCCCGGTTGTTGATCCCCACGATGCGGGCTCCGGAGTCCAGCGCCCGGCGGACCTCGGCGGCCTCGTGGGCCTCCACCAGCGCCGCCAGACCCAGCGCCTCCGCCTCCTCCCGGAGCGAGCGCAGACTGGCATCGTCGAGGATGCGGACGATGAGCAGCACGGCATCCGCGCCCGCCGCCCGTGCCTCCACCACATGCAACGGGTCGAGCGTGAAGTCCTTGCGCAGGAGCGGAACGGACGTCGCGGCCCTCGCGGCCTCGAGGTCGTCGGTGGTCCCGCCGAAGTAGGTCGAGTCCGTGAGTACGCTCAGCGCCGAAGCGCCGCTCGCCTCGTACGAGCGGGCCAGGGACGCCGCGTCCAGCCCCGGACGGATCTCTCCCGCCCCCGGGGAGCGCCGCTTGCACTCGGCGATGACGGCCACATCCGAGCTACCGGCCACGGCCCTCCGGAAGTCGCGCGGCGGCGGGGCCGCCTGTGCCCTCTTCTCCAGGGCGCCACCGCGGCGCCGGAGGGCGGTGAGCTCCTCCCGCTTGGTGCGCACGATGGCGGCGAGCACTCCGGGCAGCGACCCGGATCCTTGCGCTTCGGGCAACGTTCGGGTATCCTTGTTCGGTTCCTGTTCGGGTTCCCACCGGATGGAGGCGGACAGATGCCCCTCACGAAGCGCCAGAAGGAGATTCTGGACTACATCGACGGTTTCATCGCCGATCGGGGCTATGCGCCGAGCTTCGAGGAGATCGCCGAGTCGTTCGGGTACTCCTCACTGGCCACCGTGCACGAGCACCTGAGCAATCTGGAGCGCAAGGGCTACATAAGAAAGTCCTACAACGAGAGCCGGTCCATCGAGTTGGTCAGGCCGGGACAGGGCGAGCCGAGCCTGGAGCTTCCCCTGCTGGGGGCGGTGGCTGCGGGGCTTCCCATCGAGGCCGTCGTGGACAACGAGAGCATCACCGTGCCGCCCGACATGGTCCGCCGCAGGAAGGACAACTACGTGTTGCGGGTCGAAGGCAACTCGATGATCGAGGAGCAGATCCGCGACGGCGACTACATCGTGGTGCAGGCCCAGGAGAACGCGGAGGACGGCGAGATGGTCGTCGCCCTGGTGGGAGGGGACGCCGCCACGGTGAAGAAGCTCTACCGCGAGCCTGGGGACCGCATCAGGCTGCAGCCGGCGAATCCCACCATGAGCCCCATCGTGGCGGACGCCCGGGACGTGCGCATCCAGGGGGTCGTCGTCGGGGTGATCCGGAAGTACTAGGCGTGGGCGGGGGTGGCGGCTCCGACCCCAACCACCGCTACGCGTTGCTCGCCTTCCTGAGGCGCTCCAGGACGTCGCGGGCGGCGCCCGAGCGAATGGCCTCCACGGCCGTCTCCGCGGCCTCCGGGAGCGTAGGCGCGGCCCCGGCGACATAGATCGCCGCGGCGGCGTTCAGCACCGTGGCGTTGCGCGCCGCCCCCAGCTCACCGTTGAGAGCCGAGAGGATGAGCTCCGCGTTCCGGGAGGGGTCCCCACCCCGCATCCCCTCCAGGTACGACTTGTCCGCACCGAGCTCCTGGGGCGTGATCTCGTACTCACGGATGCCTTCGTCCGAGAGCTCCGCCACGTGCGTGTGTCCCATGGGGCTGATCTCGTCCATCCCCGGAGCTCCGTGGACCACCAGGGCGCGACGATGCCCGAGCTCCGCCAGGGCCCGCACAACCAGGCCGAGGAGCCTGGGATCGGCCACCCCCACCACCTGCCTGCGCGCGCCGGCCGGGTTGGTGAGCGGGCCCAGGACGTTCATGACCGTGGTGATGCCCAGGCCCTTGCGCACGGGTCCCACGTGACGCATGGCCGGATGCAGAAGGGGGGCGAACATGAAGACGATGCCCACCTCCTCAAGGACCTCGCCCATGCGCTCGGGGGTGAGATCGATCTTCACACCCAGCGCCTCCAGCACGTCGGCGCTCCCGCTGGCGGACGTGAACGACCGGTTGCCGTGTTTCGCCACCCGCACGCCGGCGCCTGCCGCCACCAGGGCCGCCGCGGTGGAGATGTTGAACGTGGTGATGCGCCCCCCGCCGGTGCCCGCGGTGTCCACCAGCTCCTCGGGGGCGCGGGCGCGCACACGGATCATGGCCTTGCGCAGGGCGCGAACGCCCCCGGCGACCTCGGACGGACACAGCCCCTTGGCCCGCAGACCCACCAGGAGCCCGGCCATCTGGATCTCCGAGGCCGAACCCGACATGAACAGGTCGAAGGCGCCCTCGGCCTCCGCGGCCGTGAGGTCCTCCCCCTCCGCCACCTTCTCGATGAGGCCCGTCAGGTCCGCCTCGTCCGGCGTCCGGGGGACGATGTCTGCCATGGGTTGCTCCTGGTATCCCGTGGTGCTCCGCGGTCCGGTGCCGCAGGACCGCGGTCGCGGGCAACAGCCCGAAATGCTAATCGCCGCGCGGTTTTCCGGTCAAATCCACGTGCCCTCGGCTTGCTTGACTTCGCCCCTTCGGCCTCTACCTTTTCGCCGTGGATACCGGGGACACCATCCGCTTCCTGCTGACCGTCCATTACGACGGTTCGGCCTTTCACGGTTGGCAGATCCAGCCCGGCCTCCGCACCGTCCAGGGAGCGCTCGAGGAGGTGCTGGGCCGGCTGGCGGCCCGACCGCGCACGGTGGTGGGGTCCGGCCGCACCGACACGGGCGTGCACGCCACCGGCCAGGTGGCCTCGGTGGACATGCCCGCGCGGTGGACGCCCCCGGATCTGCAGCGCGCCCTCAACGCCACGTTGCCGCCGGACATCTGGGTCCAGGACGCGGTGCTGGCCCGGGCCGACTTCCACCCGCGCTACGACGCCCTGTCACGGACGTACACGTATCGCGTGGGCACGCACCCGGACGCCCGCTCGCCCTTCCACCGCCGCTGGTGCTGGGCCCTGGGCGGGCCGCTGGACATGCGCACCCTGGGCGGCCTGGGCGCATGCCTCATCGGCGAGCACTCCTTCCAGGCCTTCGCCAAGGCGGGTCAGCCGGAGCGCGGGACCCGCTGCTCGGTCTCCAGGGCGGAGTGGCACGGATGGGAGCTGGGGGCACGCTTCAGCATCACCGCGGACCGGTACCTGCACCACATGGTCCGCTACCTCGTCGGAACCATGGTGGACGTCGGGCTCGGCAGGCGCCCCGTCGAAGATCTGCCGGCGCTCCTGGCCGGGACGGCAGGCCTGGAGACGTCTCCGCCGGCCCCCCCGGAAGGGCTCTTCCTGTCGCGAGTGGAGTATCCTGACACCGTGCGGCTCGCCTCGCGGGCCGGCACCTCTGAAGCCCACGTCGAAGCACGGAACGAGGCGAGCTCATGAAGATCTTCCTGGACACGGCGGACCTCGCCGAGATCCGTCGCGCCGCGGAGGCGAACCTCATCGACGGCGTCACCACCAACCCCTCGCTGGTCTCCAAGGTCGCGGGCGAGCGTGACCCGAAGGAGATCTACAAGGAGATCTGCGAGGTCGTCGACGGGCCCGTCAGCGCCGAAGTGGTGGGGCTCGACAGGGAGACCATGGTCTCGGAGGGACGCAAGCTCGCGGCGCTGCACGACAACATCGTGGTGAAGGTCCCCCTCACGGAAGATGGCTTGAAGGCATGCCGGGCTCTCGTAGCGGAGGGTATCCGCACGAACGTGACCCTGTGCTTCTCGGTGTCTCAGGCGCTCCTGGCCGCCAAGGCGGGTGGGACGTTCGTGTCCCCCTTCGTGGGCCGCATCGATGATATCTCCGGCGAGGGGATGCAGCTCGTTCACCAGATCCGGCAGGTGTACGACAACTACGGCTACGACACGGAGATTCTGGCGGCTTCGCTACGCCATCCCATGCACGTGGTGGAGTCCATGCTGATCGGTGCGGACTGCGCGACGATGCCGCCCAAGGTCCTGTGGCAGTTGGCCCAACACCCCCTGACGGACAAAGGGTTGGACGCCTTCCTCGAGGACTGGAAGAAGCTGGGGACGACGCTCTGAGGAAGACGCACCGGCGAAGGATGGAGAATCCATGACGACGCGGCGGGCAGGGTGGATGGCAGCGGTGACGCTCCTGGCGGGCGTCGCGGTGGGGTGGGGTGCCCGTAGGGCAATGGGGACCGGCGCCACGAAGGCGCAGGCGAGCGCAGGGGCGACGGACGCGCCCTCGGCGCGCGCCGTGTCCACGCACGCCGAGCCCTCGACCTCGTCGGCGGAGCTCCGGGCAAAGGGGGCCCCGGCGGCAGAGATCCGGTCCCTGCCCTCACCCCAGGCCACCGACGACCCGGCGGCTTCGCGGCGCACGGCCATCGTGCGCGCCGCCGCCCGCGTGGCACCAGCGGTGGTGAACGTGAGCGTGATCTCCAACGAGCCCGTCCAGGCGACGAGCTTCTGGGAGAGCTTCTTCATGGCCCCGGGCACTCAGCAGAGGAGCGCCAAGTTCGGCTCCGGCGTGCTCATCCGCCCGGACGGCATCATCGTGACGAACAACCACGTCGTGGAGAACGCCGAGCAGATCAGGGTGACGCTCCCCGACGGGCGGGGCTTCGACGCGAAGCTCGTGGGCACCGACCCGGTGGCGGACATCGCCGTCATCAAGATCCACGGCGACTCTCTTCCGGTGGCCCCGCTGGGCACCAGCAAGGGGATACTCATCGGCGAGTGGGCGGTGGCCATCGGCAATCCTTTCGCCAACTACTTCGCCGACGCGGAGCCCACCGTCACGGCGGGCGTCGTCTCGGCCGTGGACCGCAACATCGTGCCCTCGTCCGACCAGGACGGCTTCTACCTGGGGATGATCCAGACCGACGCCTCCATCAACCCGGGGAACTCCGGGGGACCGCTGGTGGACGCCGTGGGCGACGTCATCGGCATCAATACGTCCATCGTGACGCGGAGCGGCGGCAGCGAAGGGATGGGCTTCGCCATTCCCATCGACCGCGTGCTGCGTGTCGCCGACGACCTGGTCAAGTACGGCGAGGTCCGCCGCGCATGGACGGGCATCGACGTGAAGGCGGTGGAGGCCGACGCCTGGGGGCGCACCCGGGGTGTGGAGGTCTCCCGCGTCGCACCGGGCTCGCCGGGCGAGAAGGCCGGCATCCGGGTGGGAGACCGCCTCCTGCGCGCCAACGGCCACGCCCTCACCACGCCGCTGGACCTCCAGGCCGTGCTCCTGGACCTGCGCGCCGGTGACCCCCTCGAGCTCACGGTGGACGGCCACAGCAGCCCCGTGCGCCTGACCACCGCCCCGCTGCCGTCGGTGACCGCCACCCGCGTGACGGTGCTCAAGGACATGCAGCTCATCACGGTCACGCCCCAGATCCGGGCGGAGCAGAACATCCGGAGCCGACAGGGCGCCCTCGTGGCCTCCATCTCCAGTCAGCTCTCCAGCGAGCTGGGCCTGCAGAAGGGAGACGTCCTCGTCCAGGTGAACCGCACGGCCATCACCAGCGCGGAGCAGGCGAAGCGGATCTTCGAGAACCTGAGGGGGCGGGGCGAGCTCAGCCTCTGGATCGAACGCAACGGCAGCTACATCGCCCGGGACCTGTACTGGCGGAGATGAGCCTTTGAGCCCGGCGCCGGACCGATACGTCCATCCCCTCTCGGAGCGATACGCGTCCCGGGAGATGCAGGAGATCTTCTCGCCGGCCCGACGCTACGGCACGTGGCGCCGCCTGTGGCTGGCGCTGGCGGAGGCGGAGGCGGAGCTCGGGCTCCCCGTTCCCGACGAGGCCCTCGTGCAGATGAGGGCGGCCCTGGACGGCGTGGACCTCGAGCGCGCGGCCGGGTACGAGGCGCGCTTCCGCCACGACGTGATGGCCCACGTGCACCTGTTCGGCGACGACGCCCCCGCCGCCCGGCCCATCATCCACCTGGGGGCCACCAGCGCGTTCATCGGCGACAACACCGACCTGGTGCTCCACCGGGAGGCGCTGCGCCTGGTGCGGGACCGCGTGGTGCGCTGCGTGGCCGCGCTGGCGGACTTCGCCCGCGAGCACGCCGAGCTGCCCACCCTCGCCTACACCCACTTCCAGCCGGCCCAGCCCACCACGGTGGGCAAGCGTGCGACCCTCTGGATCCAGGATTTCCTCCTGGACCTCGAGGAGCTCGACTTCCGCCTGGACACCCTGCGCTTCCGGGGTGTGCGGGGCACCACCGGCACGCAGGCCTCGTTCCTGGAGCTCTTCCACGGCGACACCGGGAAGGTGGACGCCCTGGATGCGGGCGTGGCACGCCGCATGGGGTTCGACTCCTCGTACGCGGTGTGCGGCCAGACCTACACCCGCAAGGTGGACTACGCGGTGCAGGCCACCCTGGCCGGGGTGGCCGTGTCGGCCTCCAAGCTGGGGCACGACCTGCGGCTGCTGGCGCATCTCCGGGAGGTGGAGGAGCCCTTCGAGAGCGAGCAGATCGGCTCGTCCGCCATGCCCTACAAGCGCAACCCCATGCGTGCCGAGCGCATCTGCGCCCTGGCCCGCCACGTCATCACGCTGAGCGCGGATCCGGCGTTCACCGCCGCGACGCAGTGGCTGGAGCGCACCCTGGACGACTCGGCGAACCGACGGCTCTCGATTCCCGACGCGTTCCTGGCCCTGGACGGCGCCCTCGTGCTGGTGGAGAACGTCGCCCGTGGCCTCGTGGTGAATCGGGAGGTGGTGCGGCGCAACCTGGCGGAGCACCTTCCGTTCATGGCCACCGAGAACATCCTGATGGACGCCACGGCCAGGGGTGGCGACCGCCAGGCGCTGCACGAGCGCATCAGGCAGCACTCCCTGGCCGCCGCCGCGCGCATGAAGGAAGGCGCGAGCGGCGATCTCCTGGAGCGCATCGCGGCGGACGAGGCGTTCGGCCTGGACGCCGCGGCCCTCGAGTCCCTCCTCGACCCACGCCGGTACGTGGGGCGCGCCCCGGAGCAGGTGGCGCGCTTTCTGGCCGACCGGGTCGCCCCCGCCCTCGAGCGTCGGCAAGCCGACGCGCAACGACTAGCCGAGCCCCATATCCATGTCTGACACCACACCTCTGGTCCGCTCCGAGCTCGATCTCCCTCTCCTGCACCGCGGAAAGGTCCGCGACGTGTACGAGGTGGACGAGCGCACCCTGCTCATGGTGGCCAGCGATCGCGTGAGCGCCTTCGACGTGGTCCTCGACCGCCCCATACCCCGCAAGGGCGAGGTGCTCACGCTGATCACCGCGTGGTGGCTGTCCCGTCTCGGGGACCACGTGCCCCACCATCTGTTGGCCGTGGATCCCGACCTCATCGTCCAACGCCATCCCGCCCTGGCGGCGGAGCGCGACGTGTGGGCGCGGCGCTCCATGCTCGTACGCCGCACCGACCCGGTGCTGGTGGAGTGTGTCGTGCGCGGCTTCATCGCCGGCTCGGCGTGGAAGGAATACGAGAAGCGCGGGACGCTGGCCGGCGAGCCCCTGCCCCGGGGGCTGCGCGAGTCCGAGCGTCTGGATTCGCCGGTGTTCTCCCCGGCCACGAAGGCGCAGGAGGGTCATGATGAGAACATCACCTTCAGCCGGACCGAGGAGATCCTGGGAGCCGACGTCGCCGGTCGTCTCCGCGACCTCTCGCTGGAGATCTACGGGTTCGGGCGGGACGTCGCCGCAGAGCGCGGCATCCTGCTGGCCGACACCAAGTTCGAGTTCGGCATCGACGGCGGCGGCGAGCTCCTGCTCATAGACGAGGTGATGACCCCCGACTCGTCCCGCTTCTGGCCGAAGGAGCACTACGAGGTGGGACGTGGGCAGCCGTCCCTGGACAAGCAGCCCATCCGCGACTGGCTGGACGGGCTGCCGGAATGGGACAAGACACCGCCGCCGCCGCCGTTGCCCGACGAGGTGGTGGAAGCCGCGTCGGCGCGCTACCAGGACGTCTTCCGCCGTCTCGCGGCGGTGAGCCTGGACGACTACGAGCTGCCCCGCTTCCCGGACCTCCCATGAGGCTCGCCCGGGAAGGGTACCCGTTCATCATCGGCGGCCTGGTGCTCACCGGCGCGGCGTGGGTGATCTCCTGGGCGCTGGGGCCCGCCAGGGGTGGCTGGATAGGGCTGGCCGTGGCGTACGCGCTGAGCGTGCTCACGCTCTTCACGATCTGGTTCTTCCGGGACCCCGCCCACTCGCCTCCCGCGGATCCGGCCGTCGTGCTGGCTCCGGGCCAGGGACGTGTGATCGCCGTGAGCGAGGCGGACGAGCCCACCTACATCGGCGGGCGCTGCCGCAAGATCTCCATCTTCCTGACCATCTTCGACGTCCACGTTCAGCGCTCCCCGGTATCGGGCACCGTGGAGCACCGGGTGTACCGGCCGGGCCGCTACGCCATGGCCTGGCGGGACAAGGCGTCGGAGGACAACGAGCAGGCGTCGGTGGGGATCGCCACACCGCACGGTCCGGTCCTCGTGCGCCAGATCGCCGGGCTGGTGGCCCGGCGCATCGTCACCGATCCCAGCGAGGGCGACAGCGTGGTGCGCGGAGCCCGCATCGGCCTCATCCGCTTCGGCTCCCGGGTCGAGCTGTTCCTGCCCATGGACTGGGAGGTGACGTGCAAGGTGGGCGACCGCGCCGTCGTGGGGCGCACGGCCCTGGCGCGCCGGCCCGTGCCACCCACCGGCCCGGCGGCGCCGACGTCACGCGGCCGGGAGGCGGCCGGCGGGGAGGTCGCACCATGAGGGCGCCGCGCCCTCCGCGGCGGGAGGCCCTCCAGCGAGGGGTCGTCATCCTGCCGTCGGCGTTCACGCTGGGGAACCTCTTCTTCGGCGTCTTCTCCCTGGTGGCCACGGCGCGGGGCGACCTGAGCTACGCGAGCTGGTTCATCGTCATCGCCGCCACCCTCGACATGTTGGACGGGCGCGTCGCGCGCTTCACCCGCACGGGATCCAGGTTCGGAGCGGAGCTCGATTCCCTGGTGGACGCCGTCTCTTTCGGCGTCGCGCCCGGCGCGATCATGTACGAGCTCTACTTCTCGGACACCCGCTGGAGCTGGACGCTCTCCTTCGTGTACATCACCGCCGTCGTGGTGCGCCTGGCACGCTTCAACATAGAGCAGGGCGGGGAGGCGAAGCGCTACTTCCACGGCCTGCCCTCCCCCGCCGCGGCGCTGCTGGTAGCCTCGTTCTACCCGTTCAGCCAGACGGCCTTCTTCAACACGTACCTGGCGGAGCTCCCCTGGCTCCAGATCGCCGGAATCGCGGTCGTCCTCATCGGCGTGCTCATGGTGAGCCACGTGCCCTACGCGAACGTCCCCCGCATCGGCACGCGCTCGGCACGCGGGATCCTGACCACGATCTTCGTGGTGGTCTGCATATTCGCTGCGGTGTCGGTGCCTCAGTTCTTCTTCTTCACGTTCTTCCTCCTCTACGTGATGTGGGGGCTCCTGCGCTCGACGCTCCTCGGTCTGTTGGACCGGCTCCCGGGCGAAGACCCGCTCCTGGACGTGGACGAGGACGGCGACCTCGCCCGCACGGAGCCGCGGATCCTGGACTACAGGACCCTCGGGCCGCGCGCGCTTTCCGACGACGACCCCGACGACGACCCACCCCTGGAGGGACACGCTTGAGCAGCCACCGACTCGAGATCCGGGTGAAGCCCCGCCCCGGGCTCCTCAACCCCGAGGGCAAAGCCATCCACCACGCCCTGGCGGCGCTGGGCTGGGCCGCCGTGCACGACGTGCGCGTGGGCAAGGTGATCTATGTGGACATGGACGCCGACACCCCCGACGCGGCGCTCGTGGAGGCCGAAGCGATGTGCCGGAAGATCCTGGCCAACCCGGTGACCGAGGACTTCGAGATCTCGCTGGTGCCGGCGGAGGGAGGCGTGCCCTCATGAAGATGGCCGTCATCACCTTCCCCGGCTCCAACTGCGACTACGATCTGTACAAGGCGGTGCAGCAGGTGGGCGGCGAGGCCACGTTCGTCTGGCATCGCCAGCGGAGCCTCCACGGCTACGACGCGGTCATGCTCCCCGGGGGCTTCTCCTACGGCGACTACCTCAGGGCCGGCGCCATCGCGCGCCTGAGCCCGGTGATGGAGAGCGTGGTGGCCTTTGCCCGGAGCGGGGGCCCGGTCCTGGGCGTGTGCAACGGGTTCCAGATCCTGTGCGAGGCGGGCCTGCTCCCCGGCGCGCTGGTGAGGAACGCGTCGCTGCGCTTCGAGAGCCGGGACGTGCACCTCAGGGTAGAGCGGCAAGACACCCTCTTCACCTCCGAGTACGACGCCGGCGCCGTCCTGCGCGTGCCCATCGCCCACGGCGACGGCAACTACCAGGCGGACGACGACACCCTGGAGCGGCTCGAGGGTGAGGGCCGCGTGGTGTTCCGCTACGTGGATCCGACGGGGACGGTGACTCCGGATGCCAACCCCAACGGATCCTGGGGCAACATCGCGGGCATCGTGAGCGCGGATGGAAACGTCCTCGGCATGATGCCCCACCCCGAGCGGGCCATGGAGAGCCTGCTCGGCTCCGCCGATGGAATCGGCGTGTTCACCTCTCTCGTCAAGAGCCTGTCCACCGCAGCCGTTTGAGCCTCTTTCCGTGCCCCAAGACCTCGTGACATCTCCCCTGCCCCGCCCCACCGACCCGCCCGTCACCCCGGAGCTCGTCGCAGATCACGGCCTCTCCCCGGAGGAGTACGAGCGCGTGCTCCACGTCATGGGCCGCGAGCTCACGTTCACGGAGCTGGGCGTCTTCAGCGCCATGTGGTCGGAGCACTGCGGGTACAAGAACTCAAGGCGGCTTCTCCGCCTGCTGCCCACCGAAGCTCCCTGGGTGATCCAGGGTCCTGGCGAGAACGCGGGCGTCATCGACATAGGCGACGGCTACGCGCTGGCCTTCAAGATCGAGTCGCACAACCACCCGTCGGCGGTGGAGCCGTACCAGGGCGCCGCCACCGGCGTGGGCGGCATTCTCCGCGACATCTTCACCATGGGTGCCCGTCCCATCGCGGTCCTCGACTCGCTGCGCTTCGGCGATCTGGACTCACCGCGCGTACGCTATCTGTTCTCGGGCGTGGTGGCGGGCGTGGGCGACTACGGCAACTGCGTCGGCATCCCCAACATCGGAGGCGAGGTGGCCTTCGATCGCGGCTACGAGGGCAACCCGCTGGTCAACGCCCTGTGCATTGGGCTCATGAAGACGGAGGACCTGATCACGGCCTCGGCCTCCGGCGTGGGGAACACCCTCATGGCCGTGGGCGCCCGCACCGGCCGGGACGGCATCCACGGGGCGACCTTCGCCAGCGAAGAGCTGTCCCGGGACTCCGACGAGGCGAGCCGACCGCAGGTACAGGTGGGCGATCCCTTCACCGAGAAGCTGCTGCTGGAGGCCAGCCTCGAGCTCATCGCCAGCGGTGCCATCACGGGCATCCAGGACATGGGCGCCGCGGGGATCACGTCGTCGGCCTCGGAGATGGCCGGCCGCGCCGGCAACGGCGTGGAGCTCGACGTGGCCCTGGTCCCGGTGCGCGAGCCCGGCATGACGCCCTACGAGATCCTCCTCTCGGAGTCGCAGGAGCGCATGCTCGTGGTCGCCGAGAAGGGACAGGAGGACGAGGTGCGCCGCATCCTGGAGAAGTGGGAGCTGGAGGCGGCGGTCATCGGCCGGGTCACCGACGACGGCCGCTTCCGGGTGCTCGAGGGCGGGGTCGTGGTGGCGGACATTCCGGCGCTCCCCCTCACCCAGGGGTGCCCCACCTACGAGCGCGAGGGCGTGGAGTCGGAGGAGGTGAAGGCGCTGCGGTCCGCGGACCTGAGCGCGCACGCCACGCCGTCGGGGGACCTCACGGAGCTGTTCCTGCGCGTGCTGGGCTCACCGAACGTCGCGAACAAGCGCTGGATCTACCACCAGTACGACACCACGGTGCGCACCGGCACCGCCGTACGTCCCGGCGGGGACGCCGGCGTGGTCCGCATCCGCGGCACCCGGCGGGGCGTGGCCGCCACCACCGACTGCAACGGCCGCTTCACGTACCTGGACCCCCGCCGTGGCACCCTCGCCGCCATGGCCGAGGCCGCCCGCAACCTGGCGTGCGCGGGCGCGCTGCCCACGGCGATCACGAACTGCCTGAACTTCGGCAACCCCCTGAAGCCGCACATCTACTACCAGTTCAGGGAGGCGGTACGGGCCATGGCCGACGCCTGCCAGGCCTTCGAGACCCCCGTCACCGGGGGCAACGTCTCGTTCTACAACGAGACCGACGGGAAGGCCGTCTACCCCACACCGGTCATCGGCATGGTGGGGGTCGTGGAGGACGTGGACCACATCACCCGGGCGGCCTTCCGGAACCCCGGCGACGCCGTGGTCCTCCTCGGACGCAACAGCGCCGAGCTGGGAGGCTCGGAGTACCTCTACGTCACGGCCGGCCTGGTGGCCGGTGAGCCCCCGGAGGTCGACCTCATGGCGGAGCGCAGGCTCCAGCAGGCCGTGCTGGCCATGATCCAGGCGGGTGCGCTGCACTCCGCCCACGACTGCTCGGACGGCGGCCTGGCGGTCACCCTGGCCGAGTCGGCGCTGGGCTCGGCGGACCCCGGCGACGCGTCCCTCGGGGTGGAGGTGACCCTCGACGACGACCTGCCCCCCGTGGCCGTGCTCTTCGGGGAGGCCCAGGGTCGCGTGGTGGTCTCGTGCGCCCCGGAGCGCCTGGACGAGGTTCTTCGGCTCGCGGCGGATCACGACGTGCCCGCGCGCAGCATCGGCGCCGTCGGTGCTCCCGGCGGTGCGCTGCGCATCCGCGTGCGCGGGGCGGCGGTGGAGCTCCCCGGGGAACGCGTCCGGGACACATGGCTGCAGGGCTTGAGCGGGATCATGGACGCTCCCCACGCGGCGGGGGCGTGAGCATGGCCGGCACCCGGGGTACCCGGCGCACGCTTCCACTGGTCGACGCTTCCCCGGCGCCGGAGGCCCCCACGGACATGGCCGTGCACCGCCTGGACGACCATCCTCGGGAGGAGTGCGGCGTGGTGGGTGTGAGCGGCTTGGCCAACGCGGCGGAGCTCGCCTACCTGGCCCTCTACTCGCTCCAGCACCGGGGCCAGGAGGCGGCGGGCATCGTCACCGTGGACGACGCCGGTGTCTCCCACGTGCACAGGGGCGTCGGCCTCGTCTCCGACGTGTTCGACGGGGCGAGGCTGTCCCGGCTCCCGGGCTCCACGGCGGTGGGCCACGTGCGCTATTCCACCGCCGGCGGGAGCAACGTCGAGAACGTGCAGCCCATCACCGCCCGGTACTCCCGGGGCGACATGTCGCTGGCGCACAACGGAAACCTCACCAACCACCTCGACCTGCGGAGCAGGCTCGTGGACGAAGGGGCGATCTTCCGCACCACCTCGGACTCCGAGATCCTGGTGCACCTCATCGCCAAGTCGCGGCACGAGACGGTGGAGGCCCAGGTGGACGACGCCCTCACCCACCTCGAGGGGGCGTACAGCCTCGTGCTGAGCGTGGGGGACACCCTCTTCGCGGTGCGCGACCCCAGAGGCTTCCGGCCCCTGGTGCTGGGCCGCAAGGACGGCGGCCACATCGTGGCCAGCGAGACGTGCGCCCTGGACATCCTCGGGGCGGAGTACGTCCGCGACCTGGATCCCGGTGAGGTGCTTCAGCTCCAGGGCGGGCGCGTACGCCGCCTCCGCTCCCTCCCCCCGGCGAAGGAGCCCGCGCCCTGCATCTTCGAGCTGGTCTACTTCGCCCGCCCCGATTCGCACATCTGGGGACAGAGCGTGGACCGGGCCCGGCGGGCGTTCGGCCGACAGCTGGCACGGGAGCACCCCGTGGAAGCGGATGCCGTGATCGCGGTACCCGACAGCGCCAACTCCGCCGCCCTGGGCTTCTCCGAGGAGAGCCACATCCCCTTCGAGCTCGGGCTCCTGCGCAACCACTACGTGGGGCGCACGTTCATCCAGCCCATGCAGAAGGACCGCGACTTCGGGGCGCGCATGAAGTACAACCCCGTGCGCGAGGTGCTGGCCGGCAAGCGCGTGGTCGTCGTGGACGACTCGTTGGTCCGTGGCACCACCAGCCGGAGCCTGGTGCGCATGCTCCGGCAGGCCGGAGCAAAGGAGGTGCACTTCCGCATCGCCAGCCCGCCGGTGCGCTTCCCCTGCTTCTACGGCATCGACATGCCCACGAAGGGGGAGCTCATGGGCTCCAGGCTCGAGATCCCGGAGATCTCGGCGAAGCTGGAGGTGGATTCCCTGGGGTACCTGTCCCTGGAGGGGATGGTGGAGGCCGTCGCCGACGGCAAGCCGTACTGCACCGCATGCTTCTCCGGCGAATACCCTGCTCCCCTCATCGACGTCGAGCGGGGTCTGTCCTCCCCCGAGGGCCCCGTGTCGTGTTGAGCGAAGACGGCTCTACCGCCACGGAGCGCCTGCTCGCCCTCCCCAAGGCGGAGCTGCACGTCCACCTCGACGGCTCCCTGCGCCCGTCGACCATGGCGGAGCTGGCCCAGGAGAGGGGCACCGAGCTGCCGAGCTACGAGGCCCGGTCCCTGGCCGCGCACATGCTCGTCTCCGACGCCCACAGCCTCGAGGAGTACCTGGAGCGCTTCGTGCTGACGCTCTCGGTCATGCAGGACGCCGAGGCCCTGGAGCGCATCGCCTTCGAGGTGGCCGAGGACCATGCCCGCGAGCACGTGCGCTACCTCGAGGTACGCTTCTCACCGGCGCTGTGCACGGCCGGGGGCCTGACCACCGACGAGGTCATGGACCACGTGCTGGCCGGACTGCGGCGCGCCGAGAGCGCCTACCAGATCAAGACCCGGGTCATCGTGTGCGCCCTGCGCACGCTGGATCCGGCGGTATCGGTGGAGATGGCGGAGCTGGCCGTGGCGTATCGCGACCGCGGCGTGGTCGCCTTCGACCTCGCCGGCGCCGAGGCCGGAAGCCCCGCTCGCGAGCACCTGGAGGCATTCCGCCTCGTGGAGTCGGCCGGGCTACCCCTCACCATACACGCGGGTGAAGGCTTCGGTGCTCCCTCCATCAAGCAGGCCGTGAACGACGCGCACGCCACACGTATCGGCCACGGCACCCGACTCTGGGAGGACGTCGAGCTGGAGACGCAGGTGCGGGAGCGTGGCATTCCGCTGGAGGTCTGTCTGACGTCCAACGTGCAGACCGGCGTGGCCGCGTCCTACGCCATGCACCCCGTGCGCCGCTACTTCGACGAGGGCATCCCCATCGCGCTGTGCACGGACAACCGTCTCATGTCCGGCGTCACCCTCACGAAGGAGTACGAGCACGCCCGCGACCACCTGGGCTTCACCTGGAAGGAGCTCAAGACGGTGGCGCGTACGGGCTTCGAGGTCGCGTACCTCCCGGAGGACGAGAAGCGGGAGATGCTGGCGGGTGTCGACGAGGAGACCGGGCGGCCGGAGTAGGCGCGGCGTCCGACCGGGCTCGGACGTCGGCGCGGTCGCGGTGCCCGGCGACTCTCAGACCTCCGGGTCCCCCGCCAGATAGCGCTCGGCCAGCTCCACGAACCCGGGAGACCCGAGATACACGGGCGTGCGCTGGTGGAGGCTCCGGGGCTGGATGTCCAGCAGATCCCCGCGCCCGTCGCTGGCGCGCCCGCCGGCCTGGGTGACGATCATGGCCATGGGGGCCATCTCGTACAGCAGGCGGAGCTTGCCTTCCGGGTGAACCCGGTCCGCCGGGTACATGAACAGCCCCCCCTGGAGGAGCGTCCGGTGCACGTCCGCCACCAGCGATCCGATGTAGCGCGAGCCGAACCCGCCCTCCCCCTTCAGCCAGCTCACCAGGCGCTGCTGCCCCGCCGACCATCGGTTGTAGTACGCCTCGTTGACGGAGTACGTCTTCGCCGGCGGGTCGGGAATCCTCATTCCAGGGTGGCTCAAGAGGAACTCTCCCAGGGAAGGATCCAACGTGAAGCCGTGGACGCCCGCCCCGGTGGTGTACACCAGCATGGTGGAGGAGCCGTAGAGCGCGTAACCCGCCGCGAGCTGACGGAACCCGGGCTGCAGGCAGTCCTCCAGGACGCCGCGCTCGCCGGCGCTGATCTTCCGGTGGATGGAGAAGATCGTGCCGATGGACACGTTCACGTCGATGTTCGACGAACCGTCCAGGGGATCGTACAGCACCACGTACTCGCCGGCGGGAAACCTCTCCGGAATGGGGATGATGTCCTCGCTCTCCTCCGAGGCCAGGCAGGCGACGTACCCGGTGTGGTCGAGGGCGCGGTAGAGCACGTCGTTGGCGAACACGTCGAGCTTCTGCACCTCCTCGCCGTGCACGTTCTCCAGGCCCGCGTGGCCCAGGATGTCCACGAGGCCGGCCTTGCGCACCTCCCGGGAGATGACCTTGGCCGCCAGCGCGATGTCGTGGAGGATGTTCGTGAACGCGCCGGTGGCCTCGGGGAAGCGGCGCTCCTGGTCGACGAGGAAGCGGGAGATGGTGACGACCTGGGGGTCCGGAAGCATGGCAGGAAGGTCGGAGGGTCAGCGTGAAGAGCCGGCAGGTGACCGAGAAGCTCGCCGTTCGGAGCCTCCCGCGCGAGTGTGACCGCTTCCGGACTCGACCTGGAAGCGACCGTCGGCGCGTGCCAGCACCCGCACGGTGCCCTCCTCGTCGGTCCTGTGGATCTCCACCCCGGCCCGCCGCAGCCGTGCCAGCACCCCCGGCGAGGGGTGTCCGAAGCGGTTGCCCCGCCCTACGGAGACGAGGGCGAGCTGCGGGGCGGCCCGGGCCACGAGCAGGGGGTCCGTTCCGCTCTCGCTCCCGTGGTGGGATACCTTGAGCACCTCGATCCCCTGGCCGAGGCGGCCGGACACCGCGCGCTCGACGAGGGCCGGAGCGTCCCCCGTGAAGAGGGCGTCGAAGGCGCCGTAGTGCACGGCCACGACCACGGACTCCAGGTTCGTGTCCGTGCCCGCGCCCTGGAGGGTGTCCCCGGGCGAGCCGGGCTCCGGCGGACTCAGCACGTCGAAGGTGACTCCGTCCACGATGAAGTGCTCGCCCTCGTGGGCCTGGATCCAGGGGATGCCGCGGACGCGGGCGATGTCGAGGGTGCCGACGTACGCGTCCTTGCCGACGGGACGGGCGGGCTCGAGGACCGCCCCCACGCTGAAGCTCTCCAGAACCGCCCGGGCGCCGCCGATGTGGTCCATGTCCGGGTGCGTGAGCACCAGGGCCTCCAACCGGTGCACGCCCCGGCGGCGAAGAGCGCGGACGACGCCGTCGGCCCCGGGATCGGGGTTCGTCGTCCCCGGGCCCGTGTCGATGAGGAACCAGCGGTTGCCCGGGGTGCGCAGGGCGAAGGCATCACCCTGGCCGACGTCCAGCATGTCGATCTCCAGGGAGCCGCGCGCCTGGAGCGTGAGCAGGAGCGGCCACACCGCGAGGGCACAGAGGCCCGCCGCCGCCGCCACCCCCAGGCGCGCCCGCCGCCGTACCCGGGGGATGCGGCCCACGACTACCAGGCCCATCAGCACTCCCCCGGCCGCGACGGGGAGCCACGAGCGCGGCACCCAGACGCTGGCCCACGGGAAGGAGCCCAGCCAGCGCGTGAGGAGCTCCAGGAGCGCGAGGAGCGGCGTGACCGCCGCGGCCGCCAGGTGCCCCAGCGCCGGGTGTACGACCTGCGCCACCAGGGAGGCGAGGAGGCCGGGGATGGCGAGAGCCACCAGCGGCGTAACCGCCAGCGTGGCCGGGATCCCCACCAGGGAGACGCGCTCGAAGTGCCAGGCCACCACCGGAAGCGTGGCCGCGGTGGCCGCCACGCCGGCCGCCAACGCGGACACGAGAGAGCGCGGAACCCCGGCACCCAGGGCACGGCGCAGGAGCCCCCGGAGGCGTGGAGCCCAAGCGACCAGCCCCGCCGCCCCGGCGAAGGAGAGCTGAAACCCCGGTCCGGTGATGCGTGACGGCTGCGCGGCGACCATGACGAGCAGCGCGCCTCCCAGGGCCCCCCACCGGGCCGGCGCCCTCCCCACGGCCCGAGACACGGCGAGGAGGATCAGGATCAGAGCGGCCCGGCACGCCGCGTCGGGGAAGCCCAGGAGCGCCACGTAGGCCCACGCCCCCAGGGCCGCCCCCACCCCCGCCCGCCGGCGGGAGAGGCCCGCCCCCCTCAGGAGAGCCAGCAGCAGGGCGGCGACGACACCCACGTGGAAGCCGGAGATGGCGAGGAGATGGGCGGTGCCCGCACGTGCGAAGGCGTCCCGCAGGCCGGGATCCAGCCCCTCGCGACGGGCGAGGACGAGGGCGGAGGCCAGCGGCGCCCGCGTCCCGTAGAGCACGTTGAGCGTCGCCGTGAGGCGGCCGCGCCAGCGGACCAGGGCCCACCGAAGCGTGGCCCACGGGTGCTCCGCCTCCGGGGCTCCCGCGACGGAGTCGGCGACGAGCGTCGAGCCGTAACGCCCCGGGCGCCACGTTCCCCACACCCTGCTCCGCGCCCCCACCGCCACCGCCCCGGGGGCCACGACACGGACGGGGGCGCACGCCCCACTCCTCTCGACGGCGAACGGCAAGGAGCCCGGCGAGAGGCGGCGGCGGGGCGCGGCTCGGTGGCTCGCGTCGCCGGGGAGCGACGCCAGGAAGCGGCCCACCACCATGCCGGGGACGGCGCGGGAGGGAGGCGGAGGGCAAGTCCGGCGGGGAACGCACGCGGCGCCGACGAGGAGGCCCGCGACGCACGGCAGCATCCAGGGCGCCCGCTGGCGGGGACGCCGCGATGCGAGGATGGGCGGAAGGGAGAGGAGAAGGAGCAGGGGGCCCGGCAGGTGTGGCACGCCGGGGATCTGGACGAGAGCCGCGCCGGCGGCGAACGCCACCGCCAGGCGGGCGACGGGCGGGAGCGACGCCATCAGGGCGGCGGCGCCTCACGCCCGCGGTGTCTCGGGCTCACTCCTCCTTCGTGCCTCCTTCGAAGAGGTCCCGTTGGCTGCGGTCCACGAATCGGCTCTTCTCCTCGCGGTCCTCCTCGGCGAGCCTGGCGCGCAGGATGCGGCGGACCTTGAGGTCCGAGCGCACGCCCGCCACCAGCATGATCACCATTCCGGCGATGAGTCCCCCGAAGGCCACCACCGTGAGCGGAACGCCGTAGAGGGTCGCGATGCCCAGACGGAGGACCACGTGCTCCCCCCCGTTGAGGGAGGCGAAGCCCAGGGCGAGGACCAGGACGACGAGGATCCCCAGCGCTCCGAGCCACCGACTCATGCCGGCCTCACGTCGGCGGTCTCCGCCACCGCGTCCACCGCGTCCACCGCCGTGCCCCCGAAGGTGGCCCCCGTTGTGCGATCCAGCCGAACCTCGACGTATCCACCCACGAGGTCCGGCGAGCCCGGGAAGGCGACGACCTTGCCCCTGCGGGTGCGCCCCAGGACGTCCCCCTCGCTCTTCGCCGGCTTCTCTACCAGCACCTCCTCGACACGCCCGACCTCGGACGCGGCGATCTCCGCCTGGATGGACCGATGGACGTCTATGAGCCCCTCGAGGCGCGTGCCGGCGACCTCGTCGGACACGAAGTCCTCCGCCGGGAGCCGGGTGGCCGGGGTCCCCTCCCTGGGCGAATACCGGTACGTGAACGCATCGTCGAAGCGCACGGTACGCATGGCGTCCAGCGTGGCCTGGAAGTCCTCCTCGGTCTCCCCCGGGAAGCCGACGATGACGTCCGTGGAGAGAGCCACGTCCGGCACCGCGCGGCGCACGAGCTCCACCTTCTCCAGAAACGTCCTCACGGTGTAGCGGCGAAGCATCCGCTTCAGCATGCGGTCCGAGCCCGACTGGAGGGGCAGGTGGAGCTGCTCGCAGACGGCGGGCTCGGTGGCCATGACCTCGGCCAGCGCCTCGTCCACGTCGTTGGGATGCGGCGACGTGAAGCGCACCCTGCGGATACCGTCCACCCGCGCCACCTCCCGAAGCAGGTGCGGGAAGCGCCACTCCCGCCACCGATAGGAGTTCACCGTCTGCCCGAGGAGGGTGACCTCGCTGACGCCCGTGTCCGCCAGCGCGCGCACCTCCGCCAGGACCTCACGGGGCTCGCGGTTCTTCTCCGGTCCACGCACGTACGGCACGATGCAGAAGGTGCAGCGGTGATCACATCCCCGCTGCACGGTCACCCACGCCGAGGGTCCCTCCCTGCGACGCGGCTCGAGGCCCTCGTAGTTCTCGCCGAGGTCGAGGTCCAGGACCGCCAGGGCCGGACCCCGGCGCCGGGCCGCCTCGGGCCGGGGGGACGCTTCCCCCTCCCCGGGCGCCGCCCGGGCGCCGATGCGCTCCAGGGCGTCGGGGAGCCCCCGATACCCGTCGGGCCCCATGACCAGGTCCACGTGGCCGGCGCGCTCCAGGAGGCTCCCGCCCAGGCGCTGTGCCATGCATCCGGTGACGCCGATGAGCATCCCGGGACGGCGGCGCTTCAGGTCGGCGAGCTGGCCCACCCTGCCCAGCACGCGCTGCTCCGCGTGCTCGCGGATGGCGCACGTGTTCACCAGGACGACGTCGGCGTCCTCCGGCGCGGCGACGATCTCGTAGCCGCTGCCGGCGAGGATGCCCTCCATGAGCTCCCCGTCGCTGATGTTCATCTGGCACCCGTACGTCTCCACGTACGCGCGCCGGGGCCGGCCGGTCTCTGTCATGAGGTCAATTCGAAGGGAGTCGCCTGGGCCACGCAATATACAGATGGCCCCTCCGAGACCCCAGGATTCCGTCGCGCAGGGCCGGGGACGTCCCGTCCGGACACGGCCGAGGCACGTCCACCCGCAGGTAGTCGCCGGTGAGCGCGGTGGCGCCACGTCCCTCCACCACCACCCGGGCCCCCTGCCCCGCCCGTCCCGCCCGATAGGCCGCGCCCTTCGCCCGGGCCAGATCGCGCAGCTCCCGGCTCCGCTCTCCGGCCACCCGCTGAGGAACCGGGTGGTCGAGATCCGCGGCGACGGTGCCATCCCTGGGCGAAAACGGGAAGACGTGCAGGTACGTGAACGGGAGCTCCTCCACCAGCGCCCGGGTCGACGCATGGTCCTCGTCGGTCTCGCCGGGGAAGCCCGTGATGATGTCGGCACCGAGCCCCATGTCCCCCACGCGGTCGACGATCTCGAGGACACGCCGGCGGTACTGCTCGCGTGTATGCCACCGGCGCATGCGCCGGAGCACCGGATCGGAGCCGCTCTGCAGGGGCATGTGCAGGTGCCGCGCGAGCCACCCTCCCGCGCCCGCCAGGACCCCCAGCAGGTCGTCGTCGACCTCGGTGGCCTCCACACTCCCCAAGCGGAAGCGCACGCCCGGCACGCGCTCCAGCAGCAGCGCCACGAGGCGAGCCAGCGTCCAGGGAGGGTCGAGGTCGCGTCCGTAGTGGCCGATGTGGATGCCCGTCACCACCAGCTCGGGATGAGCCGTCGAGAGCACCCGTGCCTCCGCCACCACCTCCTCGGGACTCCTCGAGCGGGCGGGGCCCCGGGCCAGGCGGGTGGCGCAGAACGAGCACTTGCGGTCGCAGCCGTCCTGGACCTTGAGCCAGCCTCGTGACGCGCCAGCCCTGCGCCGGAGGAGCTCCCCGCCCACGGGCTCGGTGTCGATCCGGTCCAGGGACGAGCGCAGCTCCAGAAGCACCGGCCGCGAGGTCACCGCCGCGGAGACGGCGACCGGGTCCTGCCCCTCCACCACCGCGGTGACGCCGTCCATTGTGCGGTAGTCCCCGGCGCGCAGGGCCGCGGAGCAACCCGCCACGACGACGCGCACGCCGGGCACCTCGCGGTTGAGCCTGCGGATGAACCGGCGAGCGTCGGCGTCGGCCTGGTTCGTCACGGTGCAGGTGTTCACCACGCAGACGTCGGCCTCGCTCCAGGACGAAACCGTGTCGCTGCCCCGCGCCTCCGCCTCCTGGCGCATGCGCTCGGTGTCGTACTGGTTCGCCTTGCACCCGAAGGTGTGGTAGTACACCCGCGACGGGCGCAGGAGCTCGGAGTCGCGCCGGGGGGCGTGTCCCACGAGCGGCTTAATACCCCGTCAGACGCAGCGTGAGAGCCAAACGCTTGAAGCTCTCCTTCACGGAGCCGTCGGTGCGCTGCCCGTTCTCGAAGGTCAGGTCCACGGAAGCCTGCGTGAGAGCGGATCGGGTGAGGGTCTGGGCCTGCTTCAGCACGAGGCCGAAGCCCGCCGACCACGCCGTCTCCACCGGCTTGCTTCCCGTGAGCGAGAACGGCAGGTCACTGTGCCTGTAACCGACGCGCAGAGGCGCGCGGCGTCCCAGGAACGAGGCCCGGCTCAGCTCGATGCCGGCCCCCCATGTGATGTCGGCCCCCGACACCGTCCCCGTCGCCACCTGGTTCTTGATGGACGACCAGTCCGCGCGGGTGAAGCCGGCGTTGATGGCCAGCCCGGGTGCCAGGATCCCGGTGGCTCCGAGGCGCACTTGAACCGGGAGATCGAAGCTCGCGCTGGACCCCTTGGTGTCGGACGAAGCGGTGGCCTTCAGCTTGCTGGACCAGGTCATGCTTCCGGCGACATGTGCGACCGTGCCCAGGTCGGCGGACAAGCCACCGGTGATGGCCACTCCCGAATAGTCCCAGTATCCTCCGGCCTGGAACCGAGAGAGCGCGGAGGAAGCGATGGTGTCGTTGAAGGTGCGCACCAGCCGCCGCGTGAGCGAGCCGCCGTACCGGCCCACCGAGAGTCCCACCGACAGGCTCCTGCTCACGGCGCGGGCGAACCCGAGGCGGATCTGCGAGACGCCACCCGCCGAGGTGAAGGAATCCGTCACCGCGAGCAGGGTATCGCTCAGGGAGACGGTCGCGGCCTCCTCCCCCCGGTATCGCTGGTCCAATACCGACTCGAAGCTGAACGTGACCACGCCCAGATTGAAGGCGGGATACGCGATGCCGATCAACGGGAAAGGGGCCGCGCGGAAGGAGCCGGTCTCCTTCGTGGCGGAGTTGGAGTACGAGACCCACGACGGCACGGCGGTCATCATGACGGTGCCCACGATCAGGTGCGCGGCCGCCGCCGGGTCCCCCGCCGTGATCGCATCGCCCTGGAGACCGATGTCCACGCCTCCGAGGGCCTGCGCGCGCGCGTCCACCGCATCCACGGGGAATCCCAGCCCGGCGGCACTCAGGATCGACTGCGCGTGCCCGGCCAGGGGCGTCGCGGCCAGGAGCACCAGCGCGAAGAGCGTGGAGGAGCGGTTCATGGGTGCTCCACCGGCGGGCCCACGGTGACGACGAGCCGGAGCGTCGGCGCCAACGTGGAGCTCGGGCCGTAGAAGGAGGCGTAGGAGATCCGGAGGGGCTCGTACGTCGACACGAGCGCTACCGTGCGTGGCCCGGTGTTCGTCGTGTCCGCGATGACCGCCTGCATCCACGACGTAACGGGAATCTCCACCGCGGCGCCCTGATCGGCTCCGAAGAGCGAGGGCGGCAGCCGTCTGCCCAGGCCGCTGGTGATCATCGACCCTCCCAGGGGCGCCTTGGGGAGCAAGGTCCGGTCGAACACCGGACGCGCGTCCAGGTAGACGGTGTCACTGGGTGCGTAGGCCGTATCCCCCGCCATGGTGTGGAGCACCAGCGCCGCGTACGTGATCTCGTCCTTGGTCAGCGTCATGGGGCACTGCACCACGGCGCACAGCTGGGGAGGACCGTCCAGCGTCCTGGGCACGTTCACGTCCATGACCGAGCGCCACGACGGAACGCCGCCCACGCGGATCCCGCTGGTGGGCGGAGCCGGTTGCGGGTCGTACACGAACGTCAGATCCGACCGGTCTACGCTCAGAACCAGAGCCGTGTCGGGCCTCAGCGACGACCGCGTGTCCAGGCGCAGGGCGACGTCGGTCAACTTGAGCCGC
>JAJDNC010000129.1 GCA_022340865.1 Gemmatimonadota bacterium
CGTCGCTCGAGAGATCCGCGAGCTCGTGGTACGGATGGCGACAGAGAACGAACGCTGGGGTTAGACGCGGATCGTCGGAGAGCTGGCGAAGGTGGGGCACCAGGTCTCGCGTTCGACCGTGCGACGGATCCTGAGAGAACACGGGGTCGGACCGGCTCCAGAACGGCTACCGCACATGCCGTGGTCGAAGTTCCTGAAGGCACACTGGGAAGCGATTGCCGCGGCGGACTTCTTCACTGTCGAGGTGTGGACTGCAGCTGGGCTTGTCCGGTACCTGGTGTTCTTCGTCTTGGATCTGGCCACAAGGCGTGTGGAGATCGCCGGCATTGGCCCGGCACCCACCGGATTATGGATGAGCCGGGTGGCGCGGAATCTCGTCGATGAGTTCGACGGCTTTCTGAAAGGGAAGCGCTACCTGATCCATGATCGGGATCCGATGTACACACGGGACTTCCGGGCGCGCCTGAGCAGTGCGGGCGTGGAATCCGTCCGCTTGCCTGCACGAAGTCCCAATCTGAACGCCTACGCCGAGCGCTTCGTTCTCTCGATCAAGTCGGAATGCCTGGACCGGATGGTCCTACTGGGAGAGAGGCATCTTCGAACTGCCGTGGCCGAGTACGTGAAGCACTACCATCGGGAGCGGAGTCACCAGGGACTCGGTAACCGGCTGATCGAGGGAGAGCGGCAGTCGGGCTCGGAGCCTATTACCTGCCACCCGAGACTGGGTGGACTCCTGAATCATTACGCCAGACGAGCCGCCTGATCCTCGGCTGGGTTCTGGAACAGGACGGGGAGCTTGCCCGGCCCAGTACCGCTATGATCCCTATCCGTCCCGAACCTGTTTCGGGGACTGCTGCTGTCGGTTGTGCTACCGGAACGTCAGCCCGCCGGAGACCGCTACGGGCACGTTGCTCGCGTCGTTTGTGCCCGTACCCAGTTGACCGTCGCTGTTTGACCCCCAACAGTAGACCTGACCCGCGCCGGTGAGGGCGCAGTCGTGATCCGCAGCAGCAGTGATCCGCTCGAAGGTCAGCCCTCCCGAGACCGCGACGGGAACGTCGCTCAATGGGTCGTCCGTCCCGTTGCCCAGTGTGCCGTAGTAGTTCGAGCCCCAGCAGTGGGCCTGCCCCGAGCTGGTGAGGGCGCAAGTGTGATCCAAGCCCGCGCTGATATCCTGGAAGCTCAGCCCTCCCGAGACCGCCACTGGGACGGCGCTCGGCTCCGTCGTGCCGTTGCCCAGTTCGCCCCTGTCGGGGAATTCGCCGCCCCAACAATAGGCCTGGCCCGAGTTGGTGAGGGCGCAGGTGTGGGTCCAGCCGGCGCTGATCCGCTGGAAGCTCAGCCCGCCCGAGACAGGCACGGGGACCGCGCTGTCGAGGCCGCCACTGCCCAGTTGGCCCCAGCCGTTCCACCCCCAGCAGTAGGCCTGCCCCGTGCGGGTGATAGCGCAGGTGTGATCCAAGCCCGCGCTGATCCACTGGAAGCTCAGGCCGCCGGAGACCGCCACGGGAACGTCGCTCGGGTCATTCCCGCCGTTGCCCAGTTTGCCGTCCCAGTTGTTCCCCCAGCAGTACGCCCGCCCGCTGACGGTGAGTCCGCAGGTGTGACTGTCGCCCGCGCTGATCCACTGGAATTTCAGGCCGCCGGAGACCGCTACGGGGACGTCGCTCGGGTCATTTGTACCGTTTCCCAGTTGGCCCTGGGAGTTGTCCCCCCAGCAGTAGACCTGACCCGCGTTGGTGAGGCCGCAGGTGTGATCGTGGCCCGCTCCGATCTCCTGGAAGGTCAGCCCGCCGGAGACCGCCACGGGAACGTTGCTCGGGTCATTTCTGCCATTGCCCAGCTGGCCCCAGGAGTTGTCCCCCCAGCAGTAGGCCTGTCCCGTGGTCGTGAGGCCGCAGGCGCCAACCGCGCCCGCACTGAGATTGTCCTCCTCCATGCGCGCGACCGTGAGCGCGGTCTGGCCGCTGACCCCCTGGCTCGTCGCCACGATCGTCACCTCTCCTTCGCTTACGCCCGTGCCCAGCCCGGTTGCGTCGACCGTGGCCACGTCCGGGTTCGAGCTGCTCCACGTCACGCTCGTCCCGGTCAGGTGGTTGCCGTCCACGTCCTCGACCGTAGCGCTGAACTGCTGCGCCCCGCCTGTGAAGATCGTGTCCGCATCCGGCGAGACGATCACTCGGCCGACGGTCTCCGGCTCCTTGTTGTCGGGGGGCTGCGTGGCCGTCGGACTACCGCCGCAGGTGGTGGTCCACGGCGCGACCATGAGGGACGCGGCGACGAGGGTAGCACGGATCCACCCGCGGGGCATCGATGGGCGCGAAGACGGATGTAGGCCGATGGGGTTCGACATGGCGGGGTGTGGAGAAGAACGGCAATCGGATGGCTGTGGGCTCGCTGCAGAGTGGTGATCGCGAGTCAATTGCGGGCTGCCGCCAGGAGGCGGTGACCGTCCGACAGGGGGGGGCGCCACCCAGTAGCTGCGGTCGGCGGCACCGTCAATGCGGCGGTAGCTGCGTTTCGATTACTGCCACAACGTATCTTGAGCCCTTCAGCGACTCTTCCGACGCCGACCCTCACCTGCCAGGCCATCGCGTCCGGGCACCCTCCGGGGCGCGCCCCGTGCGACGACCCCACCCGAAGTCGGCCGCCCGATCCGGTGCGGCTCGATCCGCTGCCGCCGCGCGGCTCGGTTCCACCACAACGACTGGAATCGATGCCCTCGCCCCCGAGGTGCTTCCGTAGACGACGGTGGTCCCCGGCGTGACGCCCACTACCCGACCGCCGAAGAGTTCGACGTGCACGATGCTGCTGTCGGCGCAAGACCACTCGACGGTCTCTCCCGGAATGGCCACGCCATCCTGGTCCAGCGTGGTCGCGCTCACCGTGGCGGTGTCGCCCACCGTCACGTGGAGTGAATCCGGTGAAATGACGACGGTCGTGGGCACCCGGACGTGGACGTAGATCAACGTGCTCGCGAGCGGAGGGGCGTCGGGGTCTGGCTGGTCGGTCGCGGTGATCGTCGTGGTGCCGGGGCCCTGAGCACCTAGGTTGTATTCTCCGGAGTAGACCTGCGCGATCATGGTGTCGGCGGAAGACCACACGACGCTCTCACCGTCAATTGTTGCGCCGTCCCGATCGGAGACAATGGCCCAAAGAGCGCTCCCGGACGGGCCAATCGCCGTCAACGTGTCGCCTTCGTTGAAGACCGCGGTATCCACCTCTCCTGCGGTGCTCGTAGGCTTCCAGAGTATGGCCCGCAGGGTGATGCTCGCCGGTATGCGGACCGCCGCCGTGATGGTGTCACTCACGGGCGGATGCGTCGGCGCCGCCAGGGGGCCGCTTCCCGGTGCCGCGAGCGGAGTCGAGCCGGGGACGGCTTCGACGACCAGCCGCTGCGTGGTGGAGTCCGGACCCAGCCTCCAACCCGTGCTCGCCACGCCCGATGCGTCGCTGACCACGGAATCCGACGTGACCCCTCCTCCTCCGAGGGCTGTGAAACGAACGGGGACACCCGGGACTCCTAGTCCCCCTTGCCCAGGCGCCCCCTCCACGGTCACGTGGATGTCGAGCAGGTGGCCCGCCACGGCCGTGATGCTGGTCCCGCTGTCGGGCGCGAGCGTCGCAGGCACGTCACGCACCACCACCGTCGCCGACGCGGAGACGGTGCCCACGCTGGCGGTGACGGTGGTGACGCCCTGGTCGGCGCCGCGCACGCGCCCGGCCGAGTCGACCGAGGCGATACCCGCGTCCGACGAGGTCCATTTGATTCCGGAAGGGAGCTCCGAGGGTGCGACTGGATTCTGGTTCTCGTCCAGGGCCGTCGCCACGACGTCGAGGGTGTCGCCGACGTAGAGCCTCAGGCTGTCCTGGTCGAGCCGCAGCGAGCCGACTACGACGGGCTTGTTGTTGCCGGTCTGCGTGGCCGTCGGACTACCGCCGCAGGTGGTGGTCCAGGGTGCGGCCATGAGCGACGCGGCTACGAGGGTAACACGGATCCACCCGTGGGGCATCAATGGACGCGGAGACGGGTACAGACCGTTCGAATTCGACATGGCGGGGAAATCGGATGGCTATGGGCTGACCGCGGCATGATGTGCGCGCATTACCTGCGGAATACCGGGAAGAGGCGATCGCCGTCTGGTAGGGGGGCGCCACCACAGTAAGTACGGTCGGCGGCAGCGTCAATGCGGTCGCTGGGCCCTGTGGGTGGCGACAAACTCGTCCGCCGTGAAGCGGAGCCCGGCGCGGCCGGCCGAGAATCGACCCCCAGGTCCGCAAGCTGATCCGCTATATGTGGCGTGCGAACCCCACGTGGGGCAAGCCGCGGATCCAAGCGGAACTCCGCAAGATCGGGATCGAGGTCAGTGACTCTACGGTCCGGCGTTACCGACCCCCGCCGTCTGGTCCGCCGTCTCAGACCTGGCGCTCGTTCCTCGAAAATCACGTCAGGGACATCGCTGCGCTGGACTTCTTCGTCGTCCCGACGGTGACCTTCCGCGTGCTCTACGTGCTGGTGGTCATGTCCCATGATCGCCGCCGCATCGTGCACTTCAACGTCACGACCTCGCCGTCCGCTCGGTGGACCGCCCAGCAAGTCGTCGCGGCCTTCCCCTACAAAGCCGCACACCGCTTCCTGCTCCACGACCGCGACACCATCTTCCGCGGCAGCTTCGCCCAGCGTGTCGAGGCGATGGGCATCGAGGAAGCCCGTCACAGCCCCGCACTCGCCGTGGCAGAATCCATACTGTGAGAGGCTGATCGGCTCAATGCGCCGAGAGTGCCTCGACCACGTCATCGTTCTCGGTGAACGCCATCTCATGCGGGTGCTTCGAAGCTACGCTTCCTACTATCACGGCTCGCGAACACACCGGTCGTTGGACGATGACTGTCCGGATCCGCGTGGGGTGGAGCCGCCCGAGATGGGCGACATCGTCGCCCTCGCCCAGGTGGGTGGGCTTCACCACCGTTACACCCGCCGACTCGCTGCCTCACCCTCCCCACAGTCCCTCTTGCCGAGCCCACCCCCACACCCACGTGGCGGGACACCTCTTCCTGGCTGCGCCGGCCCCAATCGGCATACGCCCCGGTGAGCGTGGGTCGGCCACGACTTCACCACGGTCTCGGCTCGTTCCAGGCCGCATCTTCGGTCCACGAGCGCCCGGTCCGCCAGCCATCGGTGCGCCCTTCCCTACTCGGACGGATCTTTCGCCACCCACAGGCTGCTCGCTTTCACGAAGCCAGCCTCCTCCGCTGCTGCGCACGACCACCCTTCGCCCTCGAGCGACTCCATGCCCTTGCCGCTTGCCCCTCCTCAACGCGCATCCTACCATGCCCTTCGGGCCGGGATGGCGCTTGGACTTCTTGTCCTTTTCAAGGCCGGCGTTACACGCTTGATCCGGGAGGTCCGAGGATGCTCCCGACCGACTCGGGGAACGACACGACGAAGGGCCGCAGGTTGCTGCAAGTCGGCATTGCCGCACCGGTAGTGTTTGCAGTGGTTATCGTGGTCGCTGGCCAATTGGAACCGGGTTATTCGCACGCGTCCCAGTTCGTGAGCGAGCTCGGTGCCATAGGTGCGACGCACCGGAAGCTCTTCAGCTACGGCGGCCTGTTCCTGCCCGGCCTGCTGACCGTCGCGTTCGCACTCGGCATGTACTTGTTGGTGAGACCGCGCCCGTGGTTGGTGGCCAGTAGCCTCTTGGCTGCCCTCGCCGGGTTTGGACGTATGACCGGCCCATTTTTCCCATGCGACGCAGGCTGCGCCATTGACGACATGTCGTTTTCCGCGATGGTGCACTCACTGGTCGGATTCATGGCCCTGATGAGCGGGGCGTTGGCACCGCTGGTTCTGGCGATTGGGTTGAGAGGGCAACGGCGGAGCCGGTTATGGTGGTTGTCCGCCGGGTTGGGAGGTTGGCCTCTCGTGCTGGTCTTCGTGATGTTCGGGTTCGCGAAGACGCTCTCCTTCGTTGGCGTGATCCAACGTATTGTCCTGGCAGCATTCTACACTTGGGTCGTTGCGGTAGCGCTCAATGCAGATGCCCTGCAAGGCCAGCCGGCCGACGTCTAGGGGACGGCCCCCTCCCGACCCCGCCACTCGAGTATTACCATCTCAGCGTCGAGTCGCCCGAGTGGCCATCGCCCCTGGGGGTCAGAGCTCCCCCGCCACCGCCGGCCTCTCCGGAGTCGACGGGGCATCCGCGTCCTCGTAGCGAGCCATCGAGAAGTACTCGCTGCCCGGTATCGGGTCGCCGCCGATCCAGGCGGCGAGCGAGGCCGCGGCGGTGCACGCCGCCATCATCCCGTAGCCGGACAACGCGCCCATGAGGGAGAAGCCGGCCACGTCGGTCGGCCCGACGAGCGGCAGGTTCTCCGGTGTCTTGCAGTAGTACCCACCAAAGACCGACACGCGGGCCGGCATCGCTTCGACGTACCGGGCCATGCCGGGACAGAGCCTGTAGGCTCCCCGGACCACGACGTCCGCGAACTCCGGAGGAAAGTCGGGCTCCCCCCGCGGAGGCTCGGCCTCTCGATGATACGGCCATCCGAGGCGGATCCAGTCGCTGTCGAGCGGGCCGTCCGGCCTGAGGTGCACCGCTCCCGGTAGCGGCTTCGCCAATCGTTCGAGCCCGTCTTCGCGAAGCCACGCCCGCTCCTGGTCCGACCACGGGAGATCCTGCGGCTCCGTGAGGATCGTGTAAGGCGCGGCGCGGGGGACGACGCCATGCGGATCGGGCATCACCACGAGCCGGTGGAGCACGGTGGCGACCGGAAGCTGCAGCCCCACCTTCCGGGCAACCTCCGCCAGAAAGGGACCCGCCACGTCGACGAAGCAGCGGGTCTCCACGGTTCGCCCCCCTTCCCGTCCACGACCTCGACGGCCCGTGCCCCGGCTGCGCCGGTGAGCACGTCCGTGACCTCGGCGCGCAGCACCTCGACGCCACGGCCGCGAGCCATCTCCAGCAGCCGCATGCCGAAGCGATGGGCTTCGAGCCAGCCTACCCGCCGCGCGTGAACGACGGCACGGGCCTCCGGCGTCACGTACGGCAAGCGGCGGCGAATGAGGGAAAGGGTCCAGCAGGAGGTCGACGCCGTCGGGCTCGCCGCGGAAGCCTTCCGGCCATGAAGCGACGTAGCCGATGCTCGAGCCACGCCGGTTCATCGCGAAGCGATTGTCGCGCGCGGTCGCGACTCCATCGCGGTAGTTCCCGGACGGGAGACCTCGATCACCCCTCGGGAGGGGGGAGGGTTCGGCTACTACTACCTTCCGTTCGGAAGCAAGAACGCTCTTGCTGCCCGTGTGGGGTCGTATCCGCCATCAACCCAAACGGATCGGAATACGATAGGGTGGCGGTCATCAGCACCGAGACCATCGAGGCCAGAGAATCCAAGGGGGGATACCTGGCCCGAACTCAGTTCCGTGGACTTCGACGCGGAAGGCAATCTCTGGCTAGAGCGGTCCTCCAAGTACGGAGGTCCTCGCGCTCCTTATGATGTGTTCTCTCGGGAGGGAGTCTGGCTTGGCCAGGTGACGCTCCCACCGGGTCGTCAGCGTTGTTTTCAGTTCGGCGAGGACTTCGTCCTGGGAACCTGGAGGGACGAACTGGACGTCCCCTACGTCAGGATGTACGCGTTGGAGAAGTGAGACCAGCCAGAGAATTCGAACTTCTGACCGGACGGCTCTCTCGCAGGATGCGGATCAGAGCCTGCCGAGTGGAGGCGGCGGGAGTCGAACCGGTCTGGGGGTGCGAGGGCCAATCCGGCGATACCGACACTGCCGCAAGGCATCTAGGGCGTTTCGACCCCAAGGGTGTGGGGTGGGATGTGGGGTCCGAGAGGTGCGCATGCATGTCCGGCAAGGGGCCATCGGTCCATGGCGTCGCTCGGTGAGCCAACGCACCATGGCGGCCGCCGAAGCTGGCGTAGTCCGCCGCCAGCAGGCAGTTTCGGTCACTTCCCTCCACTCGGCGCTGGTACAGGATGCGAGAACTCGATGGGCTGACGGTCCACGTCCTGGTCGACAACGTGACGGACATGCTGTCGAGCCGTCCGCTCCACGTCACCTCGGAGATGCGCGTCCTGATCGAGGCGGGCATGGCGGAGATGACGGGCGAGGCACTCTGCTGCGCACAGCACGGTCTCTCGCTGCTTGTGACGGCTCGCCTCGGGGCGGAGCGCCGAACGGTCCTGTTCGATGCGGGTCCGGATCCGTACGTCATCGACCGAAACGTCGGGCGGATGGGGGTGGATCTCGGTATCGTCGACGCGGCTGTCTTGTCTCACGGTCACTTCGATCATTCGGAGGGATTGCTCAAGGCAGCCGAGCTCATACGGGCGGGTAACGGCGGGAAGGCGGTCCCGCTACACGTGCACCCGGGCGCGTTCGTGAAGCGGGCACTGCGCCTCCCGACGGGCAACCTCCTTCAGCTCCAGGACGTCCCATCCCGCCGCGCGCTCGAGCAGGGAGGGATCGAGGTCGTCGCTTCCGATGGGCGGGAGGAGATCCTGGACGGCTCGTTCTTCCTGAGCGGCGAGATTCCGCGAACGAGCTTCGAGCGCGGCTTCGACGTCCAGGTGCGGATGACGGACGCGGGTGAGTGGGAGCCGGATCCGCTGGTGATGGACGAGCGGTTCATGCTCGCCCACGTGAAGGGGAAGGGACTGGCGATCTTCACCGGGTGCTCCCACGCGGGAATCGTCAACATCTGTGCGCATGTCAGAGAGCTCTTTCCGGACGTGCCCCTGTACGCCCTGGTCGGCGGACTGCATCTCGCGTTCCCGAACGAGGACCTCATCGATCAGACGGTCGCCGAGCTCCAGAAGTTCGGCCTGAAGACCATCATCGCCGGTCATTGCACGGGCTGGCGTGCCATGCACGCGCTGGTGAACGCGTTCGGCGACGGGGTAGTGGACCCGCTCGCGGTGGGTACACGCCAGGAGTTGTAGGCGCGAGTCTCGGAGAATCGTACCTCGCGATGGCGCGCACGGTGGGCGTGCGTTCTACCGTGGTCTTCGCTTCCCCTCGCCGCCTCCACTCGGAGACGCAAGAAGGGCCCTACCAGGACCTACCCGGCTGAGTGGAGGCGGCGGGAGGCCAACCGTCATCGCAGAGTCGGATTCGTTGGGTTGAACGCCGCCACAGGTCTTGATCGACGCGGCGCCCTTCCACAACATTGCCAGTCGAGGCCGCGCCTCATCCGCGCGGGCGCTGGAGCGCGGCGAAATCCTCTCGCGTGCGCAGCGGCCGCAGCATTGACAGCGCATGAAGCTCGACGCTGAACGGCAGCCCGGCGGCCAGCGCGCGACGCAGCGTGTCAATGGCGAGCTGCGGCTGGTTGAGTGCGGCCCGGACGCCGGCGGCATGCAAGAGGTGCCGGCCGCACAAGTATGGATGGCGCAGCTCTTCCAGTTGTGCGAGTGCCTCACAGGCGGCCGTCGTGTCCCCGGCCGTCGCCGCGAAGAGGGCGGCGAGGCCGAGGGCCTCGAGATCCTCGACGGGGCCCAGCGCTTCCATGTGCTGACCCGCTGCCTCCATCTCTCCCAACTCGAGGAGCAGGCGAACCTGAAGCAGGCGGTCGGCGCGAGTGGCGGCATGCCGTCGCGACAGCCACCCCAACCCGGCGCGGCGTGCTGCCGCGGCCGCGTCGTCATGGCCGTGAGTCTCCAACTCCTGTGCCGCGGCCCACGCCACGTCGGCGGGGCTCACCATACCCTCGGTGATCTTCACTGGTCGCTCGCCACGGAGAGCGACGGGGGGCGACAGCGTGAGGGCTTCCTCGACCAACGCGAGCGCCGCCGTCTCCTCGCCGAGCGCAGCCCGCGCTCGCGTCTCTGCCCGGATGATCTCCAGCGATTCGGGATAGCGCTGGCGTCCGGGCAGTACCGTGGCGAGCTCCTCACGGTGGTCTTCGAGAGAATGGAGTGCCCAGCCGTACAGCTCATACACCCACGCCCAGTGTCGCCACCATCCCCACTCGAAGGGGAGAGGCGGCAGGAGACGCAGAGCTTCCACGGGCCTGTTCATCTTCAGCGCCTCCCAGCCCGCCATGGTGCTGGGGACCGGGTGTGATACCAGCCGCACCAACTCGGTGGCGGCCCGGTAGGCTTCCGGACGGCGGCCGTGCAGATCACCGAGGAACCACTCGCCGAAATGCCGCTCGTACTCGGACGCGGCCGCCGCGTCACTCATGGCGGCGGTGACGAGCGCATCCGCTCCCGTCGGGTCGCCCGCGGAGGCCATGGCGATGCCGGCGAAGACGGCCGCCTTGAGGAAGTCGGGATCGACCTCGTACGCCCGCCGCAGCCGCTGCGCCGCTTCTTCGAACCGGAAAGCGCCGTAGGCCTCACAGCCCTGGGTGTACTCGAGGAACGCCTGCCAGGAGGTCATGAGGGCAGGGCGGCCACTGGCCACGAGCATGGGCATGTCGGGATGGTAGTGCACCGCCAGCGCCGCGAGAACCCGTTCCACAGCGACATCCAGGCCTTCGTCCTCGGCCTCCGGCTCCAATAGCACGGGCTCGGGCACGACCAGGATCCGACCACCCTCTCCGGGCGCCGACAGTCGCGTGCGCACCTCCACCCGGTCGGAACGGGCGTACAGCGCCGCGGAAACCACGGCCGCAACGCCGGCCACGTCGTCACCCACAAAAGCCCGGAGAAAATCGAGGTCGGCCATACCGTGCATGAGGCGGTCGGTCAGTCGGCGGCTCAGCGCGTCATGCCGCGCGTCGCCGGTCAGGTTCTCCACCGGCCGCAACGCGATGATGGCCGGTGGCGGCGGTCGAGTGGGATCCAACGTTCCCGACCGGGACGCGTGCCGTCCATCCCCGTTGGCCCCGTCTCCAGCGCTGGCGGCCAGCTCCGCCGGCGCCTGCGCATCGATCCGCTCACGGATACGGTCCGCCAGGGCCCGTGTTTCCGGCGACGGCTCGACCTCGAGCTCGTCCCTCAGGTGCGTCACAAGTGCGTTGTAGGCCGCGAGGGCCCCGGCCCGGTCGCCCGCACGGTCGAGTGAAGAGAGGAGATGGCGCCACGCGGTCTCATCGTGCCGCGCCAGCTCGGTCCCCCGCCGGGCCCACCGGATCGCACCCGCGACGTCGCCCCGCTCTTCCGCCCGCGCCCTGAGCTGGTCGGCCGCGTCCATGGCCCGGCGCGCCAGTCGGTCGCGCGTGCCGTCCAGCCAGCGCTCGAACTCACCGCCGGGCACGTGCAGACCGGGCAGGAGATCGCCGCGCCACAGCTCCAGGGCGTCCGCCAGGCGCCCGCCGTCCAGCGCCGCTTCGAACGCAGAGGAGTCGCACCAGACCCGTTCGGGATTCACCCCCACGGCTTCCGCGCCTTCGCCGCACAGCGCATCACGGCCCAGCGCACGACGTAGTTGCGAGAGCTCGTAGCGTAGCGCACCCCGGGCGTGGGCATCGTCCAACTCGGGCCAGAGCAGCGCTACGAGGGTGTCGCGCCGCCAGAGCTGGACGGGGTGCGCGGTGCAGAGGTATGCCAGGAGCGCGAGACGCTTCGAATGATAGAGGACCGACTGGATTCTCTCGTCAGTCCCATTCCGCAACTCGATCGCACCGAGGGTACGCAGCTCGATCATGAGTCCCGTTACGTGGCCCGCCGGCGCGCCGGCTCACGCAGCACTCACGCCGTGCTAGCGATACGCCCACGGATGCCGACGAAATTGTGGTTGGAAATTTAGGGATTCAGCCGCGTACCTGCCAGGAAGTTGGCGAGATCGGAGCCGCCCATCGACAGGAGGCACTTATGAACAAGGCGACCGCAATGCGACGCGCTCACAGGAATTTGCAGGGCCTTGGCACCCTGGTCCTGCTGGCTCTCGTTGGATCCTGCGGCAACGACACCGCCGACACTACCGGCCCCGTCGTGAAGGTAGCCCCGCTCCTGATCGTGGCTGACGACATGGGAGCGCAGTTCCAGAATCTCATCATCACCCGCGGAGGAGCGGGCGTCACCGACGCCACGGTCACCATCAACGGCGTGGCGATCCCTCATGTCGTCGCCGGCCTCTACAACGGCCA
>JAJDNC010000134.1 GCA_022340865.1 Gemmatimonadota bacterium
CGTCGCGTTCCTCTGCAATTGGTGAGCGTATTCCGCTGCGGACCTCTCTGGCGTGTCCAGACAAGCGTATGCACCGGAAGTTCGAATCATCCGACTGATGTGCTCGGGCCGGGTGGATATGGCCTTTGTGCTCCGTGCCCTCGAGCAGGGCGCGGACGGAGTCGTCATCGGGGGATGTAAGCTCGGCGAGTGCCACTACGTCACGGAAGGGAACTACCACGCCCTGAACACGGCCCATCTGCTGAAGAAGCTCCTTCAGCGCGCGGGCCTGAACCCGGACCGGTTGAGGGTCGAGTGGATCTCGTCCTCCGAAGGTGTTCGCTTCGCCCAGATCATGAACGACTTCGCCGCCCAGCTCCGGGAGATGGGCCCCCGGGGAGAGGGCGAGGGATTGGACGAGGAGGAGCTCCGGTCAAGGCTGGCGGAGATCCGCAACCTGATTCCCTACATCAAGATCGCGAAGCGGGAGAAGCTCGCTCTCCGTTTCGACGCCGAGGAGGAGTACGAGGATCTCTACACGACGGACGAGGTCGAGGAGATCTTCACCGAGCTGCCCTCCTATTACATCGATCCCGAGAAGTGCCAGGCCTGCATGATCTGCCTCAGGAAATGCCCCGTGCAGGGCATCGCCGGAGGCAAGAACCTGATCCACGTCATCGATCAGGAGACGTGCATCAAATGCGGCACCTGCTTCGAGGCGTGCCCCGAGCGCTTCGGCGCCATCAGGGCGATCTCGGGAGAGGCCGTGCCGACCCCCATCCCGGAGGACGAGAGGGCTCTCGTCAGGGCGGGAAAGAACACGGGGTAGGACTGCGGCCCGCGCGGTGCAGGGGCGGCGTGCCGAGCACCCTCGGTGCTCGCCGGACCTCCTACCCGGAACACCGGCCCCGCTGCAGTGGGTCGACGCGCCCCGTCGACGCCCTCAGGGCAGCTTGAGGGCCTTCCACAGAATCTTCGAGGGGTCTCCCTCCCCCGCCGGCGCACTGCCGGGATCGTCCGGGTAGGCCGGCTCCACGAACAGCACGACCCTGCCCCCCCGGAAGCTCGGGCGCAGGTGCTTGCCCACGTCCACGACGCCGTCGGTCACCGTTCCCGTGGGCGCCCGGATCTCGTCCACGCCGGACGCGAGGACGGCCGACACCGGCTGCTCTCCCGAGAAGGGGTCGGGCCAGGGCCACCCCGGCCGGTGGACGACGCGCCCGTCCTCGCCGGAGGCCCGGAGCCCCACCGCGGCGAGGGCGCCGATGACGCCGTCCCCCGTGCCCCCCAGGGGCTCGAGGACGATGCCGTGGGCCCGGGCGAGGGCCATGGCCTCCTCCTGGCGCACCGGTTGGCGCTGACACCGCCGGGCGAAGGAGATCACGTCCTCCGGCACCTCGGCGCGGGGCGGCGCGTCGACGATGCACAGCCCCGGGTCGCTGCCGGCCGGCGCGAACGCGCGTACCCGCTCCCGCAGGAAGTCCGCCAGCTCGGCCGGCGAGAGCGTCGCGTCGCCGGGCACGCCGATGGAGGCCGAGCCGTTCTTGCTGGTGTAGGGGATGCGCTCATCGAACAGGAGCTGATGGCGGAGCACGACGTCGAAAGCGAATCCGTCGGGCAGGGCATCGGCGATCTGGCGCGCGAGCTGGTTGGTGCCGGGGGTGCCCGGCATGTCGGTGTCGTCGAGCCCGATGATCATCCCGCGTCCGGTGGCGTCCGCCCTCCGGCCGCACCCGACTGCCACGTCCGCTCGCGCAGCCGGAACCACGCCGCGGCGCTGATCAGACCCGCCGCGATCCCCGCGGCGGCATAGGTGGCCATGGCTTCGGGCCACCACCCACCGAACGCCCTTCCGCCCGCCAGACCCTGGAAGGCGAAGGCCTTGGCCGCGCCCCGCACCACGAACGCCAGGGCGTTGCTCGCCGCGCCGGCGGCGACGAACGCGACGTAGAGGCGCGTGCCGCTACGTCCCCAGCGGAGAGCCAGGTCCAGCAGGGGGCCCGTGGCAAGCAGGCTGGTCATGGCGCCTACGCCCCCGAGGCCCACTCCGGCCAGGTGGAGGCCTCCCGTACACCCCAGGGCGCTCAGGGCCATGAGCAGGCCGGCCCGCCGCCGTGGCACCAGGGCGATGCCCAGCGCCATGGGGAACACCGCGAAAAGGATGTGGTGACCGGGCAGGCGCAGGTTCAGCTGCACGAACGCGGTGAGCAGACCCGCCAGCACACCCATGGACACGAGCGTCGACACCTCGAGGACGCTTGCGGGCCGTGCGCCCGCCAGCCCGCGCAGGCGCGACTGCTGCCTCAGGATCTCGTCCAGTGGCAGCACCTTGGCGGTCGTCATCGGCCTCTCCCTCCAGTCAACGACATCGCTCGGCCCTCTCTCCTCCGACGCCGAGGCATTCCCCGAATGCGTGCCGGCGCCCCGTCGGCGCGGCTCACCAACGAACCGACACCCCCCCGTAGACCACGCGCGTGGCCTGCGGGAAACCGTACTGGTCTTCGTACGCGATGTCCAGGAGGTTGGATGCTCCCACGTAGACGTCGGCCCTCCCGGACACGAGCGGCTGGGAGACGCGGGCGTCCACCAGCGTATAGGCCGGCAGCTTCGCCTCCTCCACGGGGGCGCTCCGCGTGTAGTAGAACTGATCGGCGACCCAAAGCGCGGATGCCGTCAGCTTCGTCCCGAACCGGAACCCGTACTCGCCGGCCACCGCCACCCGGTGGCGGGGCCGGTACTGGAGCTCCTGGCGCGCCGCCCCCGGCGAATAGTCCCGCGCGTCGAGGAACGAGTAGCTGCCCCGCAGGGAGAGTCGTTCCAGCGGGCGGGCCTCGGCCGTCACCTCGACGCCGTTCATGCGGTACACGTCGAAGTTCGCGAAGGGCTCGCCCTGCGCCGGCCGCTCGATGTAGTCCCGCACGTCCATGCGGTAGACGGTCAGGCCCAGCCGCGAGTCCCCGGGCAGATCCCGGGTGACGCCCACCTCGTAGACGTTCGCCCGCTCGGTGCGCAGCGCCGGGTTGCCCCCGTTCTCGTCGTAGAGCTGCCGGATCGTGGGGAAGCGGAACTTGTGGGCCGCCGCCGCTCTCAGCCGCGTGCCTCGAGCGATGTCGTAGTACGCGGCCGCCATGTACCCGTCCGCGCCCATGGTCCGGGAGTTCCGCCTGAGCCAGTCGTGCATGTATCCCGCGACAAGACCGAGACGCTCCGCGGGGCGGACCTGGTACTCCAGCGCCGTACCGTACGTATCCAGACTCCGGTGATCCGCGTAGCTCCGCACGCCGTAGGTACGCGGGTTGCCGCCGAGATTCACGTCCCGGATGCTCTCGTTCATCCGCCATGCGTCCCGCTCCGCCGACAACCCGAGGGTGGCCCTGCCCCAAGGCCCCCCCGCCGACACCTGCGTGGCCCCTCCCCCCACCGACGTCCGGCTCGTCTGGTCGTAGGTCCCCTTCACCGTGGGGTCCGACATGGAGGTGTACGTGCTGTCGTCGTACTGGTTCTCGTGCTCGTCCAGGGTGTTCAGATAGGCCCATCCGCGCACGTCCACGGTCCGGCTCGCCTCGTACGAGCCGGCTGCCTGCACGAAGTCGCCCCGCCGGTCCGTCACGCGGTCGTAGGTCGGCCGGGTCGCGAACGGGTCGGAGCTGTCGTTGATGGTGCTCGGAGGGATCCCGTAGCTGCCGTCGGTGTGACCGGCGGAAAGGCCCAGATGGAGCCGGTCCGTCGGCGACGCCGAGGCCAGGGCGAAGACGTTCACCCTCGACCGGCCGCTGTTGAGCCGCTCCGCGGAGCCCGTGGCGCCCACCGCGGGAGAGCCCGCCACGGAGGGGTAACCAGCCACCGACGCCGCGCTGCCGGTGACCACCAACGACACGCCGCCGGCCGCGCCGCTGAGCACCCCACTCACCTGCCGCCCGTCCACCTGCTGCAGCTCTCCCGAGGCGCTTCCCCTCCACCCCGCCTCGCCCTGCTTCGTCACGATGTCGATGACGCCGCCGAGGCCTCCCTGTCCGTACAGGACCGACGCCGTCCCCGTCACCACCTTGATCTTCGCGATGTTCTCCACCGGGATGAACGACGGATCGAACTGCCCGTCGAACGTGGAGTTCAGGGGGACGCCGTTGAGCAGGAGGATCACGTGCCGCGAGCGCAGGCCCCGCAGATCCACCCGCGGCACGCCCTGGTTCCCCGTACGGATGTTCAGGCCGGGCACGAGCGCCAGCGCCTGGTCCAGCGTGCTCGCGCCCATCGCCTCGATCTCCCGGGCGTCGATCACCCTCACGGTGCCGCCCTCCTCCGAGACCGGACGATCCGCCGTCACCACCAGCTCACCCAGTTGGAACGGAGGGAGCTCCTGCGCGCTCGCCAGCGAAACCGAAGAGAGAACCGCCAGGCTCCCCAGGAGCGGCACGCACCACGCGTGGTGCCTCGCCCGCCGCGCCGTCATCCCACTCACCGATCCGGGTTCAGGTTGAATGCGTCAGCGCCCCAGCGCTTCCGCCATCTCTCGCACCGTCGTGAACTTTACACGGGGACGGCCGAGGGGCGCACCCCTTTCCGTCTCCAGCTCATCGAGGCGCTTCCAGTCCTCGAAGTCGAAGACGGCGGGCTGACGCGACCGGATGAGCTTGTCGGCCGCCTGCGCCGAGGGATGCTCCGGAGTCAGAAGCCTGTCCGAGGCCAGGTCCTCCAGGAGCAGGCTCACGGTCTCCACGGAGCAGGCCTTGTTCGTGCCGATGATCCCGGAGGGACCCCGCTTGATCCAGCCGGCCGCGTACAGCCCCGGCACGGGCGCCCCCGAGCCGTCCACCACCCGGCCGCACTCGTTCGAGATCACGCCCCAGTCATCCCTGAACGGAACGCCCGGAAGGGCTGCGCCACGGTAGCCCACGGACCGGAACACGAGGCCCACCTCCAAGTCCTCGGTGCGCTCGGTGGGCCTGGGGCGCAGGTTGCCCTTGCCGTCTGCCCGGAGCTCGTTGTGTACGAGGCGCATGCCCCCCACGCCGCCGTCGGCCGCCGGCGTGAGCTCGACGGGCGACACCAGGAACCGCAGGTGCAGGCGGCGAGGGCGGCCGTGGGGAGCGGTGCCGGCGTACTTCTGGATGAGCTCCACCTTCCTGGCCAGCGTGCGCTCCTCGCTCTCGGCCAGGGCCTTCTCGGAGAGGGGATCGAGCCGGGCCTCCTCCGGGAGCACGATCACGTCGGTCCCGGGGATCTCGCCCATCTCCTTGATCTCGGGGGTCGTGAACGCCGCCTGGGCCGGACCGCGGCGGCCGAGCACGTACACGTCCTCGACGCGGCTCTCCCGGAGGACGTCCAGGGCGTGGTCGGCGATGTCGGTGGTGGCCAGCTCCTCCGCCGTCTTGCACAGGATGCGTGCGACGTCGACGGCCACGTTGCCGACGCCCACCACCGCCACGCTCTTCTGCGAGAGGTCGAACTCCAGGTCGCGGTAGTCCGGATGACCGTTGTACCAGGCCACGAACTCGGTGGCCGAGTGGCTGCGCGGGAGGTCCTCGCCGGGGATCCCCAGGGCGCGATCCTTCTCGGCGCCGGTGGCGAAGATCACCGCATGGTAGTGGGAGCGGAGATCGTCGAGGCCGACGTCCGCGCCGAAGGTTACGTTGCCGAAGAAGCGGAATCCCTGGTTGGCGGCCGTCTTCTCGTAGACCCTGGTCACGCTCTTGATCTTCTGGTGATCCGGAGCGACGCCTGCCCGCACCAGCCCGAAGGGCGTGGGCAGCCGGTCGAAGAGGTCGACCTCGACGCTGAGGTCCGCCTGCTTGAAGAGGTGCTCGGTAGCGAAGAACCCCGCCGGGCCAGCGCCGACGACCGCGACGCGAAGGGGGTGCTCGGGCGTGCCGGGTCGTGACATGAGGGCGGTATCAGAAGGGTGATCGGAAAGTTGGCGCGCCTTGTCCGTCGCGCGGCCGATGCTGCGTCTCTTCGCCCCCGGAGACCTCACGTGGCGAGGGGCTCTTGACCCTGTTTGAACGGGCGTTCAAAATTCTAACATCCGTTCACAACATCGTAAGGGAGCCTCCCCTCGGTGTCCAGCAAGCGCACGGCCACGACCGGCTCCGCACACGTGCGCGAGAGGCGCCAACAGCGCCAGCGGGACATCCTGCACGCGGCCTTGCGTGCGTTCCGAGAGAACGGGTACCACGCCACGACCCTGGACGACATCGCGGGACACCTGGGCGTTCGCAAGACGGCGCTCTATCACTACTTCCCCGACAAGGAAGCGATCCTCTACGAGTGCCACCGCGAGTCCCTGAACGAGATCCGTCGGGTGATGAAGGAAGCCATGAAGCTCGAGACGGCCACGGAGCGGCTAGGCTACGTCATCCGCGAGCACGTGCGGGTCATCACGGGAAACCTGGACGGATCGCCTCTGGCCCTCGAGGTGCCGGCGCTCTCCACGGAGCGCCAGGCGGAGATCATCGCCACACGTGACCGTTACGAGCGAGATCTCCGCAAGCTCATCGAGCAGGGGGTGAAGAGCGGGGAGTTCCGCGAGGTGGATTCCAAGATCGCGGCGTTCGTGATTCTCGGAGCGATCAACTGGATCGCGAGGTGGTATCGGCCGGAGGGTGCCCTCCACGCTCGCGAGCTGGGAACGGAATTCGCCGACCACCTGCTGGGAGGACTGGCGTGCCGCTAGAGCACAGGACCGCCGAGTGCGCCGCAGCGTACCTCACCACCTCGTGGTTGCAGCCGACAACTCGACAGCGAGGTACATCATGAAGGCTGTTCAGCTGATCACGGTGGGAGCACCGCTCGAAGTACGCGACGTGCCCATGCCCGAGCCGAACGAGGACCAGGTCCTCGTAAAGGTGTCGGGCTGCGGCGTCTGTCACACCGACATCGGCTTCTGGAAGGACGGAGTCCCCACCAGGAAGGGGCTGCCTCTGACGCTGGGCCACGAGGTCAGTGGCGTCGTCGTCGAGACGGGCTCGCGCTGGAAGGCGCTGCGAGACCGGGAGGTCATCGTCCCTGCCGTGATGCCGTGCGGGGAGTGCGAGCTGTGCCGGTCGGGCCGTGGGAACATCTGCCGCGCCCAGATGATGCCCGGCAACGACATGGACGGAGGCTTCGCGGAATACCTGACCACGCCCGGACGGGGCCTCTGCGTCGTGGAGGACCGGACCGGCTACGACCTGCACGAGCTGTCCGTCATCGCCGACGCGGTCACCACACCGTACCAGGCCATTCACCGGAGCGGCCTGAAGGCCGGCGATCTCGCCATCGTCGTGGGGGTGGGTGGGGTCGGGACGTACTGCGTGCAGATCGCCGCGGCCATGGGCGCCCACGTCGTCGCCATCGACGTGGACCCCGCCAATCTGGAGGCGGTGGCCACGCATGGGGCCGGCCTCACCATCAACTCCGCCGAGACCGACTTCAAGACCCTCCGCAAGCAGGTTCGCGGGCAGGCCAAGGACTGGGGAGTCGCCGAGCACAGCTGGAAGATCTTCGAGTGCTCCGGCCATGCGGGCGGTCAGGAGACCGCCTACGGCCTGCTGACCTACGCGTCCACGCTCATGGTGGTGGGCTTCACGCTGGACAAGGTGGCCCTCCGCCTGAGCAACGCCATGGCCTTCGACGCCACGATCCAGGGCACCTGGGGGTGCAAGCCGGAGCTCTATCCGGACGCCCTCGAGATGATCACCGGGAAGAAGATCACGCTCAAGCCGTTCATCGAGACGCACCCTATGAGCGAGGCACCACGACTTCTGCAGGGCGTCGCCGACCACGAGTTCCGGAAGCGCGTGATCCTGACGCCCGACTGGGACGCTTGAGCCGACGGAGTGAGCGGAGAAGGCACGCCGAGGTTCCGGCTGGAGCCTCGGCTCACCCGGCGGTCCAGCGCTGGATCGCGGGCGGAACCTCGACCTCGTCCACGATCGGGTGGGCGGGCATGCTCCGGCGTGCCCGCCCGGGCCGTGAAGAGGCCGCTCTCCCGATGCGTACTGGTGAAGTCCGTTCCCCTCAACAGGAGCCCGCATGAAACCCATCAAGTCGAGCACCGGCCTGCTGACCCTCCTCGTGGCCTTCCTCGGCTCCCCCGCCGGCGGCTCGTCGCAGAGCGCCCCACAGACCCCGCCCATCGTCGGCAGCTGGACCGGCGCCCTCGCCGTGCAGGGGACGCAGCTGCATATCGTGTTCCACGTCACGGCCGGGGAGGACGGCGCGCTCAGCGCCACCATGGACAGCCCCGACCAGGGGGTCACAGGCATTTCCGTGAGCGCGGTGAAGGTGAAGGGCGACTCGGTTCGCTTCGAGGTGCCCTCGGTGCCCGGGGGTGGCGCCTTTGTCGGGACCTTCGCCAAGGACCACAAGAGCATCGACGGCACCTGGTCGCAGGGCCCGAACTCCCTTCCCCTGAAGCTCACCCGGGGCGAGGCGCCGGCGCCGGCCCGCCCCCAGCGGCCCAAGCCGCCGTTCCCGTACCGCTCCCTCGACGTCACCATCCCCAACACGGCCGCCGGCGTGGAGCTCGCCGGCACCCTCACCCTGCCTCGGGGTGAGGGTCCCTTCCCGGCGGCGGTGCTGGTGACAGGCTCGGGGCCCCAGGACCGTGACGAGACCATCCTGGGCCACAAGCCCTTCCTGGTCCTCTCCGACTACCTGACGCGCCACGGCATCGCGGTGCTCCGCTACGACGACCGGGGAGTGGGCAAGTCCACCGGTGTCTTCGCCAACTCCACCAGCGAGGACAACGCGTCCGACGCGCTGGCGGCCGTGGAGTTCGCCCGCGCCCGCCCGTCCATCGCCAAGGACAAGGTGGGCATCATCGGCCACTCGGAGGGTGGCCTCGTG
>JAJDNC010000141.1 GCA_022340865.1 Gemmatimonadota bacterium
GCCTCACCGTGGTATTCCACGCGCACCTCCTCGGCCCAGAGCCGGTCCTCGTCCTCGTAGACGCTCAGGTGCTCCACCCGCACCAGGAGCTTCTCCACCACCAGATCGTCGTCCGACAGGTTGTCGAGCTGGAGCACGCTCATGATCTGGTCGGAGGCGAACAGCTCCGGCGTGAACGCGCGGCGTGCCTTGGTGCTGAGCCAGTACGCCATCTCGCCGTCGAGGAAGCCACCCCACCAGGTGTCGGAGAGCGCCGTCGTGGCGACCTCCGCCAGCCGGACCGGGCTTCTCTTGCCGGACTCCACGGCCTCCACGCGTACCCAGGAGGGCACGCGCATGTAGATGCGCGCCCGCGCCCGGCGGGTCAGGGTGAAGGGATGGTCGGGCTTCACCACCAGCGGCCGGTCCGGCAACGCGGGGGTGATGCGCAGGTGATGGGGCTCGTCCCTCAGGGCCCAGCGGCTCCACTCCAGGTCGTCCGGGGGTGCCTCGGGCCGCCCCCCCTCCCGGGCGGAGGAGAGCCAAATCTCGTTGTCGACGCTCTTGATCCACAGGGTGAGGGGACCCACTTCCACCCGCAACGTCTCGCCGTCGGCGGGGGTGGGCCGGTCACCCCACGGGCTCGTCGGACCGCGTGCTTCCTTGTCCATGGTGCTCCGTGCATTCAGGGGCGCGCGCGCATGAGGCGGCGCGCGACGTTGAGCGCTTCCTTCATCTCGTGCCGCTCGGATTCACCCAGCACCTCCCCACCGTAGCGTGAACGGAGATAGAGGTCCACTACTCTCCCCACGGCGGCGGCGGCGGCTCCATGGGTCACACGAACCCGGTCCACGAGCGCGAGAGGTGTGAGGCCGGGAGTCACCGCTACCCCCGCGCGCTCGCAGCTGGTGCGCAGCCGCAGGTACATGCGGCTCTCGGGCCTCCTGGGTCCGCCGCCACGGCGCGCCCAACCGACACCCACCACGGCCACCAGAGCCACGAAGAGGATGACCAGGACGTGGTGGCTGCCGCCCGACTGCGTTTGCCTCCCGGCCTGGTCCGCGGGCTGGTTGCCCAGTACCCCGGCCCAGCGTTGGAACATCCCTTCCTGGGAGCGCGCATTGTAGTCCAGGACCCACTTGTCCCAGCGATGCTGGATGCCGTCCAGGAGAATGCGTCCGGGCCAGAACCACGATTCCCTGCCTTCGCTCACGTCGCCCGCGGAAGGTGTCGGGTCGAAGGTGACCCATCCGTACCGGGGGAACCACACCTCCGCCCACGAGTGGGCCTGGTTCTGTGTCACCACCAGGTAGTCGCCGAACTGGCTCCATTCCCCTCCCAGGAACCCGTTCACATTCCGTGCCTCGATCCCCAGGGTACGGAGCAGGACCACCATCGCGGTGGAGAAATACTCGCAGTGCCCGGCCTTCCTGACGAAGAGGAAGTGCGCGAGGGTGGCGTCGCCGGCGGTGGCGGGGAGCTGGACGGTGTAGCGGAACGTCCGCAGCCACCGCTGGATGGCCATGACCTTGTCGTAGGTCGTGGTGAAGCCCTTCGTGAGAGAGTCGGCGAGCGCGGGGATGCGCGGGTCGAGGTGCTCCGGGAGTTGGAGGTAGTAGCGAGGCTGCGGCTCATAACCGGCCGTGGCCGACCGCAGGGCGGCGGGCGGGGGCTCGCCGCCGCGCGAATACACCGTGTACGAGGGCGGCCCCGAGCCCCAGTAGACGAAGTCTCCAGCGTTGTCGGAGAGCGGCTGGATGCCGTCGCCGGGCTCGATGCCCAGCACCGGATGAAGCGCGAAGAGCACGCGTACGTCCAGCGGCGCCTCGTAGATCTTCTGCACCACCAGGGGGCCGCTCCACCGCTCGCGATACCACTCCGGCGGCGCCACCGAGGGTGGGAGCCCCCGGGAGCGCGACCAGCGCACGCCGTCGAAGTGATCGTAGGAGCGACCTCGCCAGTGGAGGTCCAGCATGTCGGCCGGCCGGCCCCGCGGAAACTCCACGCGCAGCGCGATCGCCGGGTTGCCGTAGATGCGACTCCCGTACTCGCCGATGGACACCACGGGGCCGAAGCCGACGATGGACCGCGCCTCCGTCCGTCCGCGACCGGCCCATCCCCGCGATACGCGGGGGAAGGTGACGAACACCAGCGCCGCAACCAGCAGAACCACGCTCGAGAGCCCCAGCGTGGTGCCGATCATCTTCTTCCCCAGGGGAATGTCCCTCAGTCCGTGGCGCTCGGCGCTGCGCCGGATGTGGCCCACCATGAGCGCCAGCGTGGCCATCGCCACGTAGGCCACGAAGGCCAGCAGGAACAGAATGCCGGGGCGATACGCGGTGGACGCCAGCACCAGGGCGAAGGACAGGGAGTACAGGCGGATGTCGTTGGGTGCCTCCAGCGAGCGCAGCGCCTCGGCCGCCATGAGCATGAGGAGCAGATCCACCACGGGGATCACCACGTCGTCGCGGATGACGAAGACGTGGATGAGCGCTCGCACCACCAGCAGCGCGGCCAACGGCAGCCATACCCGCTCCATACGCGCGGAGAGCGCCCGGTCCGGCTGCCAGAAGAGGGCCAGGAGTAGGGCGGCGGTGACCAGGACGGCCGCAACGGGCTCGAAGCCGGCGCCTCCGGCGAAAGCCAGGAGCCCGGCGAAGCACATGAGCACCGCCAGGCGGCGATGGAGGAGACGGAGCCTCATGCCGCCCCCACGACGAGCGTGTCACCGAAGCCGAGCGCTCCGTGCACCGAGACCAGAACGCAGGTGGAGGGGTCCACCGGAGGGGACACCGACGGCGCGCCGGGGTCGAACTCCACCCGTGCCAGGGCGTCGAGCACCCTCTCGAGCTGTCCCGAGCCTTCCCCGGTCTCCACCACCCGATCGCCTGCCACCAGGGCGAAAGAACGGCCTTCAGCGGCCGCCCGTGCTGCCAGGGCCGCCGCGACCTCCACCGCGGCTTCCGCCGCTTCACCGGCCTCGGCCCTCAGGTCCAGGCAGATCCAACGGGTGCGGGCCCCGTCGTGCTCGTACTCACGGATCACCGGCTCGCGCAGCCGGGCGCTGGAGCGCCAGTGGATGTCCCTGGGGTCGTCCCCGGGGCGATACGTGCGGAGGCTCCGGTACTCGCCGCGCTGACCCGCGGCGCCGCGGGTGGTGACCCCGGAGCGGGGCACCCGACCGCCCTCGGGGGCGGGCACGGGGACGGGACGGTCCGTGCGTGGCCACACGACGATCTCACCGGGGATCTCCAGGTCCCGTTCCTTCACAAAGAGCCCGAAGGGGAAGCCGGTGGACAGGGTGACGGTGCCCAGCCGGTGGACGCCCCGGCGCACGAACGTGTTCAGCGAGCGAGCGTGCCCGGTAGCACCGGGGGCCACATGGCCCACGAAGGCCCGATTCGGCAGCCCCGCCTCGCCGATCTCCATGGCCATGGTGGGGACGCGCGGCTTGTGGTTGGTGACGGCGTAGGTGAGGCGCATCTCCCGTCCGGCGGTCACCGCACGGGGCATCACGCGCTCGACGTCGATCTCACGGATGACCTGCTCCGAGAGCCACGAGCTCACCACGATGAGGCCCAGCATCGCGCCCAGGAGGATATAGAGCAGGTTGTTGCCCGTGTTCATCGCCGCGAAGCCCACGGCGAACGTGCCCACCGAGAAGACGAGACCCCCGACGGTGAAGCTCACCCGCCGCCATGCCCGGATCCGCCGCCAGACGTCGCGCGCCCAGCGGACGGGCACGAGGAGCACGTTCACCAGGTCAGCGCCCGGAGCCCAACGACGCCCTGTGCCGATTTCACGCGCCCCTCCTTTAGACCGGCGCCTCGACCTCGTCGAGGATCCCCTCGAGGATCTGGCCGGCTTGCTCGTGGGCGTCCAGAGTCGCCGCCGTGGCTCCTGCCGGGAGGATCCGGTGTGCGAGGCACGGTACGACCAGGGAGCGCACGTCGTCGGGAACGAGATACGTCCGTCCGTGCACGAGGGCGAAAGCCCGGGCCGCCCGGTACAGCGAGATGGCGCCCCGCGGGCTCACCCCCATGCGCAGGCGGGCGGAGGTGCGCGTGCGCTCCACCACCGCCATGAGGTAGTCCACGATGGACTCGTCGGCGTCCACCTCGTCCACCCGGTCCTGGAGATGGAAGACCTGTGCGGGAGCGAGGACGGCCCGCAGTCGTTCCATGACCGGCTCGGTGGACGAGGCCTCCGTGAGAATGCGCCGCTCGGCCTCCTGATCGGGGTAGCCGATGGTGATGCGCATGAGAAAGCGGTCCAGCTGGCTCTCGGGGAGGGGATACGTCCCGTGGTGCTCCAGGGGGTTCTGGGTGGCCATGACCATGAACGGACGCGGCAGGTCGTGGGTCCGGTCGTCGATGGTGACGTGCCCTTCCTGCATGGCCTCGAGGAGTCCGCTCTGCGTACGGGGCGGTGCCCGGTTGATCTCGTCCGCCAGGATCACGTTGGCGAAGATGGGGCCGGGACGGGTCTCGAACGACGCGGTCGTGGGGTTGTAGACCGCCACGCCCAGCACGTCGGAGGGCAGCAGGTCGGAGGTGAACTGGATGCGCCGGAAGTCGAGGCCCAGCGTGCGGGCCAGCGCGTGCGCGAGGGTGGTCTTCCCCACCCCCGGAACGTCCTCGAAGAGCACGTGCCCGCGCGCCAGGAGGGCCGACACGGCAAGGCGGACCACGTCCCGCTTGCCGTGGAAGACCGTCTCCACCTCCTGGACCAGACGGTCGAGCAGCTCCAGGGAGGGACGTGCCTCCCTGATGGGTGTCGGGACGGTGGATTCGGCCATGGAGGGTCGCTGTTCGAACGAGAGTCCCAGGTCGGTGACCCGCAGCCGACCCGCCGGTGCGCCCGGTTCCGGAAGGGTCTCCGCGCACGCGCGTACCGCCACATCCGTAGGCGGTCGAGAACGGGAAACAGTATAACACCGACGCGCGGAAAATGGTTCTCCTGCGCCGGTTGTAGTTGCCTTGACCCCATCCCGGAGCCCGGGTAGGTTGATCCCGCTTTATCGGGGCGGTCTGGCGGGACCGTGGTCCGATCACAACCGGTTTCGCGACGCCCAGAGTGGCGCCCTACCCCAGGGCGCGTCCGCTCAGGGAGTTTAGCGTCGAATGAAAAAGCAATGGCTCATCGGCGGTACGGCCGGCGTGCTGGCGCTGGCCGCACTGGCTTTCGCTCGGGCACAGGATGCCCAGCAGGCCGCCAATGCCGAGAGCCCGGACAACTACCCGTCCGGACAGCCCATCGCGTTCCCCCACAACATCCATGCGGGCTCCAAGCCCGGTGAGTTCCACATCGACTGCATGTACTGCCACTTCTCGGCAGAGCGATCGGTGGATGCGGGGTTGCCGCCCATGTCCCTGTGCGTGGGTTGCCACCAGGTGATCCCCGGAACCAAGAACCCCCAGGAGATCAAGAAGCTCATGGGCTACTGGCAGCGGAAGCAGCCCATTCCCTGGGTGCGCATCTACAAGACGCCGGACCACGTGCACTTCCCCCACGCGCGGCACATCCATGCCGGCCTCACGTGTCAGGAGTGCCACGGCCAGGTGCAGGACGTATCGGTGATCAACCATCGGGACCCGGTTTGGGGCGGAGACAACATGGGTTGGTGCGTGAGTTGCCATCGAAAGAAGGGCGTCTCCACGACATGCGCCGTGTGCCACTACTAGGAGGGACACGGACATGACCGACGGCATCAAGCGACGCGACTTCCTGAAGGTTCTCGGCGTCACCGGCGCGGGCGCGGCCCTCACCGGGTGCAGCACCAAGCCCGCCGAGCGGTTCCTCCCCTACCTGACCATGCCCGAGGACATCACGCCGGGTGTGGCCACCTGGTACACCACCGTGTGCGAGGGCTGCGCCGCCCAGTGCGGCATGTGGGTGAAGACCCGTTCGGGGCGGGCGATCAAGGTGGAGGGCAACCCCCATCACCCCATCTCGGGCGGGGCGCTGTGCGCGAAGGGGCAGGCCACCCTCCAGCATCTCTACAACCCGGATCGCTACGCCACGCCCATGGTGCGGGAGAACGGCGCGCTTCGCGCCGGCACCTGGGAGGAGGCCGAGAACCTCCTCGCCGAGCGCATCAAGAGCGCCGCCGGGAACGTGCTGTTCGTCAGCGCGCACATGGGCCCGAGCATGACGGAGCTGGTGAACGGGTTCGTGAGATCGGTGGGCGGCCGACGCGTGCAGTACGACGCGCTTTCGGACGCGCCTCTGCGCGAGGCGACCCGCATCGCCTTCGGCGTGGATGCGCTGCCGCGGTACGACATCGCGGGCGCGCGGCTCCTGGTGTCCTTCGGCAGCGATTTCATCGAGACGGGCGCCTCTCCGGTGGAGCGGGCCCGCGAGCTCGCGAAGATGAGCGCGGTGGACGAACACCGCTCCAAGGGTCGCTTCGTGTACGTCGGGCCACGGCTTTCCATCACCGGTCTGAACGCCGACGAGTGGTTTCCCATCAAGCCGGGTGCCGAGGCCGCGGTGGCTCTGGGCATGGCCAACGTCATCGTCGGCGGCAACACCGCCGCCGCGGGCCCCTACGCCCCGGTGCTGCGCGCCTTCGATCCGCGGAGCGCCGCCACCGCCGCCGGGGTGAGCGAAGACGCGATCCGCAAGCTGGCCGACCGCTTCATGAACGAGGGTCCCAGCCTGGCCCTGGGCCCGGGGGTCGCCGCTCACCATCGCAACGCCACCGCCGCGAACCTCGCCGTGCTCATCCTCAACAAGGTGGCGGGCAACGTCGGCCGGACCCTGTACCTGGACGGCGGGCCCAACACGCCGACGCGTCCCTACGCGGACATGGAGGCGGCGATCCGCTCCATGGCCGGCGGCAAGGTGGGCGTGGTCATGATCCACGGCGCCAACCCGGCATACACGCTCCCGGCGGCTTCCGGCTTCAAGGACGCCTTCGGCGCGGTGGGCTTCAAGGTCTCCTTCGCGTCGGCCCCCGACGAGACGTCCGCGATGGCGGACCTGATCATGCCGGATACGCACTTCCTGGAGTCGTGGGGCGACTCCGAGCCCCGGGCCGGCCTCATGACGCTGCGCCAGCCCGTGATGCTCCCGGTGCCGCACTTCCAGGCCAAGCACACGGGCGACGTGCTCCTCTCCGTGGGCAAGCGGTTGGAGCACGATCTGGGCGGCACGACGTTCTACGAGTATCTGCGGGCGCAGCATGCGGACCTGCACACCCCGGCCATGGGTGAGTGGGAGTATGGGTGGCAGGACGCGCTCAAGAAGGGCCTCGTGCAGACCAAGGTCCCGCCCAGGCACACGGACACGCAGCTACGGGCGCCGCATTCTGCGCTCACGTTCGACGCTCCGCCCCTGGACGGCGACGGCGACCTGACCCTCCTCGTCTATCCCTCGCCACGCTTCGGGGCGGGCGAGTTCGCCAACAGCCCCTGGATGCTCGAGCTGCCGGATCCGGTGTCGAAGATCACCTGGCACTCGTGGCTCGAGGTGAATCCCGCGACTGCAAAGGCCCGGGGCCTCGAGGACGGCGACTTCGTCACGGTGACGTCGCCGTACGGCTCGGTGAAGGTGCCGATCTGGATCTATCCCGGGATCCGCGAGGACACCGTGGCGCTGGCCATGGGCCAGGGTCACACCAACTTCGGCCGGTGGGCCGACGGCACGGGCGGGAACTTCATGTCCGAGGTTCTTCCGGCCACTGCCGTGCAGCCGGCGGGGGTGCTGGGCGTGAACCCCATGACCCTCCTTCCGGCCGTGGCCGAGCAGCCGTCCGGAGCGTTCGTCACGCTGGCCACCAAGGTCACCATCGAGGCCACGGGGGAGCAGCGGCGCCTGGCCACGGTGGAGGGCTCCAACGGCAGTCAGGAGGGACGCCCCATCGCGCCGGCGGTGGCGCTGGCCTCTCTGAAGCCGGGGGAGCCCGCCGAGTCGCCCTCCGTGGAGAAGGGGCTGAAGGAGCTCCAGGGCGTGGGTGGCTTCGTGCCGGTTCCCGCCCATGGAGGCACCCCCCAGGCATTCCCGCTGGAGGGCTCACGGGAGCCGCCGTACGACAAGCCCGAGGAGACGGCGCGCTGGGCCATGGCCATCGACCTGGACAAGTGTACCGGGTGCAGCGCGTGCGTGGTGGCGTGCCAGGCGGAGAACAACGTGCCCTACGTGGGCGAGGACCAGGTCATGATGGGGCGCGAGATGCAGTGGATGCGCATCGAGCGCTACTACGAGAAGGTCGACGCCACGCAGGCGGGCGACCTGGACGTCCGGATCCTGCCCATGCTCTGCCAGCACTGCGGCAACGCACCGTGCGAGCCCGTCTGCCCGGTGTTCGCCACGTACACTACGCCGCAGGGGGTGAACGCCCAGATCTACAACCGGTGCGTGGGGACGCGGTACTGCGCGAACAATTGCCCCTACAAGGTCCGGGTCTTCAACTGGCTCCGGTACACCGAGCACATTCCGGAGCCGCTGAACTGGCAGTTCAATCCCGACTGCACCGTGCGCGACAACGGCGTCATGGAGAAGTGCTCGTTCTGCATGCAGCGGGTGCGCGAGGCCGAGAACCGGGCCGCGTTGGAGAACCGGGGGCCCATCCCGAAGGACGGCGAGATCGTCATGGCCTGCCAGCAGAGCTGCCCCGCGGAGGCCATCGTCTGGGGCAACATCCGTGATCCCAACTCCCGCGTGTCGCAGGTGTCGGCCAACCAGCGTACCTACCGTGTCCTCAACGACGAGATCAACACCCAGCCTGCCGTGAACTACCTGAAACAGGTGACCTTCCACCCAGTGGAGGCCGAGGACTGATGGCGACCGTAGCCACCGAGCGCGGCGCGCTCACGCATCCGGACGTCCACCAGTTCGACGAGGTCAACAAGGACATCGTCAAGATCCTGTCCCGGCCGGGGAAGGGCTGGTGGGCCCTCTTCTTCCTGCTGGGGGCGGGCGTCCTGCTCTTCTTCGGGTCGTGGGCCATCCAGCTCTGGAAGGGCCTCGGCGTCGCGGGCCTGAACGACCCCGTGGGATGGGGCGTCTACATCACCTGCTTCGTGTTCTGGGTGGGCATCGCGCACTCGGGCACGCTCATCTCCGCCATCCTGTTCCTGTTCCGGGCGCCCTGGCGCCAGGCGGTATACCGTGCCGCCGAGGCCATGACGGTGTTCGCGGTGATGACCGCAGGGCTCTTTCCGCTCATCCACCTGGGGCGTGCGTGGCACGCGTACTGGCTCTTTCCGTACCCCAACTCCCGGTTCATCTGGCCCAACTTCAAGTCGCCGCTCATCTGGGACGTCTTCGCGGTGACCACGTACTTCACGGTGTCGGCGACGTTCTTCTTCCTGGGCAGCATCCCGGACATCGCCGCCGCGCGTGACGGCTCCACGGGCCTCAGGAAGAGGTTCTACCAGGTGATCTCGCTGGGGTGGCGAGGCACCGACCGGCAGTGGCACCACTTCGGCAAGGCATACCTCTTCCTCGCCGCCCTGGCCACTCCCCTGGTCCTCTCCGTGCACTCGGTGGTGTCGTGGGACTTCGCCATGGCCATCGTGCCGGGATGGCACTCCACCATCTTCGCTCCCTACTTCGTCGCCGGGGCCATCTACTCCGGCGTGGCCATGGTCATCACGCTGGTGGTGCCCATGCGCAAGGTGTGGCACCTGGAAAAGTACCTCACCATCAAGCACTTCGACGCGCTGGCGAAGCTCTGCCTGGTGACGGCCCTGATCGTGTCCTACTCGTACCTCGAGGAGTTCTTCCTGACCTGGTACGGGGCGAGCGTCGTGGAGCGGGCGTCGCTCTGGAACCGCATGTTCGGGCCGTACTGGTGGGCGTCGTGGACGATGCTCACGTGCAACATGTTCGTGCCCATGCTCCTCTGGTTCAAGCGCATCCGGCACTCGATCCCGGCGCTCTGGATCATCTCGATCTTCGTCAACATCGGCATGTGGCTCGAGCGGTTCGTCATCATCGTGACGTCGCTCTCCCACGAGTACGAGCCCTTCATGTGGCGCCTGTACCGGCCGTCGCACGTGGAGGCCGGCATCCTCATCGGCTCGTTCTGTTGGTTCGGGTTCTGGTTCCTGCTCTTCACCCGCGTTCTGCCGCCGGTGGCCATCTCGGAGCTCAAGGAGGTGCTGCCGCCGCCCATGCGGAAGATGCGCAAGGCGGAGGAGGCACACCCATGAGCGCCACCACGTCCACACGGATGACCGGCCTGCTGGCCGGCTACGACTTCCTCGATTCCATCGTGGACGCCATCGAGGGGCTGAAGAAGGCCGGGTTCAAGAAGATCACGGCGTACGTGCCCTATCCCGAGCACCACATCGAGGCTGCGCTGGGGTACGGACAGAGCCCCGTGAGAGTGTTCACGCTGGTGGGCGGTCTCACCGGAGCGGCCACCGGAATGGCGCTCACCGTGTGGACCTCCTCTTTGTGGCCGCTGGTGGTGGGGGGCAAGCCCATCATCGGCATGCCGGCCTACATCGTCCTCACCTTCGAGCTGGCGGTGCTCTTCGGGGCGCTGGCCACGCTCATCGGGTTCGGCATCAACGCACACATCCCGGACCTCAAGCCCAGGGTGGCCTACGACCCCGAGTTCAGCGCCGGCCGCTACGGTCTATGGGTCGTGGTGCCGCCCGAGCGCATGGAGGAGGCCCGGCGCATCCTCGAGGCGCAGGAACCCGCGGAGCTCCGCGTGGGGGAGCAGGAGGCGGCCGATGCGTAGCGTGACGCTGACGCGGATCCTGGTGGCGGCGGCCACGCTGACGGTGGCCACCGGGTGCAAGCCGCTGGACGACGCCATGGTGGCGATCTTCGGACGGAGCATGCGCGACCAGCCTTCCCTGAAGCCGTACGAGGACCCGCGTCCCGAGCCACCCCACTCCATCGCCTTCTCGGCGGGCAACTTCCCCAAGGACCGCTACTCGGTGAACCTGGGCGAGGACGACGGGATGCGGCCGGACATGCCGTTCCTGACCCCGGCGGACATGGTCCCTCCGGGGACCGAGGTCGTGCGTAGCATCAGGAACCCCGTGCCCTCCGACTCCCTGTCGCTGACCAGGGGCAAGGTCCTCTACGACCGCGTGTGCGTGGTCTGCCACGGGCCGCAGGGCATCGGCGCCGGCGCCTACATCGCGTCGAAGCACCCGACGGTGGCCGCGTACAACCTGGCCGGGCCGCAGGTCCAGGGATACACCGACGGCTACATCTTCTCGATGATCTTCATGGGACGAGGGTTGATGCCGTCGTATCAGCACGAATTCACCTACTACGACCGCTGGAACATCGTGAACTACGTGCGCGAGCTGGAGCGCCAGTACAACACGGCGAACGGGCGGGCCAACGCCGCGATCCCGGGTCTGGTGGAGAGCCAGAAGCTCGGCCAGAGCGGTGGCGACACCGCCGGAGGGAAGTGAGATGGCACACCATCACATCCCCGACGAGGTGCCGGTCCGCTACCTGCCCCGCTCGCGGAACGCATCCCTCCTGGCCGGCACGCTCTTCCTGGTGGGCCTGGTCGCGTTCGTCATCCGCGTCTCCGAGAACCCCCAGCAGGCCTGGGTGGCGTACGTAAGCAACTGGCTCTTCTTCACCAGCATCACCATGGGCGGCGTGGTGGTGGCGGCGGCCACGTGGATCACCAAAGCCCGCTGGAACTGGCCCATGCGTCGGGTCAGCCAGGCCATGGCCGCCTTCCTGCCCATCAGCTTCGTCATGCTGCTGCCGATGCTGGGCCTGCGGGGGGACTTCTTCCCCTGGATCGACGCCATGGCCCACGACCCCGTCCTCCAGAAGAAGGAGGCGTACCTCAACATCCCGTTCCTGGTGAGCCGGAACGTGGTGGGCGTCGCGATCATGTTCGGCCTGGCGCTGTACTTCGTGTACCTGGCGGTGCGTCCGGACATGGGCCTGGTGGCCGCGTCGGAGGGCGGCGACCCGCAGCGCAGGACGTGGCGACAGCGCCTTACGCAGGGATGGCTGGGGCAGGAGCAGGAGGAGATCAACAGCTATCAGCGGATGACCCGACTGGCCCCCATCATCGTGCTCGTGTTCGCGGCGGTCATGAGCATCGTGGCCTACGACTGGGTGATGGGCCTGGAGCCGCACTGGACCAGCACCATGCTGGCCCCGTGGTTCTTCATGGGGGCGTTCTGGGGCGGCATCGCCGCGACGGCGCTGTGGAGCCTCTACCTGCGCACGCAGCACAAGGACTTCCACAACTACATCGGCCTCCAGCAGAGGCACGACCTGGGTAAGCTGGCCTTCGCGTTCTGCGTGTTCTGGACCTACCTGTTCTTCTCCCAGTACCTGGTCATCTGGTACGGCAAGCTCCCGGAGGAGCAGTCCTGGATCGTGCTGCGCTCCGCGCCGCCGTGGGGTGCCTTCTCCCTGGCGGTCGTGCTGATGTGCTTCCTCGTTCCCTTCGCGGGCCTCATCGGCCGCAAGCCCAAGATCAAGCCCGCGCTGCTGGGCACCCTCACCGCGGAGATCCTGGTGGCGCTCTGGCTGGAGCGGTACGGGATGGTGGCTCCGGCGCTTTGGCACGAGGGCCAGCCCATCTTCACCATCTGGCAGCCTCTCATCGGGTGCATGTTCCTCGGCCTCTACATCGGCTCCATCCGCTGGTTCCTGAGCACCTTCCCGGCGATCCAGCTCTGGCAGCCCATGGTGGATCCCGAGTCCGTGGAGGCCGAGAAGTCCGTGGAGTGGGGAGTGCTGTCGGCGGACTGAGGGGAAAACCCGCGTGGGGGAGGGGGAGATCCGGAGCTTGCGCGCTGTAGTCTCGGCCTTTCTGCGTGGCTCCGATGCGATGCCGACAGTGGCGCCGGGAGAGGAACGACGACGATGAGCCGTGACCGGCCGCCGATGAGTGCGGTGCCTGGAGGGGCTCGAAAGCGGCGGCTCAGGGTGCTTCCCGTTCTCGTCGTGGCGGCTCTGGGAGCAGCGGTGCTCGCCTTCGCTACGTTCGGCACGTTCCATCGAGGAGCCCGCCGGGCCGCGGCCGCCGGTCTACCCATGCCGACGTTCAGGCTCCCGGTGCTCGATGCCGGACTGCTCGAGGGCGACACCACGTTCCTGAGCTCCGACGAGCTGAAGGGCCACGTCGTGCTTCTGGACTATTGGGCCACGTCGTGCAAGCCGTGTGTCGCCGAGCAGCCGCTGCTCATGGAGCTGCAGGACGACTACGGCGACGGCGGCCTGCGCGTGGTCGGGGTTCTCGACGGCGGCCACGCCGCCTCCGCGTTCGATTGGCTCCAGGGTCACCACCGGGAGCGCTTCCTCACCGTCGTGGGCAACGAGAGGGTGGCGCGCGCCGGACACGTGGCTGGTTTGCCGGAGACGCTCCTGGTGGCCCGGAACGGACAGGTGATCGCGCGCTTCGAAGGATACTCCAAGGAGCGTGACCCCTACTTGCGCCAGCGGGTGAGGGAGCTCACCACGAAGCGTTGAGGCGGAAACCCGGAGGGCGCCGGGGAGTACCCCGGTGGAGCACAGGCAGGGGGAGGGACGCATGGCCGCAGCACCGGAGTCGCGCTCCCCGCGCGCGCGTACGGACGTGAAACGGCTCGTCCATCGGTTCTTCGTCGTGGTGACGGTGACGGGCGTGGTCCTGGTGGCGTTGGCGATCCTGGGCAACACGTTCGTGCGAGGCATGGCGGTGGGCATACTCGGCTTCACCGCCCTGGTCGCGGGGGGCTTCGCATTCACGGTCCGGAGGAGGGCGAAGGCCGGGGGCAGGCCCCATCTCGCGCCCCCGCCGGTCCCCACGGCCCGGTGGGACTACGCCATGGCCGCGCGCGACATGGAGGGTGCGCTCGTCTCGTTCTCGGAGTTCGCGGGCGAGGTGCTCGTCCTGAACTTCTGGGCTACCTGGTGCGTGCCGTGCATCGCCGAGATGCCGAGTCTGGTCCGGCTGCGGGAAGCGACTTCGGACCTCGGCGTCCGCTTCGCTTGCGTCACTCGAGAGGGCATGGACAAGGTGCGGCCGTTCGTGGAGAAGCACGAGCTGTCGCTCCCCCTCTACCTGCTGGAGGGTGAGCTCCCGGACTGCTTCAAGAGCCGCGCCATCCCTGCCACGTTCGTCCTGGACCGCACGGGGCGCATCGCACTCCGGCACGTGGGTGCGGCGGCCTGGGACGACGATTCGGTGATGACGTTCGTGCGCGGGCTGGCGGCCGCGCCCTCCCACCGGACCCATCTAGCGGCCGTGGACTCGTGAAGCGGGCACGATGAGCGGATCGGACCGTCCACCACGGGATGCCGGGAGCGGCGAGGTCACCGACGATCTCGACGAGCCCCTGAGGCGGGGGCGCGCCATCGCGAAGCGCACGTTCTGGGGCATGATGATCGCGGTGGCCCTGATGGTGCTCGCCGGCGGTCTGCTGGACGAATGGGTGGCGGTCGGCGTCATGCTCGTGGGCTTCAGCTATCCCCTCCTGAAGGTGCTCCGGGAGTACCGCCACCCCAGGGAGTTCGCCAAGCCCGGGTACTGGGGCGTGGTGACCCGCGTCCTCGAGCGGCACGACCTGCCGGCCGAGACGTCCTCCTCCGCGGATGCGTCCCCCGAGGAACGCCGCCGCCGCCTCCAGGACGAGATGGACCAGATCCGCCGGCTCGGGCCCACGCCGAAGTCCCGGGGCGACGGCAGCCTTTGGCCACCGGCGTTGCTGGCGTTGGCGGCGGCGACCGCCGGGGTGCTGTACCTCGTCCTGGGTCACAACACGGCGGCGGGCGTGGCGTGGCTCTGCATGGCCGGCGTCGTCGCGGGCCTGGGTTGGCTCCGGAAGGCGATGCGCGGGAAGGAGGAGAGGGCGCTCTCCATCCTCGAGGAGGAGATGAAGGAGCTCAGCGACCAACCCGGGCCGTCCGACAAGCGGGGGGCGGAGCGGCGTATGAAGTCGGGGGCCGGGCGATCCCGGTCCCGTCGTACGGACGCCTGAAGGCGGGAGAGAGGCATGGCTCGAGACATCACGGAGACGTCGAATCCCACGAGAGCGAACCTCGCACTGGCCCGTCGGCACATGACGCGGCGCGCTCTCTGGTTCATTCTCGTGCCGGTGTCGGCCATGGTGGTGTTCTCGGTGGTCTCGTTCAACGGCGACTGGACGTACGTGGGGCTCGCCGGGGCCATGGTCCTGGTGGTGCTGGGGATGATGTACCTCGAGCGTCGGCGGACCGAGCGCCTGCTGCCGCCGGCGTACCGCGAGCTCCTGGCGGAGGTCGTCGAGGGGAGCGGGGCCGGCCTGCCCGGGTCGGAAGAGGCGAACGCGGCGATGGCACGTCTCGCCCACCTGCAGGCCGAGATGGACGCCCTCGCGGACCGGAGCCCGGAGATACAGGACATCAACCCCAGGCTCGGCATGTGGGCCGCCGCCCTGGGGGCGGCGCTCTGGCTCGTCGTCGCCGCCGTCGCCCTCTTCGTGCACGAGAAGCGGGGAGCGTTCGTCTGCGCGATGATGTCCGCGTTCTTCGGCGGCCTGGCCTGGTTCGCCCACGAAGAGCGGAAGGAGCGCCGGGACGCGGTCGCCATGTTGGTGCCGCGGGCGTCGGGTGAGAGGGGCGCCGCGGGGGACGGCGCGTGGCATTCGCCCGAGCGCGACCCGTTGAGATGACGAAACCGCGATTCTTCAAGACCCGCGCGGCCTTCACCGGGTGGCTGGCGAAGAACCACGATCGGGCGACGGAGCTCTGGGTGGGCTTCTACAAGAAGGCGTCGGGCAAGCCCGGCCTCACCTGGCCCGAGTCCGTGGACGCGGCGCTCTGCTTCGGGTGGATCGACGGGGTCCGGAAGTCGATGGACGACGAGAGCTACATGATCCGCTTCTCACCACGCCGGGAGGGGAGCATCTGGAGCGCCGTGAACATCCGCAGCGCCCGTCGCCTCGTCGAATCGGGAGAGATGCAGCCCAGCGGCCTGAAGGCGTTCGAGCGGCGTCGAGAGGATCGCTCCCGGGTCTACTCGTTCGAGCAGGGAAGGGTCGCCCTGGGGCGGGATCAGGAGAGGCGACTGCGCGCCAACGCGAAGGCGTGGACGTATTGGAAGGCGCAGCCGCCCAGCTACCGGCGCACCGTGACGCATTGGGTGATGAGCGCCAAACGCGAGGAGACCAGGGAGCGGAGGTTCGACGCGCTCATCGAGGACTCGGAGGCGGGACGGTGGGTGAGGCCCATGCGGATAGGACGGTCGGGGACGAAGAGCGGAAGCGGTGATGGTCGCGGGTAGGGGCGACCCCTTCCCTCAGGAGGATACGGCCTGATCCGGCTCGGTCGCGCGCAGCGCCTTGGCGCGGTACATGTCGGCATCGGCGGCCCTGATGATGTCCTCTGTCGTGTGCATGATCGTCCGGTCGAACTCGGCCAGCCCGATGCTCACGGTGATCCGGCGGGGCGCGAGGATCTCGTCGGTCGCCAGGCGTTCGCTGACCCGTTGGATGTAGAGTCGCGCGCCGTCGATGCTCTCGTCCGAGAACACGCTCACGAATTCGTCGCCCCCATAGCGCGCCACCAGGTTCATGGCGCGGCTCTCGTCGTCCAGGATCTGGGCGAAGGCCCGGAGCAGGTCGTCGCCCGCCAGGTGACCCAGGGTGTCGTTGTAGTGCTTGAACTCGTCGATGTCGAAGATCACCACCGCGAGCTCCCGGCCCCGACGTGCGGCCGGCACCTCCTTGTCCAGGTGGATCTGGAGGCGCCGGCGGTTGGGCAGCCCCGTGAGGGGATCGGTGAGCGACAGTGCCTCGAGGTTGCTGTGCAGGCGTGCGTTCTCGAGCGCCACCGAGGCCTGGCTGGCCAGACGCTGCAGAACGGCCGTGTCCTCGGCGGTGAAGTGGCGGACCCTGCGGCTTCCGGCGGTGAGGACGCCGGCCACGCGGTCTCCCACGATGAGCGGGGCGCCCATGCCGGATCCTCCACGGAGGTGCTCCAGTACGTCGGTCGGGATGGCGGTGCTGGTGGCGAGGTCGTCGAGGACGACGGGTGAGCGCTCGTCGACGAGACGGTGGCCCAGCGGGCCGGTGAAGTCCCACGTGAGCCCCACCGGGAGCACCACCGTCCCCCCCGACTCCGCCACACGTCCCACGTAGGCGTTGTCGGGCTCGGTGAGCCACACGGACGCTGCGTCCACGTTGAGCACCTCGGTCACCGCGGTGATGACCTTCCCGAGGACGTCCTTCGGATCCAGGGAGCTGGTGAGGGCCCGTCCGATCTCCTCGACCTGCTCGGCCTCGCGGCGGCGGCGCTCGAGCTCCGCGACATGGTCCGCGTTGTCGATGGCCACGGCCGAGATGTCGGCCAGCCCCTGCAGGAGGTCCAGGTCCTCGGCGGTGTAGGCTCCGGGCTGATAGCTCTGCACGCTGATGGATCCGAGGATCCTGCCCTTGTGCAGCAGGGGGGCCGAGATCGCCGAACGTGTGCAGTCCGACTCGTCCTCGCCCAGGAAGAGCAGTGACCGATCGGTGAGGCGGTCTTCCACCAGACACGCCTTTCGCCGACTGATCACCTCGCTGTCCGAGCCCCGATAGGAGACGTTGACCCGCTGAAGCTGACCCCGGTCGGCGAAGAAGACGATGGTCGCCAGGTCACGGGCCTGGTCGTACAGGGATATATAGAACCCGGACGCCTCCAGAACGCGGGCGGTCTCGCGATAGATCGCCGCGTAGAGGTCCTCCGAGCTCAATGTGCCCGCCAGCGTCCGCCCGATGTCGAGGAGTACGCGATAACGGTCCCCGACGGTCGAGCGGGTCGCTCGGGCGTCTGCTCCCGACATGACGACACTCACCCTGGGGCCGCCGGGCCGCGGCGGCATGACGCTGATCTTGCTGGCTTTTCCAATTTAGGACGGTGAGGGGGTGAACCGACAAGAGTCGTTTTCTCGCCACGGCCGGCCCTCACTCGGTGGCGGGGGGCGATCCGCTCCGGCTCTTCTCGCCTTCAACGCGTTCCCGCGCAGCAAGCAGGCGATCTATATAGTGTCCTACCTCGAAGCCCACGGCCGCAAGAAGTTTCGCCTCACGCAGGTCGGGCTCGGCCCGGGCGATGAGTGTGCGCAGCGTGCGCATGACCGCGCGCGGCTTGCGGGCCTTGAAGAACTCGATGGCCTCCAGGCCCTGCCGGAGAGCCCGGTACGTGACCTCGAGCTCGGCCTGCGTCGGCGGACGCGTGGCGCGACGCCCCCTGGGCAGCTCCCCCGGATCCGCCTCGGCGGCCAGGAATACCTCGTACGCCAGCACGAGACAGGCCTGGGCCAGGTTCAGCGACGAGTACTCCGACGTGGGGATGATCGCCACGGCGTGGCACAGGTCCAGGGCTTCGTTGGAGAGCCCGCGATCCTCCCGACCGAAGACGATGGCGGCCGGCCCGTCGGCGGCCTTGCCCACCAGGTCGGCCGCCGCCTCCCGGGGCCGCACGTAGTTCCGCCCGGCGGTGCGCGCCCGGGCGGTGGTGCCCAGGACCCACGTGCAGTCGGCGACCGCGTCCTCGAGGGTGTCGTGGAGGGTGGTCGACTGCACGAGAGCGCCGCTCCGGTGCGCGATTCCCTCGATACGGTAGGGGTCGAAATCGTCGGGTCGCACCAGGCGAAGGCTCGACAGGCCGAAGTTCATCACCACCCGCGTGACCGCGGCGACGTTGACCACGTCCTGGGGGTGATCGAGGACGATCACCACCCGCGACGGTGACGTGCCCTGCACGGCCGCGAGGGCGCTAGTCGTCGTCGCGCCGATCGTCGGGCGGGGCCTTCAGCTCACCCTTGAAGTTGCGGATCCCATGCCCGAGCCCCTTGGCGATCTTGGGCAGCCTGCCGGCACCGAAGAAGAGAACGGCCACCGCCAGGATGAGCAGCGTCTCGCTGATGCCGAATATCGCGAGGGAGGGAAGTAGGCTCGCCACGGCTGTGCTCCGGTGATTAGGGAATGCAGGCGAAAGTCACTTCAGCAGAACCTTGGCGATGGTCTGCTTCTGCATGTTCGACGTTCCTTCATAGATGGTACCGATCTTGGCGTCGCGATAGAGCTTCTCCACGGGGTACTCCTTGGTGAAGCCGTATCCGCCGAAGAGATCTATACACCGCGACGTCACGCGTTGCGCCGTCTCCGAGGAGAAGAGCTTGGCCATGGCCGCCTGCGTGAGGAACGGCTCTCCCGCACACTTGAGGCGCGCGGCGTTGTAGACCATCAAGCGTGCCGCCTCGATCTCCGTGGCCATCTCGGCGATCTGGAACTGGACACCCTGGAAGGACCCGATGGTCCGGCCGAACTGCTCGCGCTGCTGCACGTAGGCGATGGTGTGGTCCAGGGCGCCCTGGGCCAGCCCGATCATCTGGGCGCCGATGCCGATGCGGCCCTCGTTCAGGGTCTCGATGGCCACCTTGTACCCCTTGCCCACGTCGCCCAGCACGTTCTCTGCCGGCACGCGCACGTTCTCCAGGACGAGCTCGCAGGTGGACGACGCCCGGATGCCGAGCTTGTCCTCCTTCTTGCCCACGGTGAAGCCGTCGAAGTCGCGCTCCACGACGAACGCCGTGATGCCGCGGTAGCCTGCGCCGGGGTCCACGGTGGCGAAGACGATGAAGACGCCGGCCTCGTTGGCGTTGGTGATCCACATCTTCTGGCCGTTGAGGATCCAGTCGTCACCGTCGGCGGTGGCGCGGCACGCCAGCGCGAAGGCGTCGGAGCCGCTCCCGGCCTCGGAGAGCGCGTACGCGCCCACCGTGTCCGAGGCGAGGCGGGGAAAGTAGCGGCCCTTGAGCTCGTCGCTCCCCCAGCGCAGGATCGCGTTGATGACCAGGGTGTTCTGCACGTCCGCCAAGACGCCCATGGCGGGGTCCACCTTGGACAGCTCCTCCACCACCAGCACCGAGGTGAAGAAGTCCGCGCCGGTGCCCCCGTATGTCTCCGGGATCTCCACCCCCATGACGCCGAGCTCGAAGAGCTGGTCGACGAGCCCACGGTCCATCTGCTGGGCCTCGTCCATGGCCATGATCTTGGGAGCGATCTCGGAGGTCGCGAAATCCCGCACGGCCTCCTGGAACATGCGCTCCTGCTCGGAGAGGGTGGTGAGCGCCGGATGGATATCGGTGAGAACGGTGGCCATGATATCTCGCCTGCTGGCTCCTTGGTCGTTGCCTGCGCCCCGGCGTGCGGAGGACACATACCCCCGACCGAGAGCGAACTCGTCGTGAAATCTACAAAGGAGCGGGCCCTTCGGCGCCGCGAGCCCGGGCCCAGGCCCGGATCTCCTCCGGGAGAACGACGTCCCGGCGCCGTCGCTCCAGCTCCTCGGGACCGTAGGTCGCCTCGTCCGTGGTGACGAGCGTGATGGTCTCCAGGGGCACCGCCTCGAAGTAGCGGTTCCAGACCACGACACCCCGGGGAGCGTCCCAGACCTCCTCGGGCGGGCGATCGTCGGTGAGGTGTTGGGGAAAGCCGGGGGGCAGGATCTTCGTCTCGTCGGCGGCCACGTGCACGGGGATCCGCCGCGGTTTGGCGGCCGCGGCGGCACCCTTGCTGCCGATCTTGTTCACCACTCCGCGGTCGCCCAGGGAGTCCGCCCCCAGGAGCACGAGGTCCGCGTCCGCCACCAGGGCATCGGCGGCGGCATCCACCGCGAATACGACCTCGATGCCCGCACCGGCCAGTGCCTCGGCCATCATGCGCCCCTCGCGCATGGGACGTCCTTCCAGGCAGATCACCCGGAGATCGCGGAGATGCGCGTCGAAGAGGAGCGCGTCGCGAACCGTGGACGACGACGACACCGTGAGGACCGTGCCCTTCCTGGGCAACAGCCGTGCGGCCCTGCGCGCGACCTCCAGCTGGCGGCTCTCGAGGCGCTCGCGGAAGAGCTCCGCGGCCTCCGCGGCCGAGCCCCGGGCGGTGCGCGCGTCGGCGGCCGAGCCGGCGGCGGTGAGGACCTCCCGTACCAGGGCCACCAGCGGGGCCATGGCCGGTTGGGCATCCAGGATCTTCACGGAGAGGGCCGTGAGGCCCGCGTGGACCTCACGTCGACTCCCTCCGGGCACGTCGAAGGCGCCCTGGTGGAGCACCTGGGCGGCCGTGCCGGCCACCACCGCGGCACCGGAGAGCGTGTCCGCCCTGAGGGGCGCTACCAACGTATCGAGGCGTGCTTCGGGGTCCATCCAGAGAGGTCTCGAAGGGGGGCTCCGCAAGCGGGCAGGAGACGCCAAATTACGAGGGTTGACGCCCGATCAAAACCCCGTCATCGTCAGGCGCCTCAGCCTTTGAATCACCCGGAGAACGACATGTCCGACATACCGGCCGACCTCTTGTATACAGAGGAGCACGAGTACCTGAAGGCCACCGACCACGACGGCGTCTACCTCGTGGGCATCACCGACTACGCTCAGGGCGAGCTCGGCGACGTCGTGTTCGTGGAGCTTCCCGAGCTCGGCACCAGCTTCGACAAGATGGAGACCTTCGGGACCATCGAGGCAGTCAAGGCCGTGAGCGACCTGTATTGCCCCGTGAAGGGCGAGGTCCTGGAGGTGAACGCGGGCCTCGACGACGACCCGTCACTGGTGAACTCCGACCCCTACGGCGCAGGTTGGATGATCCGCCTGAAGGTGGCCGACGAGAACGACTTGAAGGGCCTCCTCGATGCCGACGCGTACGAGCAACACCTTGGGGGTTGAGCCGGTCGCTCGAAGAGCGCCCGATCTCCGCCCGACATCACCGTAAAACAAGGGCCGTTGCCTGCCCCTGGGGCGGCGCGGCCTCTTTCAGTTCGTGAGCGACCCATGGCTACGCGCATAGATCTCCCCGCCGGCTTCGAGCAGCGCCACCTCGGTCCCGACGAAGCCGAGATCCGAGCGATGCTCGACACCCTCGGCTACGACTCCCTGGACGGCCTCATCGACGACGCCATCCCGGAGGCGATCCGCTTCCAGGGCATGCTGGACCTGCCGGCAGCCCTGCCCGAGTCCGAGCTCATCCGGCGGCTGCGGCAGATCGCGGGGAAGAACCGCGTGCTCCGCTCCTGGCTCGGCATGGGATACGCGGACACCATCGTCCCGGGGGTCATCCTGAGGAACATCATGGAGAACCCCGGCTGGTACACGCAGTACACGCCGTATCAGGCCGAGATCGCGCAGGGCCGCCTGGAGGCGCTGCTGAACTACCAGACCCTGGTCATCGACCTGACGGGCCTGGCGATCGCCAACGCTTCGCTGCTGGACGAGGGCACCGCCGCCGCCGAGGCCATGCACCTGGCCCGGGAGGAGGCGAAGAAAGGCGCGAGCACGTTCTTCGTCTCCGAGCTGTGCCACCCTCAGACCATCGCGGTGGTGAGGACCCGCGCCCGGCTCCTGGGGATCGAGGTGGTGGTGGCCGACCACGCGACGTACGACTTCGGCGAGAGCACCTTCGGCGCGCTCGTGCAGTACCCGACCACGGACGGAAGGGTGGTGGACTACCGCGACTTCTGCGCGCGCGCCCACGATGCCGGCGCGGTGGTCGTCGCCGCCGCGGACCTCATGTCCCTGGCGCTCCTCACGCCCCCGGGCGAATGGGGCGCGGACATCGCGGTGGGCAACACTCAGCGCTTCGGCGTGCCCATGGGCTTCGGTGGCCCCCACGCCGCGTACATGGCCGCGCAGGACGCCTACAAGCGGAAGATGCCGGGTCGCATCATCGGGGTGAGCATCGACGCGGACGGCAGGCCGGCGCTGAGGATGGCGCTGCAGACCCGCGAGCAGCACATCCGCCGGGAAAAGGCCACGTCCAACATCTGCACGGCCCAGGTGCTCCTCGCCATCATGGCCGGCGCGTATGCCGTGTACCACGGACCCGATGGGGTGCGCGCCATCGCCGAGCGCATACGGTCCCTCACCGGCGTCCTTGCCGAGGGGCTCCGTCGGCTTGGCGACGACGTGCTGACGGAGGTCTTCTTCGACACGCTCCGTGTGCGCCCGAAGCAGGGTGCCGAGGCTGCCTTGAAGGCCGCGCTGGAGGCGGGGATCAATCTCCGTGACTTCGGCGACGGCACGCTGGGGATCAGCTTGGACGAGGGGGTTCTGCCGGAGGATCTGGACGCTCTGTTCACCGCCCTGGCCGGTGGCGCGCCGGGCTTCGACGCCCGCGGCCTCGCGGAGTCCGTGAAGACGCCGGAGCTCCCCGACGCCGTTCGGCGGACCTCCCCGTACCTGCAGCACGAGGTCTTCAACCGGTATCACTCCGAGACGGAGATGCTCCGGTACCTGCACAGGCTCGAGTCGCGGGACTTGTCGCTGAACACCAGCATGATCTCGCTGGGCTCCTGCACGATGAAGCTCAACGCCACCGCGCAGATGGAGGCGGTCACCTGGCCTGAGCTCGCCGACTTGCACCCGTGCGCTCCGCTGGACCAGGCCGAGGGGTACCGCACGATCTTCGCGGACCTCGACGCCTGGCTCTGCGAGATCACCGGGATGGCTGCGTGCTCGCTGCAGCCCAACTCGGGCGCCCAGGGCGAGTTCTCCGGGCTGCTCACCATCCGGGGCTATCACGTGGACCACGGGGAGGAGCACCGCGACGTGTGCCTGATCCCCGCGTCGGCCCACGGGACCAACCCCGCGAGCTCGGTCATGGCCGGGATGGAGGTGGTGGTGGTGAAGACCGACGAGGAGGGCAAGGTGGACGTGGCGGACCTGGAGGCGAAGGCCGTCCAGCACAAGGACCGGCTCGCCGCCTTCATGATCACCTATCCGTCCACCCACGGCGTCTTCGAGCCGGGCATCCGTCAGCTCTGCCGGATCATCCACGACAACGGTGGGCTCGTCTACCTGGACGGAGCCAACCTGAACGCACAGGTGGGGCTGGCGCGTCCCGGCGACTACGGTGCGGACGTGTGCCACATCAACCTCCACAAGACGTTCGCCATCCCCCACGGAGGTGGCGGCCCGGGGATGGGTCCCATCTGCTGCACGGAGGCGCTGGCGCCATATCTACCGAGCCATGTCGTGCACCCCGTAGGCGGTGAGAAGTCGTTCGGTCCGGTGGCATCGGCGCCGTGGGGGAGCGCCGGCATCCTGGCGATCTCCTGGGCGTACATCGCCATGCTCGGAGCGCGTGGCGTGCGCCGCGCCTCGGAGGTGGCGGTGCTGAACGCCAACTACATGGCCAAGCGGCTCGCGTCGCACTTCGACGTGCTGTACAAGGGGGCGCACGGGCTGGTGGCGCACGAGTTCATCGTGGACCTGAGACCGCTGAGGAAGGCCACGGGGATCACCGAGGAGGACGTGGCGAAGCGGCTCATCGACTATGGCTTCCACGCGCCGACCGTGTCGTTCCCGGTGCACGGCACGCTGATGATCGAGCCCACCGAGTCCGAGCCCAAGGACGAGCTGGACCGACTCTGCGACGCCCTCGTCAGCATCCGCGCCGAGGTCCAGCAGGTGGAGATGGGACTCTCCGACCCCGAGGACAACGCGCTCAAGAACGCACCCCATACCGCCGCCATGGTCACGGCCGACGAATGGCACCATGCGTATCCGCGGTCGCAGGCGGCGTATCCGGCGCCATGGACGAGGGAGCACAAGTTCTGGCCGGTGGTGCGCCGCGTGGACAACGCCTACGGCGACCGCAACCTGGTGTGCGCGTGCCCGCCCACGGAGCCGTATCCGGAGGCGGCGACGGAGTAGGCGCGCCGCACGCGGAGGACGTGCCGCCCGGCTCCTGCCGGCGACGGCGGCGGCCATCAACCTCTACCCCGGCGGCGCGGGATGCGAGGCATGGGGGACGCCATCGAGCTGAAGCCGTTCGAGAACGGCTCTCGGGTTGGCGCAACGACGGGCCGGCGACATCCCTGGGCCGGGGAAACGGCATCGTGGGGAAGCGAAGCGACCCCTCGCGCCCTCGCGGTGGCTTCTGCATTGTACGGGACCGTTCCTCATCGAGACCCCCCGCGGACGCCGGCACCGGCGGCCCGAGAAGGAGGAAGCATGGCCAAGCTCCACTACCACGGTCACAGCACCTGCACCATCGAGACCAACGACGGCACGAGGCTCGTCATCGACCCGTTCTTCGCGGACAACCCCACCACGAAGCTCACGGTCGAGGACGTGGAGGCGGATTACATCCTCCTCTCCCACGGCCACTTCGACCACTTCGGCGACTGCATTCCCCTGGCCAAGCGCACCGGCGCCACCGTCATCGGGACGTTCGAGCTCGTGGGCTTCTGCCAGGAGAACGGTGTGGAGAACGGCCACGGCATGAACATCGGCGGCGGCCACGACTTTCCCTTCGGCCGGGTGAAGCTCACGCCGGCAGTGCACACGGGGAGCGTGGCCGGCGACGAGACCGGGACGCACACCACCGACTGCGCCGGGCTGCTCATGACGTTGGACGGGCGGCGCATCTACCACGCCGGCGACACCGCGCTGATCATGGACTTCCAGCTCCTGAAGGGGCAGGTGGACGTGGCGCTGCTCCCCATCGGTGACAACTTCACCATGGGCCCCGACGACGCGGTGCGGGCGGTGGAGCTCATCGAGCCCGAGGTGGTGATCCCCATCCACTACAACACCTGGCCCCTCATCGCCCAGGACCCCGAGGCGTTCAAGGTCAAGGTGGGCAAGCGCGCCCGCGTGGAGGTCGTGGCGCCGGGGTCGAGCTGCGACCTGTGATGCGGACCTCGCGATCCCCCGGCACGTAGCCGCTGACGGACGGCGTCGCGTGGGACGATGCCACGTGTTCCGGGGCGCGTGAGCGGCGCATCATGACGGACGGACCCGGTGCCCTGCACTGGCGCCTCCACTTGGACGCCGCCGCCGCCGGCTCGTGGAACATGGCCCTGGATCACGCCCTGGCGGAGACGCTCCGAGTCGGCACGGGAGTGGTCCGCTTCTACGCCTGGGATCCCTTCACCATCTCCTTCGGGCGCAACGAGCCGGCACGCGGACTGTACGACGTCGCCGCGGCCGGGCGTGAGGGCCTGGCCTTCGTCCGCCGCCCGACAGGTGGCCGCGCCGTCCTGCACGCCCACGAGGTGACCTATTGCGTGGTGGCTCCGGTACGCACCCTCGGCGGGGTGCGCGCGGCGTATCGGCGGATCAACGAGGGACTCGTCGAGGGCCTGTGTGCGCTGGGTGTGCCCGCCGAGGTGTCGGCCGGTGGTGCCGCCCTCGCACCCGACGCCGGACCGTGCTTCCAGCTCCCCGCCCCCGGAGAGGTCGTCCTCGAGGCCCGCAAGCTCGTGGGCAGCGCGCAGGTCCGGGTGGGTCAGGCGCTGCTGCAGCATGGATCGGTGATTCTGCGCGGCGACCAATCGCCGCTCACGCGGCTCACCGGTCGAGGGTTGGATGACCCGGTACCCCCCGCGACCGTGGAGGACGCGATGGGAGAGACGATGGATCCCCATCGCGTCGCCGAGGCGCTGGCACGCGGGCTCCGCCTTGCGCTGGGGGGCGAGTGGGACGAGGGTTCGTACCTGCCTGGGGAGATGGAGGCGGCCCGGCGCCTGCAGGGGGAGCGCTATGGCCGCGAGACCTGGACCTGGCGCCGGTGACGGCGAGCGAAAGGGGGGCCGGGACATGTGGACACCTGGTAGAGCGCTCGTGCGGGTGGGCTTGCTCGCTTCGCTGGCAGCTGCAGGGTGCCGGGGAGGGGAGACGCCGGCCGCGACGACGGCGAGCTCGTCGGCGTTCTGCGACTCCGTGCGCCCGCGGGTGCGCGCGTTCCTGGCTCGGGCGAAGGCCGAGCACCCGACCCCCGACGACCCCCGCTACGGCGGCACCGTGGTGGTGGGCTCCGTGGCCGACCTGGGCACCGGCGGCGGCGTGAACCCCGCTGTCACCGCCGAGTACCTGTCCAGCCAGTATCAGCAGTACGTCCTGTTCATGACCCTGGTGGGCCTGGATGACCATTACCGGCCCGTCCCCTACCTGGCCAAGTCGTGGGAGGTGAACGCCGACACCACCGAGCTCACCTTCCACCTGCGTCATGACGTGTACTGGGACGACGGCGTGCAGACCAACGCCCACGACGTGGCGTTCACGTATCGGGTCGTCACCGATCCGGCGACGGGATTCCCGAACCTTGCGTACTGGGACAACTATGCGAAGGGCGATTCCGCCGTCACGGTGCCGGACGACTTCACCGTCCGATTCCGCTTGCGGCCCCAGGCCGACTTCCTCGACCCGTGGCGGGCCACGGCCATCCTGCCGGAGCACCTGCTGAAGGACGTGCCCCACGACGAGCTCCGCAACCATCCCTTCTCGTCCGCCTGTCCGGTGGGGAACGGCCCGTTCGTGTTCGACGAGTACAGGCCCGGCGACCGCTGGGTCTTCGAGGCGAACCCCGCCTTTCCCCGGGAGCTCGGGGGGCGGCCGTACGTGGACCGGCTGGTGGACCGGATCATCCCGGACCAGGGCACGCTCCTCAACGAGCTGCTCTCCGGGGGCATCGACATCTACCTGAATGCGCAGCCGGACCAGCTGGCGCGCATCGAGGCCGATTCGGCGTTGAGGGTGCAGACGTTCCGGAACCGGGAGGTCGCGTTCATCGCGTGGAACAGCCGGAGGCCCCAGCTCCGCGATCGCCAGGTCCGCCGTGCCCTCACCCTGGCCCTGAACCGGCCCGAGATCATCCGCGCCGTGCGCAAGGGCTACGGCAGCATCGCCACCACCACCGTGGGGCCGTACCACTGGGCCTACGACTCCGCCGCGGTGCCGCCGCTCCCCTACGATCCCGACAGCGCCCGGGTGCTCCTGACGAAGGCGGGCTGGGTGGACCGGAACGGCGACGGCATCCGCGAGAACGCCGCCGGCGTCAAGCTCTCCATCTCCATCAAGACCAACGCGGGCAGCCGTCAGCGTCAGGCCATCCTCCAGATCATCCAGGCCGAGCTCAAGGACGTGGGCGTACAGGTGCGTCCGGAGTTCGTGGAATCGACGACGCTCGGGCGGGAGATGACTTCACCGGACAGGGACTTCGACGGCGTCTTCATGTCCTGGATCTCCGACTTCAAGCTGGACGACCGGGACCTCTTCCTGTCGTCTCGCATCAACGGCCCCTATGCGCTCTCCGGCACGCACGATCCTGCGCTGGACCGGCTTCTGGACACCCTGCAGCTGGTGGTGAATCGCCGACAGGCGAAGCCCCTGTGGGTGGAGTACGAGCGCGAGCAACAGAAGGAGCAGCCCTACACGTTTCTGTACTACGTGGACCGTCTGGCAGGCGTGCGACGGGCGCTCCACGGGACCGAGATGGACGCCCGTGGCGAGCTGGTGAACGTGCGCCACTGGTGGCTGGATCCGGCAGCGCGCGGTCGGGGCTGAACCGGGAACCCGGAGGATGCCGTAGCAGCCCGGAAACACTTGACGGCCTTCCCGGGATGGCTTCCCGAGCAGGCCTTGACACCCCTTGAGGGGGTGCCCATAATCCGACCCTCTTGGTAATCCGGGTCTGTTTCCGACGTACCGGGGATCGGACTCACGTAGTAAGAACCGTACGAACACTTGGCTGGAGGCCCCTTTGCTGGCGATGCGACTCTACGGCGTGCTGCTGCAACTCCCCGGGGTGACGGCGCCGCACAAAACGTGGCAGCAGTGGGTGGCACAATCATGGCATGACACGGGCTGGATGGTCTGGCCGCTTTCCGCGACCGCCCTCATCGGGATCATCGTCGCCGCGTGGAAGTTCTTCAACCTCATGGCGAAGGCCTCCCGCACGAGGCGGATCCTGAAGGAGGTGGATGAGCTCCTGACGCAGCACCGGATCAAGGAGGCCCTGGACCTGACGCGTGACACCAACGCGCCGGCAGCGAGGATCCTCTACGCCGGTCTCGAGCGCCACGAGGAAGGCACCGAACGCATCATGAAGGCCATCGAGAACCAGGGACTCCTGGAGATGAGCAAGCTCGAGAAAGGCCTCGTGGTCCTGGCCACGGTGACGAACATCGCGCCGCTCCTGGGCTTCCTCGGCACCGTGCTCGGCATGATCATCGCGTTCGCCTCGATCCAGGCGGCCGGCGAGGTGGAGGCGACGGCCGTCGCAGGCGGCATCAAGATCGCCCTGTACACGACCGCATACGGGCTCATGATCGCCATCCCGATCTCCATCGCGCACAACTACTTCGTGTCCCGCATCGACGCTCTGGTCATCGACATGGAGGAGTCTGCGCAGAAGATGGTCGACATCCTGCACGCCATAAGCTCGGGCAAGGCCGCAGCCTGACCCACGCGTCGGTACAAGACAAGCACCGAGAGGCCGGCCCCCGGAAGGGGGCCGGCCTCTCGTGCATTGCACGGACGCCCGAACAGGTATCAGCTTGGTGAAGGGCCTGGACTCGCGGGCACCTCTTCGACAAACATATGTATCCCCGATGCCCCGAAGACGTGGATTCAGCGCTGAAAGCCCCTGCCACCATCCTGTCGCTGGCCATCCTGACGCTACTGGCGTCAGGGGTGGGGTCCGCTCGTTCGTCTGACGGCGGCCACGACGCTCCCTCCCACCGGCTCCGCGCCGCCGGACCCTCGCCGCTGGACTCGGCCCGCGACGAGATGAAAGCCGGACGCTTCTGGCATGCCACCCGGATTCTGCGCGCCGCGGGCGCCGCCGATGGGTCTCCGGCCGAGGTGCTTCTGCTGGCGCGTGCCGAGGCCGGCTGGAAGGACTGGAGCCAGGTCCTGCAGCTGCTCGACGGCGTCGGCTGGCTCAACGACCAGGCGCAGGGCGAGGGGTGGCGCCTGCTGGGACGTGCCGAAGAGGAGGAGGGGCGGTGGCCCCAGGCGGCCCATGCCTACGGCGCGTATCTGGCGCACGCCGCCGCGGACGACTCCCTCAGGCTGGCCACCACCGTGCGGCGCGCTCGTGCGTTGGCCCGCTCCGGGAGCGACTCCGACGCGGTTGCGGCCCTGGCCGCGCTGCCCGCCGCCGCCGCGCCGGCGCGGAGCTGGACGGCGCTCGATCTCCTCGGCCCGGCTGTGGAGGACGGAGACACCGCGAGGGTCCAGTCACTGATGAGCCTGGTCACCGACCCGAACGCCGCGGCGGCAGCGTGGCTCGATCTGCCCAGGGCGCGCGCGGCCGCCGGAGACACGATGGGGGCCCTGGCGGCGTACCGTGCCGTCGCGTCGTCCAACACGGGCCGGCGGCGCGCCGAGGCGCGTGTGCAGGAGGGTCTCCTCCTGATGGCCGGCGGGCACGAGGCCGAGGCTCGCCCTCCCTTGCTGGCCGGCCTGGATTCCGCACCCCGGGTCGCGGCGGCCCGCGCCGCGGCCGCCCTGGTGGACGCGGGAGGCAACTCGCGCACACTGCTCCTCCGCCTCGCACCGCTGCTGGACAGGATCGGAGACGGCGTGAGGGCGCTCGACGCCTACGACCGTGCACATGCCGACGCCGCGAAGGCGGGCGTGAAGCTCCCCGACTGGGCGCGCCTGGCCCGAGCGCGCCTCATGGCCACCGTGCGTGACCGGCAACCGGAGGCCCTCGAGGAGTTCCGGGCGCTCTACGCGTCGACGAAGAGCGAGCGCATCGGTGCCCGCACCCTGGACGTGTGGGCGGAGATGCGCCACAGCCAGGGCCGGAGCGCGGAGGAGAAAACGCTGAGGAGGTGGCTGCTCGAGCGCTACCCGTCGAGCCCCGAAGCCGTCGATGTGCTGTGGACCCGGGCGAGGGAGGCGGAGGCGCGCGGCGACGTGAAGAAGGCGGTGGAGGGCTACGCCACCCTGATCCGTCACGCTCCGGACGTGGCCCAGGCCGGCGAGGCGCGCATGCGCATGGCCCAGATCGAGCTGGCAAACGGGGAGGTACACAAGGCCGCCCGCGTCTATCGGGACTACCTGAGGGAATTCCCCAACGGGAGACGGTGGGCCGAGGCGTCCTACTGGGCAGCGCGCCTGGATCTCCGGCTCGGCGACAGCACCGTGGCCCACCACCTGGTGGCGCGTATACGGCGCGCGGAGCCGATCTCGTACTATGCGGTGATCGGCGCCGACCTCCTG
>JAJDNC010000163.1 GCA_022340865.1 Gemmatimonadota bacterium
CCAGACCAGGGTGCCGGGGTGCTCGGACGGCTTTCCGCGGCGATCGTGCTCGAGCGCCGAGAAGTCCGACGTGAGCGTGAGCTTCAGCGGCTCGTCGCTGGAGAAGAGCGGCGCGGGAGCGGCCTGAGGGGCCGCGGCGACAACCAGGGCGAGAAGGAGAGCGCTCACGACCCGAGGATAGGCCCCCGCGCCGCGTCGGACCAGGCTTTCATTCCCGACTCCCGTGCGGTTAGACGCGCCCGGCGCCTTGCTCTACATTGGATGCACCATGACTCCCGTTCGCCCCCGCGAATCCCGCCCCAGCCTCTTCGCTCCTCCGAATCTCCCGAGGACGTGACCGGCGCCCGGCACCGGGCGCACGACTCCCCACTTCGGTCCTTCGGGCTTCCCGCGACCCCGTGGAAGCCATCCTCTGGAGAGAACCATGCCCGAGATCAAAGTTGCAGCCGACCAGGTGTTCCCCATCCTGAAGGAGAACATCCTCGTAGACGGATTCCACGTCGTCATCGACCTCGAGAAGTCCCACGGTTCGGTTATCGTGGATGCCCTGGAGGGCAGGGAGATCCTCGACTGCTACGGCTACTTCGCCACCCTTCCCGTGGGGCACAACCACCCCAAGATGGACGATGAGGGGTTCCGGAAGTCCCTCATGACCGCGGCGCTGTCGAATCCCGCCAACAGCGACATCTATTCCCGGCAGTATGCGGCCTTCGTGAAGATCTTCCGTGAGCTCGCCGTGCCCGAGGGCTTCCGCTACCTGTTCTTCGTCGCGGGCGGAGCGTTGGCGGTGGAGAACGCCATGAAGACCGCCTTCGACTGGAAGGCCCAGAAGAACCGCGCGAAGGGCATCGAGGGCGGAGCGGACAAGGTCCTCCACTTCAAGGACGCCTTCCACGGCCGCACCGGCTACACGCTGTCGGTGACCAACACCGATCCCACGAAGACCCGAGACTACCCGAAGTTCGATTGGCCGCGGATCTCCAGCCCGTACATCGACTTCCCCATGGACGAGAAGGCGGTGGCCGCCAAGGAGGCGAAGGCGTGCGCCGAGATCGAGGCTGCCTTCGCCGCGGATCCCCACGGCATCGCGGCCATCGTCATCGAGCCCATCCAGTGCGAGGGGGGCGATCACCACTTCCGCCCCGAGTTCTTCGCGCGTCTGCGTGAGTACGCCGACGAGCACGAGGCGATGCTCATCTTCGACGAGGTACAGACCGGGGTGGGCGCCTCCGGCACCATGTGGGCCTACGAGCAGACCGGCGTCACCCCCGATATCCTGGCCTTCGGTAAGAAGACCCAGGTGTGCGGCATCATGTGCACCCGTCGGGTGGACGAGATCGAGAAGAACGTCTTCCACGTGTCCAGCCGCATCAACTCGACGTGGGGCGGCAACCTGGTGGACATGGTGCGCTCCGCGCGTTACCTGCAGATCATCCGAGAGGACGGTCTGGTGGAGAACGCCGCCCGGGTCGGCGCCGCGCTCAAGAAGGGCCTGGAGTCACTCGCCGCCGACTACCCCGTGGTCACCAACGTGCGCGGCAAGGGGCTCCTGCTGGCCATGGACCTCCCCGACGGCGACATGCGCGGGAAGGTCCATCAGGGGTGTTGGGAGCGGGGGCTCGCGGTGCTGTCCTGCGGCCCACGCTCGGTGCGCTTCCGCCCGCCTCTGGTGTTCACCGAGGCGCAGGCCGAGAAGGCGCTGGGGATCCTCCGGGAGGTGCTGGCGGAGGTGGCGTAGGGGGGCCACCCGTTCGGGGAGGCCCCCGGAGCCCAACGGCCGGGTACCCGCGCCCGAAGGGCGTGGGTGGCGCCGATTTCACGCCTCCTACTCCCACTCGATGGTGCCCGGCGGCTTCGACGTAACGTCGAGGAGCAGCCCCGACACCCCGGGTAGGGCGAGGATCTTCTCCCTGAGCTCGGACACGAGGGCGGGGGGAAGCTCCACCGGGGTGGCGGTCATGGCGCGGGCGGAGCGCACGGGACGCACCACCACGGTCTCGCCGCCGCCCGCGCCCGCGCTTCCCAGGGAGAGGGGAAGGAGCACGGTGGGGCACTGCCAGACGTCATCATAGAGGCCGTAGGTGCGCAGCCCCTCCATGACGATGTGGTCCGCCTCCCGCAGCACGTCCAGGCGCTTGCGCGTGGTGAACGCCCGGACGGGTCGTGCATCGACGGGGTGCTCCTCCGCCAGGTTCCAGACGCACCGGTTGATGCCCGGCACCTCCGACGTGATGGCCGACACGGCGTCCAGCAGCGTCGCCCAGGACACCCCCCCCGAGAGGAGCACGGGATGCTCGTACGCCCTCAGGTCGGCCTTCACGCCCACCGAGCGGATGGGAAGCACCAGCGCCCGCAGGCCGTACCGTCCCGCCATCTCCGCGATGGCGGGCTCGATGGTGTCGAAGTCCTGGCGGTCGGCCTCGCCCTCGCTGCAGAGGAGGCGCACCCCCAGGCCGGGACCGGGGAAGGGATGCCGCCAGAGGACGTCGCGGGGGATCCCCAGACGCCCGCCCAGCTCGCGCACCTCCACCTTGTACAGCTCGGCCAGCGGCTCGACGACCTTCCCGGCGCGTATCATATCCTCGACCACGGGCACCCGGTTGTGGTGGGTCTTGATGGTGTCGGCCCGGCGCGTGCCCCCGGTCTCGATGGTGTCGGGATAGATGGTGCCCTGGGCCAACAGGTGCGACGTGATGCCGAGGCGCTCCGCCTCGTCCTGGAAGACCTCGATGAAGGTGTCCCCGATGATGCGTCGCTTCCGTTCGGGATCCGACACGCCGGCCAGCGCCTCCAGAAACCGATCGCTGGCGTCCACGAAGAGCAGGTGCCGGTCCAGACCGAGCTTGGAGAAGGTGGCCAGGACCTGGGCGCTCTCGTCCTTGCGCATGAGGCCGTTGTCGATGTGCAGGAGGTGGACCCGATCGGGGCCCAGCGCCCGTCCCAGCACCACCGCCGCCACCGTGGAGTCCACGCCCCCGGACGCGAGCAGGAAGACGGATTCGTCGCCCACCTGGGCGCGGATCCGGCCGATCTCCTCCTCGAGGAAGCTCTGCATGTTCCAGGACGGCCGGCAGCCGCAGATCCCGAAGACGTAGTTCGAGATCATGGCGTCGCCGTGCACGGTGTCGTCCACCTCCGGGTGGAACTGGAACCCGTAGCGACGCAGGCTGTCCGACGCGATGGCGGCGTAGCGATGCTCGGGCGAGCCCTCCCCCGTGAGCGTCATGCCGAGCTCCCGGAACTCCGGTCCCACCGAGGCCACCGAATCGAAGTGGCTCATGAAGACCTGCTCCACCGTCCCGAGCCCATTGAAGAGAGGGTGGTCTCCCTGGATGTGCAGGTCCGCCTTGCCCCACTCCCTGCCTCCGTGCAGCACCTCCCCGCCGTAGTGCTTGGCGATCTCCTGGTGCCCGAAGCAGAAGCCCAGGATGGGGATCTCCAGGTCGTAGATCGCCTTGGTGTAGGCCGAGTCCTCGCCCTGCGACGAGAGGCTGGGGCTCCCGGAGATCACGATGCCCCGGTACCCCTCGTAGGCTTCCACCGGGTCCTCGGGCTGGCGGATCTCCGCGCGCACGCCCAGGCGGCGGATCTTCGTCGCGATGAGGTGCGCGTACTGACCCCCGAAGTCGATGACGGCGATGGTGTCGTGATCCAAGAGGACCTTCCGGAAAGGAGTAGCCGCGTCGTGGTGGCGAAGTTGGCTTCCGGAAGGATCGTCGGGAAGGGGGGGACGATCGCTGGAGGGGATGTAGGGGGGTCGGTGGCGTCCCGAACGCCGTGTGCTGGGCCCCCGGTCCGGGATCTGCCGCTTTGCGGGCTCCCGTTGAAAGTCCGAAACGTTCCAATTTAGAGTCCGATCCCCCATTTTACGGGGTCGTCTCCAAGTGACTCCCGGGCCTGCCTGATCGCTTCTGCGGTCGACCCTCCTTTGCCCGACAGGAGGGTTTTTCATGGTCGAGATCCGGATTCACGGGCGGGGCGGGCAGGGTGGTGTCACCCTGGCCAAGCTCATCGCCACCTCACGGTTCCTGCGGGGCATGTCGGTGCAGGCGTTCGGCCTGTACGCCGCCGAGCGCTCGGGCGCTCCCGTCCAGGCGTTCTGCCGCTTCGACGACAACCCCATCACCAACAGGAACCTCATCTACGAGCCCGACCACGTCGTGGTGCTCGACCCCACGCTGGTGGGGCCGGCGATCCTGGGGGGCCTGAAGCCCGGCGGCTGGATCCTCCTGAACACACCCGAGGGTCCGGAGCGTTTCGCCGGGGACTTCCCGACGAACGTGGTGGCCACCGTGGACGCCACCGCCATCGCGCGGGAGCACGGCCTGGGGACGCGCTCCGTTCCCATCGTGAACACGGCTCTGGCCGGTGCCGTGGCCCGTCTGCTGGAGTTCCCCCTGGCCGAGATGGTCCAGGCTGTGGAGGAGATGGGCTTCGGGGGTGCCAACGTGGCAGCGGCCACCGACGCGTACAACGCCCTGGTGATCCACAAGCCGGAGAGCCTCCCCGCTCCGTCGAGCAACGGCTCGGCACGTCCGGGCGCCAAGCCGGCCACCATCACGTTCCTCACCGGCGGCGGCGGAGAGCTTCCGCTGGTGAAGACCGGGCAGTGGGCCAGCGAGCAGCCCGCACGCCAGCAGTACGTGCCCCCGTGCAACCACGTGTGCCCGGCGGGCAACGACGTGCAGGGCTTCCTGCACGCGCTGGCCGACGACCGCGTGGACGACGCGCTGGAGATCCTCTTGAGGACGACGCCCTTGCCGGCCACCTGCGGGCGGGTGTGTCCCGCCCCGTGCATGCAGTCGTGCAACCGCGTCGAGCTTGACGGGGCCGTGAACGTACGCCAGCTGGAGCGCCTCGCCGGGGACCGGGGCAGGGTCGCTCTCGTTCCGGCCGAGCGCCGAGGCCAGCAGATCGCGGTGGTGGGCTCCGGTCCCGCCGGCCTCGCGGCGGCCTATCACCTGGCCCTCTACGGCTACGGCGTGACCATGTACGAGGCGGGACCGTCGCTGGGCGGCCTCCTGCGCACGGGGATTCCCGAGTTCCGGCTTCCCCACGACGTCCTCGACCAGGAGGTCGAGCGCATCCTGGACCTCGGCGTGGAGTCCGTCACCGGCTTCTTCGTGAACCGCGAGAGACTCCTGACCCTGGCGCGGTCGCACGACGCCGTGCTGGTGGCCACCGGCCTCCAGGAGCTGCGCAGTCTCCGGCTGGGGGTGGGTGACTCCGACATGGTCATCCAGGGCATCGACTTCCTGGACCGCGTGCGCAGCGACGGCCACGACCTGCGCATGGACAACGAGGACATCGTGGTGGTGGGCGGTGGCAACACGGCCATGGACGCCGCACGCTCGGCCCTGCGCCTGGGTGCGAAGTCCGTACGGGTGGTGTACCGCCGCACCCGGAACGAGATGCCCGCCATCGCCGAAGAGATCGACGAGGCCCTGGAGGAGGGCGTCGTCATCGACTTCCTCACCCAGCCGGTGTCCATCGAGCAGATGGCCCAGGCCGACGGCGACTGCGGGGAGAACCACCTGGTGTGCCGCCGCATGGAGCTCGGCGAACCCGACGCCTCCGGCCGGCGCCGCCCGGTGGAGGTCCCCGGGTCCGACTACCAGGTGGGATGCCACCGCATCATCCTCGCGCTGGGACAGTCGCCGGACATGGCGGTCTTCCCCGAGGGCACCGAGGTGCGGGAAGGAGCCGAGCTGCTGGGCGTCCTGGAGACGCCGGTCTATGCCGTGGGCGACCTGGCCACCAACGACGGAACGGTCGCGGCGGCCATCGGCAGCGGCAGGCGGGCGGCGCTGCACATCCACCAGACCCTCACCGGCGAGGTGGTCGTGGAGGACGCCCGGGCCCGGGTGCGCTCCGACGTGGACGTCTGGCATGACGAGGTCATCAAGAGCGACGCCCTGCGGATGCACCTCTTCGAGCGCCAGGGCGGCGTGGCGGGCACCGCCATCGCCCCCACGCGCCGGCGCACCACGTTCGACGAGATCCACGCGGGCCTCCCCGACACGTCGGAGGCCAAGCGCTGCCTCTCGTGCGGGGTGTGCAACGAGTGCGACATCTGTGTGACGTACTGTCCCGAGGGCGTGCTCAAGCGCGTCGGCCACGACCTCGTATTCGATTACGCGTACTGCAAGGGGTGCGGCATCTGCGTCACCGAGTGCCCCCGCAACGTCGTGTTCATGAGCCAACTGTAGAGTGTTCCGTCCGATGAATGCGGCGCACGAATGCCAGCGGATTCGTCGGATGGGACGCTGACGAAGGGAGACCTCATATGCCTGTGGAGATCGTCACCGGGAACCACGCCGCCGGGTACACCCTCGCGGTGGCCGGCGAGGCCAACCGGAACGCTCGCGGCGCGACGTGCGGGATCTATCCCATCACGCCCCAGACCGAGATCGTCGAGAAGGTCGCCGCGTTCCCCTTCACCAAGGGACGGGTGGTGCCCGTGGAGAGCGAGCACTCGGCCATGGGCGTGGTCATCGGTGCCTCGCTGGGCGGGGCCCGGGCCTTCACGGCCAGCTCGTCCAACGGCCTCGCCTACATGGTGGAGAACATCATGGTGGCGGGCTTCTACCGGCTGCCGGTGGTCATGGTGGCGGTCAACCGCACGCTGGGTCCGCCGTGGAACATCTGGTCGGACCAGGGCGACACGCTCATGCTCCGCGACTTCCCGTGGATCCAGCTCTACTGCTCGGACAACCAGGAGGTCTCGGACCTGACGCTGATGGCGTTCCGCCTGGCGGAGGACCACCGCATCCTGCTTCCGGTGCTGGTGAGCATGGACGCGTTCATCGTGTCCCACACACAGCAGGAGACCAACCTTCCGTCGCAGGAGCTGGCCGACCAGTTCCTGCCGGAGCTCGACCTGCCGCAGCGCATGCGCCACGACGACCCGAAGACCCTGGGCGGGATGGTGTGGCCCGACACAACGACCACGCTGCGCATGGAGGCACACGAGGCCATGCTCCGGGTCCCCGAGGTCTACGAGGAGTGCCGGCAGGCGTTCAGGGACGTGTTCGACCGTGACCCCGGCGCGCCGATCGAGACCTTCCACACGGACGACGCGGAGACCATCCTGGTGGCGTCGGCCACGGTGGCCACCACCGCCCGCGACGTCGTGAGACGCCGGCGGGCCTCCGGAGAGAAGGTCGGCCTGGTGAAGATGCGCATGTTCCGGCCCTTCCCCGAAGAGGCGCTGCGCACCGCGTGTGCGTCGGCATCCCGGGTGGGAGTCCTCGACCGCGACTACGCCGCCGGGCTCGGGGGCGTCTGGTGGCAGGACACCCGGGCGGCCTTCCAGGGGCACCGCGAGGATCTCGTCATCCAGGACTACCTGCTGGGGATCGGCGGCGGCGATGTGACGCCGGAGACCGTGGACCGCGTGCTGGACGATCTCGGCACCCGTGAGAAGGCGGGGCCACCCGAATGGGCGGACATCCGCAGAGAGGAGGTGTTGGCATGAGCACCGTCATCGAGGAAGGCGGCATGCCGGAGGGAACCGGTATCCTCACGTCGATTCCCCAGATCCCTCTCACCGAGGAGTGTATCCTCCGGCCGGGGAACACCAACTGCGGCGGCTGCGGGATGAGCATCGGCCTCACCATGCTGGGGCGCGCCCTGGCGGAGGCCAATGACACGGCCATGCTGGCCGTTCCGGCATGCTGCGGTGCGGTGACCGCCGGCGCGTTCCCCACCACCAGCTACGGCGCGCCCACCGTGAACACCACGTTCGCGTCGGCGCCCGCGGTGGCGGCGGGCCTCGCCGCGGTGCGGGACATGAACGACGAGTCCGGACAGGTCATCGTGTGGGCGGGGGACGGCGGCACGTACGACATCGGCATGGCCAGCCTGTCCGCCGCCGCCGAGCGCAACGAGCGCATCATCTACATCTGCTACGACAACGAGATCTACGGGAACACCGGAGGCCAGCGCTCGTCGGCGACGCCTCCCGGGGCCCGCACCACCACCACGCCCGAGGGTAAGGCCGAGGAGAAGAAGGACATCATCGGCATCATGGCCGCCCACGGAATCCCCTATGCCGCGTCGCTCTCCATGGCGCATCCGGCGGACTTCCGGAGGAAGCTCCAGAACGCCTTCGACACCGACGGCATGAGCTTCCTGCTCATCCATTCGCCGTGTCCCACGGGGTGGAAGTCCGAGCCCGCGGACTCGGTGGAGCTGGTGCGGCTGGCGGTGCGCTCGGGGCTCTTTCCCCTGTACGAGGTCTTCGAGGGCAAGCGGTGGCGCATCAACGACGAGCCCGACGGCACCGACCCGGTGGAGTACTTCAAGCGCCAGAAGCGGTTCAAGGTGGAGCACCTGGACCTGGACGGCATCCGGCGCGGGTGCGCCCAGCGCTTCGCGCGGCTGAAGAAGCTGGCGGAGGTGTTCCCGGGATAGGGGAGCGTCACTCCTCCGGCGCCCACACCGGCACCTTGTAGCGCACCTGGTCCAGGCGATACAGCAGCTCTCCGCGGTGGACCATGGCTCCTTCCGTGAAGGGACGGGGCTCGATGATGCCTTCCACCCGCGGGCGCACCTCCACGCGGCGGTACGGCTCCACCTGTCCGACGAACTCGTAGGGCACCGGCGCCGCGTGCGGCGTCATCGTGATCACGCCGACCCGGGCCGGCGGCCTCGGTCGGCACATTCCCCCCGGACCGCGCCAGCCACCCGGGTTGGCGCCATGACGACTCGAGACGCATGGGGCTCCGTGGATGGGTCGACCGGGGTTCAACGGGCACGGGCCACGCCTATGCGGGATTCAGGGGATCCCCTCGGCCGGTGCCCGCGTTCTCCGCCTCGGTCTCCACGAAGCGGCGGACCCCCGGCCCTGCGGGGGCCCTCAGCCTTTGTCCGCCTTCTCCGCCTCGGACCCGGTGATCACCCGGACCAGGCTCGCCAGACTCTCGTCCAACGCGATCTCGGCGAAGCCCAGGCGCAGGACGTACGCCGGATAGCGCTGTACCAGCGTCACGGGGATCCCGGGAAGGATCCCCAGGGACGCCAGCCGTGCGGCCTTGGGGTGGTCGGGATCGGTGAGGCACGACACGACACCCATACCGCCCTCCGGCAGCGTGGTCACGGGATGGGAGGGGCAGCAGGCGCGCTCGCATTTGTGCTGCGCCTGTACGGGCTCGCCGCCGGGGCACGACTGCTTCCACGGATTCAGCGCCTGGAGTCCGGCGCGCAGGATGAGGAGCACGCTGTTCATCGTTCGGGCTCCCCGGAGGCGGAAGCCCCCTCCAGCTTCTTCTTCAGGAACGCGATCCAGCGGGGAACGCCGGGGTTCTCGTACCCGCAGTTGGGACAGCGGATGAGCCCGCAGTCGGCGCCCAGGGGACACGCGCGGCAGGCGGGCTGGGCCCGGTCCTCCTCGAACTCGTGTCCGCAGAAGCCGCACGTCACCATCCGAATGCCCTCAGGCCGATGTTCAGGACGAAGCCCACGCCGAAGGCGAGGGGCGTGATGAGGGCGAACATCCCGACGGCGGTCTTCCAGCCGCGCTCCTTCAGCATCATGAGGAACTGCGCGATGCACGGCACGAAGAGCGTCAGCGTGACGGCGGCGACGGTGAGCTGGACGGGGTCCAGCAGCCCCTGGCGGTTGAGGTCGAAGAGGCCGGCGGCGCCGTAGTCCCGGCGGAAGAACCCGAAGAGGAAGACCGTGGCCGTCTGCGCCGGCAGTCCCAGGGCGCGGACCAGCGGGGTCAGCCCGTCGACCACCACCCTGAAGAGGCCGGTGAGGTCCATGGCCCACAGGATCACGCTCGCCAGCAGGAAGAGCGGGAGCACCTCCAGGAAGTACCACTGCATGCGGCTGTACGTCTTCATCAGCACGTTGCCCACGCGCGGCCACCGCAGCGGCGGCAGCTCCATGTGGAACGGCGCCGACTCCCCGGGCAGCAACCTGGCCGACAGCCAACCCACGACGAGGAACGTGGCGATGAGCGCGAACGCCCACACGCCCAGGGCCAGCGGCTGTCCCGAGAGGATGGCGAGGATGACGCCGAGCTGGGCGGAGCAGGGGATGGCGAGAGCCAGCAGCAGCGTGGCGAGCACGCGCTCCCGTTTGGTCTCCAGCGTGCGCGTGACCATGGTGGCCATGGTGTCGCACGCGAAGCCCAGCACGATGGGGATCACCGCCCGGCCGGACAGCCCGATGCGCTTGAACAGGCGATCCACGAGCAGCGCCAGTCGGGGGAAGTACCCCGAGTCCTCCAACACCGAGAAGAAGAGGAAGAAAGTGCCCACCAGCGGCAGGATGATGGCCACCGCATAGCGGATTCCCAGGGTGATCATGCCGTACGGTCCCACGTACAGGTCGCGGAACCACGGCCA